>JBEOKA010000093.1:0-11460 GCA_040275325.1 Myxococcaceae bacterium | reverse complement strand
CGGCGTCATCGAGGAGAGCGGACCCATGCCGCGGCGAGGTTGGCTCGCGACGGCGCAGTCGAACTGGGAACCCGTGAGACGAAGCCGGGAAGCGAGCCAGAGGAGCGGCGGCGTCATCGAGGAGAGCGGACCCATGCCGCGGCGAGGTTGGCTCGCGACGGCGTCATCGAGGAGAGCGGACCGAAGCCGGCGCAGTCGAACTGGACAATCACAGCGGGCCACCTGCAGGCCCGAGCGGAGGCGGGGTTGTCGGTAGCGCAGGCTCGAGCGGAATCGGCACCGCCGGGTTCTCGAGCGACTCGGTGACCGCGTTCTTCGAGGTGAGCCACGTCCACAGGCCCCAGACGAGCATGCCGGCTCCGATGGCAGCACTCGTGCCCATGGCTGCGAAGACGCCCGTGCAGTCTCTGACCCCGCCACTGGCGCACATCGCGCCGAGCACCGCGAGATCGAGCGCTGAGCCACCCAGCAAGAGCCCGCCCAGCAGCGCGATGACGTTGCCGGGGTGGTCGATGTCACGCACCTCGGTTCGCCGCACGATGGACTCGAGGCCGTACGTGTTCTTCAGCAACAGCACGTCGCGGTCCCCTCCGATGATGGTGGCCTCGGTCGTCTTCCGGTCGCGCGTCAGAATCGTGGCAGTGGTCGAGCAGCTCGACGCCATCACGAACAGCATCAGCGGAACGAAGCGACGCATCGCGCGGAATCTCGCACCGTTCGCCGAGTGCGTCACTCGCCCACCTGTGAGCGCTGCAGCGGCGTGCCGAAGCCACCGTGGGAGGCGGGACCCGATGACTGGATTTGCACGAGAAGTGGAAGCACGCCGGCAGCTCGACGTGATGCTGGCCGACGCGTTGGTCACCACGTCGACAGGCGTGTTGGTGCTGGTCGAGCCGCTCGTGCCGGTCTCGATGCTGCCCGCAGGGTTTCTCGAGGCGCTGGGGACGCAAGTGTCCCCTCCCGCTGCACTGCACGTGGTGAGCGACGAGTTGCTCGCGCTCGTCTGCCCCAGCGCCTCGCTCTTCGACGGCTGGTCGCTCGTCGACTCCCTTCGCCAGCAATTCGGAGAGCACCACATCATGGTGAACGTCGGGCTCTCGTCGTGGCCGATGCATGGGCCCACGATGACCGATGTCTTCGCCGCCGCCGTCGCAGGCCTCGTCGACGACCGCTGCTCGCTGAAGGCCGACGAGCCCGACGAAGAGCGCCACGTCGACATCGAAGGCGACACCCACGCGTGGTCGATGGCGGGCGAGTTCCTCTCGGCCTGACGTCGCACTGCGCCAGCGAAGACGCTTCCCACGCGAGGCACCCGCGGAGACACTCCGCGCGCCGTTCGCCACGCAAGGGAGCCGTCACATGAAGAAGATCGCCGTCCTCACCTCGGGTGGTGACTCGCCCGGAATGAACGCCGCGATTCGCGCCATCACCAAGCTCGCCGCCTCGAAGGGCGTGCAGGTCTTCGGCGCCATGGAGGGCTACGAGGGCCTCATGGACGGCACCTTTCGTGAGCTCACGAAGGTGCTGCCAGACGGCGTGGTGACGGTCGACGTCGAGGTCGACGCGGCGGGCGGGCAGGGCGGCACCATCATCGGCTCGGCGCGCAGCATGCGCTTTCGTGAAGCCGAGGGGCGCGCGCAGGCCAACATGCAGATGGTGAAGCACGGCCTCGAGGGCCTCGTCGTCATCGGCGGTAACGGCTCGCTCACTGGCGCGCACATCTTCGCCGGAGAGTCGGGGCTGCCCGTCATCGGCATTCCGGGCTCCATCGACAACGACATCGGCTGCACGGCGCTCTGCCTCGGCGTCGACACCGCGCTCAACACCATCGTCGACGCATGCGACCACATCTCTGACACCGCGCGCGCGCACCGCCGGGCCTTCGTCGTCGAGGTGATGGGCCGTGACTGCGGCTACCTCGCCATGGCCAGCGCCATCGCGCTCGCGGCCGACGCCGTGCTGATTCGCGAGCAGGGCAAGAGCGAGGAGCAGCTCATCGCCGATCTCTCGAACGTCATTCGCAACGGCTACGCGCGCGGCAAGCGCCGCATTCTCATCATCAAGGCCGAGGGCGTGCAGGTGCCGTGCACGCGCCTGGTGCGCCTGACCGAGGAGTCGATGCGCGCCGACATGCCCAACGTCGAGATTCGCGCGACGGTGCTGGGCCACGTCGTGCGCGGCGGCAACCCGAGCTACCAGGACAGGGCCATCGCCGGCCGGCTCGGCTTCGCGTCGGTAGGCGCGCTGTTGCGTGGCCTCACCGACTCGATGGCCGCGTGGCTCCCGCCCGTGCAGGGCGGAATGCCCACCGAAGACTCGTCGGTGCAGATGTTCTCGCTCGATCGCGTGCTGACCGAGACCGCCGCCGTCATCGATGGCTCGAGCCCGGTGACGAAGCGCCGCCTCGCCCTGATGGAGAAGGCGTCAGGTGTGCTGGCGCTCTGAACCGCGTCAGAGCACGCAGGCGGGAATGAAGAGCCCTTCGCCCAACAGCAGGTTTCGCACCTGGGCACGTTCGCGCTTCCAGAAGCACAACGTGTCGGCCTCGCGCAGGTAGCCGTAGTCGTAGAAGGTGGGGTTGTCGTTGTTGCGCAGAACCTCGATGGCGTCGGGGTCCCACAGGGCGTTTCGTCGCCGTCGAACGACGGTCTCGGCCTTCGCGAGCTCGTCTTCCGCGCTCTTCAGCAGCGCCGCTGCGTCACCACCCTCGGAAGAGACGGCGACCGCGCGATACAGCGCGTGAATGAAGCGGCTGCGGCCTGCGGTGATGGCGAAGCCGTCGCTCAACTCGGCGAGCCATGGGTTGTCCAAGGGCAGGCCCAGCGCCACCAGCGCGTCGTCGAGTTCGGTCTGACGTGCGGCGAGCTGCTCGAGCGGGTCGAGCACGCGCGTGACGAAGGCCGCGCGCTCGCTCGGCGTCATCGCGCGCAGGTCGCCGAAGAGCACCCGGTCGGGCTGCGAGACGATGCCGCGCGCCTTGCCCACCTCGATGACCTCGTCACGGCTGGCGAGGTACGCCGCGAGTCGCTTCGTGAGCAGCCCGTCGTACTGCGCGTCACCCAGCCGCCGCACGAGGTCGGCCGCTGCCAGGCCCTTCTCTGCGAACGGCGCGAACTGCTCGCGAACGGGGTCGCTCCACGTCGAAGGCAGCTCGTACGTCATGCGCAGCGTCGCGACGTCGGTCTGCCAGTAGCCCCACTCCCAGCCGGTGCTGAACAACACGTGCTGACGAAGCCGCCCCGCGTCTTTGAGGCGCGCGAGGTCGAGGTGCCGGCTCTTCATGTACAGCGGCAGGTACGTGGGCACGCTGTTGTCGAAGGCGATCCAGTAGGCCGACTCCGGGTAGTAGGCGACGGGCTTGCCGGTGCGCACGCGCTCTTCGAGGAACGCGCGGTGCTCGCTGAAGTCGTCGTGCAGGTACGCGCCACCAGCGTCGTCGTACAAGTTGTAGAAGAAGACGGTGTGCACCCACGGCACGATGGCCGGGTTCGCGTAGCGGATGAGGAAGTAATACAGCTGCCGCACGCCCATGTAGTCGACGCGCAGGTCGGGGAAGTTGCCGACGTGAACGCTGCACACCATCTCGACGCCGGGCCGCACCCGCTGTAGCGCCGCGTATGTCTCGTCCACCTTCTGCACGAGCTGCGCGGGGTCGGCCTTGAAGAACTCTCCGAACGCGACCTGCACCGAGGCATACGGCGTCTCGTCGAGCAACACGTGCAGCCGCCGCTCGAGCTCGGCCAGCGCGTTTGGGCTCGTCTCGTCATCGATGAGGTCGAACGAGAGCTGCAGGTTCGCCTTCCCGAACAGCTGAATCGCGATGCCCAGGTCGACGCCGCGTGAGGTGGCGTACGCGAGAATCTGCTTCGTGTGGGCGCGCCACGCGCGGGTCTTCTCGTCGTCGTTGGTGATGTCGTCGAGCGCGTACATCGAGACGAAGTTGCCGCGGTTCTTCACGACGAAGTCGATGGTGCGGCGGGCGCCCTCGAGGTTCTTCGCCGACGGCACCCAGAAGTCGTAGAGCGCCTCGATGGGGTGCAGCGTGTGCAGATGCAGCCCGCGTCGAACGTCGACCTCGGGCGCGTGTTCCTGCCCGTAAGCGGCCGGGTCGATGGGCAGGAAGTCGGGTGGCACGTACGTCTTCCACGGGTGGTGAAAGCGGTACCCGTGCAGCTCGAGCACGTGGGCGACGCCGTACTGAACGCCGAGCGGCAGGCCGCCCGAGATGACGAGGCGCGAGCCATCGCGATCGATGCGGTAGCAGTCGGTGCAGTCTGAGCGCTCCACGACCGCCACCGTGACGCTGGCTCGGCCGGCTGCGGTGCGAGGCGCGCTGCTTCGCTGCGTCGTCACGCGCGGGTCGGGCACGAACTCGAGGCTCGCCTGCACCAGCGGTGCGGTGACGTCGGTGGTGACGAAGTCGATGCCGGTCGGTGCCGGCGCGCACGAGGTGAGCAGGGTGAGAACGAGCGCGAGTCGCATCGGTCGCGCAATCTACCCGTCTGGCCACTGCCGCAGCGGTGTCTCTCGTTGGTGACTATGCTGCGCCGTCGTGAAGCTGCGCGTCGCCCAGAAGATTCGAGACACCGAGGCCGAAGGGCCGGGCGTGCGCTTCGCGCTCTGGGTGCAGGGCTGCACGATTCGCTGCCCCGGCTGCTGCAACCCCGAGATGTTCGTTCACGGGAAGGGCGGCGTCGAAGTCGAGGTCGTCGAGCTCGCCGCCGAGATCCTCTCCACGCCTCGCATCGAAGGGCTGTCGGTGCTCGGTGGAGAGCCCTTCGAGCAGGCCGACGGCGTCGCCGAGCTGTGCAAGCTGGTGAAGGCCGGCGGCAAGACGGTGATGCTCTACAGCGGCTACACGTTGGCCGAGCTGCGCGAGCAGGCGAAGACGAAGCCCGGCGTGCAGACGATGCTCGAGCTCGCCGATCTGCTGCTCGATGGACGCTACGATTCGACGAAGCCCGAGAAGGCGCGGCGCTGGGTGGGCTCCACGAATCAGCAGCTGCACTTCTTCACCACCGCATACCGCCCCGACGAGCCGCGCTTCTGGAGCAGCAACACCGTCGAGCTGCGCCTCGAGAACGGGAAGCTGACCATCAACGGCTGGCCTGCTCCGGCCGACGTGCTGCGCCAATTTCTGCGAAGCTCCTGACCCTTCATGTCGCTCGCCCGCGTCACCCATGCCGAAGCCAACCTCATCACCCTCGCGCGCTGTGTCGTCGGCAGCGGGCCGGGCTCCGAGCTCACCAGGCTCTTGCTCGTCAGCGTCGCGCCGCCCGCGAAGCTGGGCCCCACCTCGACCGCGCTGCTCGAAGAGACGCTCGCGCGCGGCGTCGGCTTCTCGCTCTTGAAAGAGGGCGGGTGGACGAACGAGGTCGACGGTCGGCTGTGGAGCCACGACCTGCCGCCACTGAAGTTCACCGCCAACACGATTCGGTTGTTGCAGTGGGCGCTCAAGCTGCCGCTCGCCGAGCCCGACGTCGCGGCGCTGCACTTTCAGGGCGCGCTCACGCCGTCGGAAGAGGTCTTCGCCGCGCTGCTGCTCGAGCGCGCGCGTGGCACCGCGGCTGAAGCGACGTTGATGAGCCAGGTCGAGCTGCGCAGCTTGCCCCTCGTGCAGTTGATGCACGCCGCCCCCATGGGCCGGCTCGGGAAGCTGCCAGTTGTTCCGTTGGCGAAGGAGCACCTGCCGTTCGTGCGCGGCCTGCTCGACCTGCTCGGTGATGCGTGGCTGGCGGCCGAGCTCTTCAAGGTGCAGCTCGCGCAGCCGAAGGTGCTCGCGTCAGTCGGGCGCTCGCAGGCGGCCATCGCGGCCTCGTTCCTCGACGTCGTCGATCAGCTCCAGCAGCGGCACCTCGCGCGCTTCTTCGTCGACGCGGCGTCGGCGTGGCTGGCGACTCGCACGGGAGCTGCCGACCTCGTCTCGCTCGACCCCGAGTCTCCGCTGCGTGAACGTGGTGAGGCACGGCAGCAGGCGGGCGCGTTGTGGCGCGTCATTCAACGCCTCGAGCAGTGGGACCAGGCGCACCGCGCGACGCGCTTCATCGACGATGGCTACGACGTCGCGCAGGCGCTCGTGAAGGACTGGGAGCGGCTCGGCCCCAACGGCTTCGCGGCCGCGGGACGAATTCTCGCCGAGCTCGAAGCGCTCACGTGAGCCAGCCCGAGGCGCGCGCAGACATCGAGATTCCCGCGAGCATCGAGCGGGTGTGGCAGGTGCTCACCGCGCTCGACCGCTACCCCGACTGGAACCCGTTCATCGTGAAGGTCGATGGCGGCGCGACTCCGATGCTGGGCGGCCGGCTCGTCTTGCACGTGAAGTGGCATGACGGCGGCGGCGCGGCCTCTGGAGAGCTCGTCACACGCGTCGAGCCACCCGGCACGTCGGCTGCGCTCGCCTGGCGCTTCACCGGTGTGCTGCCGACGCTCGGGCTCGTTCGCGCAGAGCGGCTGCAGACGTTGACGAGGCTCTCAGACGACCGGACCCGCTACGAGAGCATCGAGACCTTTCACGGCCTGCTCGCGAACTTCGTCCCGCTCGTGAAGGTGCAGCGCGGGTTTGAGCGTCAGGCCGAGGCGCTCGCGCGGGCGGCTCAGGGCTCGTAGCCGAGCTCGGGGTAGTCGCGCTTGATCACCTCGCGCACCGCCTCGAGCTGACACTCGAGGAACTCCTCGTTCTCTTCGAAGCGCCGGTTCTTCTCGGCCCACCACTGGTTCACGGTGCCGCCGAAGAGGAACGTCTGCCACGTCGCCTGGCCCGAGTACTCGGCGTGCTCGACCTTGCGCGCGCACATGTACAGCGTCGCCTTCATGTCGCACGGGAAGAAGCTGTTCAGCTCGGGCATCGACTGGCCCTGCGGGTTGGGGAACCCGAACGCGCCCTGCCAGAGGAACGAGTACGGCCCGCGCGCCTCGAGCGTCGCGTCACCCGGCTTGCCCGACACGTACGCGCTCACCATGCGCGCCTTGTCGATGGTGAGCACGTCCCACGCCTTGTTGCCGATGGTGATGCCGCGCTTCTTCACGTCGACGGTGGCGCCCGTGAGCGTGTTGTTCGGCAGAATCGCGCTCTCGGGCACGCCGTACATCCAGTTCGAGAAGTAGTTCCAGTCGCTCTTGCCGATGCGCAGCACCTGGTCCTTCACGACGTCGCCGTTGGTGTCGTAGCCGAACGGGCTCGGCGCCTCCGCGTTCGCGAGCACGTCGAGCTGGTAGTACCCGAGGAAGACGTTGAACCAGCGGCTGCGCGGGTCTCCGTAGAGGCCGACGCGCGTCGGGCCCTGCGGCGCTCCACACGCGAAGCAGACGTTGAAGAGCAGCGGCGGGTAGGTCTGGAAGAAGACGTCGTCGACCTTGTGGCCCACGTTCGCAGGCGCCGTGTTCTTCCGGTCGACGTCGATCTCGAGCACGAAGGGAATGCCCGACGACTGCCCGAAGCGGTGGTCGTCGACCTGTGGCACGGGCACCGCGACGCGGCCGGCGATGTCTCCGGTGAGCGGCAGCCCCTCGAGGATTCGGTCGATGAAGCTGGGCTGGCGGCCCGTCAGCGCGTCGGTCGCCGACTTTCGCCACGCGTCGGTGTCTTCGCGGGTCGTCGTCTTCGACCTCTTGCGAACTCGCGCGTTCTTCTCGAGGGCAGCCTTCGACGCTTCGGGACTCGCAACCGGCCACTCGATGGTCATTTCAGTTTCACCTTTGCCCGCACTCCGGTGGACAGCCGCAGCGACGACGCGAGCTGTTTGGCAGCCTCGATGCCTGCTCTGGGCAGGTCGGCCGCCGACTTCGCTTCCTGCTTCACCGCTTCGAGAATGCGCTGGTCGCTCACCCGGCTGATGTCCAGGCTGATCAAGTAGCCGCTGCCCTGCTTCACCACCGAGCCTGAGACGACCGCGGTCGCGGGCTTCGCGTCGTTCGTCAGCACCGCGTAGCCCTCGGCCTCGAACTCCTGCTTCAGCGCGGCTTGCACGGCTTCGACGTCTGCCGCGCTCGCGCCCTGGGCCGAAGGTGGCTGCAGCCGAATGCTGCCTTGAAGCGGTGGAGCGTTCAGCGACAGCGCGACGACGAGCGTGAGCAGCATGGGCGGCGAGATCGATGCCCGGTCGAGGGGGAAAATCAACCTCGCCCCAACGGACGGGGTCGATTCAGTTGCGGTCGTGGCACGCGTCGATGAGGTGTGCTCCGCTTCCCGCCATGAGTCGCGCCTACCGAATCAGCATCAAGGAGTCCCTGTCGCAGCACGTGCAGGTCGACGACGGCGTCACGTCGACGCTCGAGCTGTTGCCGATTCTGCAGAAAGACCGAATGAGCGCGCTGCTCGGCGCCGAGCTCGAGGGCCGCGGCTTCACGCGCAACGGCAACACCGCCACCCGCAAAGAGAAGAACGGCGTCGAGGTCGAGGTCGATCTCGAGACCGGTCAGGTGTCGGCCACGGCCGAAGGCCACCAGGAACTCGAGCTCACCACCGAGCGCACCGCTGTCGTCGATCAGCTCGCGAAAGACGAGCGTGAAGCTGCGCTGCGCAAGGTCGCGCAAGAGGCGCTCAAGCGTGAGGCGAAGAGTGAAGAAGAGGCCCTGCGCAAGAAGGTGACGCAGCAGCTCGAGGGCACGCTGAAGGATCTCAAGGAAGAGCTCGATGGCGTCGTCAATCGCGTCACCGCGACGGCGCTGAAGACGCGTGCGGCCGAGCTCGGGCAGGTCGAAGAAGTTCACGAGGACGCGAACGGCGGCCTCACCATCAAGGTGCGCGTCTAAGTCACGCGTCCGGAGTGCTTCGTGTCATTGCTCGTCCCTGAAGATCAGCTCCCCGTCGAGCTCTCGCCGTTCGCTGCCGTCGAGGCCGCGTACCCGGCAGAGATCGCCCGCATCACCGACGCCCTGCGCGCCGGCCTGCCCACGCTGGTGGAGTGCGAGAAAGAGCTCACGCCCTACTTGTACAAAGCGGTGCGCGATCGCCTGAAGAAGGAGGGTCGCTCGTTTCTGTACCTCGACGGCCGCCCGATTCCCGAGATGCCGCCGCTGCAGCCGGGCATGGGCCTCGTCGGCACCATCGTCTTCTATCTGCGCGAGGCCGTACGCGGCGCCGTGGCCGATCGCGTGCTCGTGTTGCCCCACCTCGACCTGCTCACCACCAGCGTCGGCGGGCTCACCAGCGAAGCGCGCGAGGTGATTCCCCTGTTGTACGAGAACCCCGAGCTCGTCTTCCTCGGCTTCAAGGACCCGTCGTTTCCGCTGCCGAAGGTGATCGAGAACCTGTTCCCCCGCAACGAGCACCTGCTCGGTGTTCCGCGAGACCGGCTGCGTCACCTCGTCACCCAGCGTGAGTCGCGCAAGCTCTCGAACGCGCGCGGCCTGAAAGGGCCGCAGCTCTACAAACACGTCTCGGGCGTGAACGCGGTGCGCCTGCGCCGCCTGCTCTCGACCCTCACGGGAGAGGACTACCCGAGCGACCCGAAGCCCGCCGAGCGCCAGCTGCGCCAGGCCACGCTCGTCGGCCAGCTCACGCTGCCTGACATCGACCTCAACAAAGAGGTCGGTGGCTACGCGAAGGTGAAGGAGCGGCTGCAGAAAGAGATCCTCGACGTGCTCGCGCTGAAAGACGCCGCGGCTGACGAGTCGTCGATGAAGAGCATCGAGGGCCTCATTCCCCGCGGCATGATCTTCTGGGGCCCGCCCGGCACCGGCAAGACGCTGTTCGCGAAGGCGATGGCCACGTCATTGGGAGCCGCCGTCACCGTCGTCTCGGGCCCCGAGCTCAAGTCGAAGTGGGTCGGCGAGTCGGAAGAGAACCTGCGGCAGGTCTTCACGCGCGCACGGCAGGCGGCGCCGGCCATCATCGTGTTCGACGAGTTGGACTCGTTCGCCACCGCGCGTGGCACCTACCAGGGCTCGGGCGTCGAGCACTCGATGGTGAACCAGCTGCTGACCGAGATGGACGGGTTCCGCAAAGACGAGCTCGTGTTCGTCGTTGGCACCACGAACTTCGTCGAGTCGCTCGACCCCGCGCTGCTCCGCCCGGGCCGCTTCGAGTTCCACCTGCACATTCCCTACCCGAACGCCGAAGACCGGCGCGCCATCATCAGCATCTACGACCAGAAGCTCGGCCTGCAGCTCGCGCCGCGTGGCCTCGACTGGCTGGTGAAGAAGACGGGCGAGTTCGTCGAGGGCACCGGCTCGATGTACTCGGGCGACCACATTCAGGCGCTCTGCCGCGCCGTGGCCCGCATGCGCCTGCGCGAGAAGCTCACCACGCCGACCGACATCGAAGACATCGAGCGCACCATCGCCGGCATGGTCGAGCGCATGAAGCTGACTCCCAAAGAGGAGCGCGTCGTCGCCACGCACGAGGCTGGCCACGCCGTCGTCTCGCTCTTCTGCCCGACGTCTGCGCCCATCGAGCGCATGAGCATTCAGGGCGACTTCACCGCGGGCTACGTGCGCCACGCCGAGCGCACGCACACGAAGGTGATGACGATGGGCCAGCTGCTCGACGACGTCTGCGTGTTGTTCGGCGGGCGCGAGGCCGAGCAGCTCTTCTTCGACGACGTCTCGTGGGGCTACGGCAACGACCTGTCTCGCGCGACCGACATCGCCCGCGCCCTCGTCGAAGACTACGGCCTGGCGGGAGAGACCGTCGGCATGCGCCGGGTGGAGCTCTCGAGTGAAGACCCGGTCTCCGAGGTGACGAAGGCCGCGCTCGACAAGGCCATCGCCGAGATCCTCGAGACGCAGCGCAAACGCGCGCGCGACATTCTCACCGCCAACAAGGCGCTCGTGACCACCTTGAGAGACCTGCTCGTCGAGAAGAAGGTGCTCGACGCCGCCGCCCTCGCCACGCTCATGCCGAGCGTGCCCAAGAAAGACCCCGTCGCTTCGGAGCGCTGACCCATGGCCACCATGACCTTGCGGCTCGAGATCGATCCCGTGTCGAAGAAGAAGAACGTGTGGGTGAAGCTCGAGAGCGACTCCGACGCGCTGCCCATGGAGCACGAGGAGCAGCACAAACGCCTCGTCGAGCTGCTCATCGCCGGCGGAAAGGTGAAGCCCGAAGAGCTCGGCACCCTCGTCATCGAGCGTGAAGGGCAGGGCGCGGTCGCGAAAGAGAAGCCGAACGAGGCGCCCGCGCAGCGTGAAGGCGTCACCAACAAGGGCTGACGATGGCGACGCTCCAGTACGACACCGCCGCGCTCAAACGAGACCTCACCAACCTGTTTCGCTTGCCCATCGGAGACAGGCTCTCGCTCAATGCGTTCTTCGACGAAGCCCAGCTCGTGATGCGGCGCGTGCGTGAGGGCGGGCTCGAGGTGCCGCCGATCGTGTCGAAGTGGCTGGCCGAGGCCGACCTTCGCGCGAAGGACCCGTTGCTGGCGGCGACGCAGAACGCCGAGCTCGTGAAGTGGCTGCAGAGCCTCTGAGTCAGGAACGCGAGCTGCCTTTCGTCTGAGTTCGTGCACCCGGCCGAAG
>JBEOKA010000092.1:0-42528 GCA_040275325.1 Myxococcaceae bacterium | reverse complement strand
CGACGTCGACCTTCAGCACGCCGATCAGCTGGGCCGAGATCGGCGTCTTCACCTGGCGATCGCGCAGGTCGACCGCGAAGTAGTCGAGATCCTTCTTCGGGTAGATCGTTCCGCGCACGGCCTTGCCGAATGACAGCGGCGTGCCGGCGTCGGCGGTGTTGTTCGGCTCGCGCTCCTCGGTGCCGTCATCGGGGACGACGGTGTTCGAGAGCCGATAGGCCTGATCGGGGTTCTCGTCTTCCTTCACCCACTTGCCGTCGACCTTGCGCGCGACGCCTTCGACGCGGAACCAGCACACGCCGTCGCAGCGCACGTTGTTGAGCAGCTCGGGCTCCTTCGTGCCGCCTTCGTTCACCTTGAGGATCACCTCGTCGGGTTTTCCCTCGACGGGTCGAACGACGGACAGCTGCAGGTCGACCTTCTCGACGCCGCCGAGCTGCACGCGCACGATGCTGGGGCCGTCGGTCGTCAGCTTGAAGTGATCGGTGTCTCCGCGCGGGTTGATGAAGCCCTCGCGGTAGCTGTTGGGCGGCAGATCGGTCGCCTTGCCGAGCTCGTCGTTGGGCTCGTACTCCGCCGTCGCGCCGGCCTCTTCGGGCACCACCGTCAGCGTGTAGTAGCGCTCGACGTTGAAGCCCTTCTTCGCGTCCTTCGCTGCCGAGAGCGCAGCGCTGCGAACCGCGACGTACAGCACGCGATCGGACTGGCGCACGCCGACGTTGCGAAGCGACAGCCCCGACGACTCGCGCGACTTCGCCTGAAACAGCACCGCCTCGGCCTCGGTCAGCAGCTGCAGCTCGAAAGACACGCCCTCGACCGCGCTGACGTCGACGCGCAACGCCGTCTTGAGCTCGGGGCCGACGCCGGCGTCGATGACCGCTCCCGCGTCGACCTCGCCTCCATCGGCCTCGCCGGCGTCACTCTCTTCGACGGCGACAGGCGCCTCTTCAGCGGGCGTCGGCAGCTCGAAGCGGTACAGATCGACGTCGCCCGGGTGCGCGATGAAGCCCGAGACGGCCTGGCCGAGTTGCACCTGTGTGGCGTCGACCTTGCGATCGTTCGGCTCGAGCTCGAAGCCCGGCTGCCGCTCCCTGAACGTCGCGCTCACGGTGTACGCGCCGCCGACGCCCTTCTTCACGGTGATCACCCGCACCAGCACCGTGCCCGAGACGTCAAGGTTCGGCAGGCGCTCGGCGACGCCGGGGCCCGCTGCGTTGATCGACGCGAGCACCGTCTTCGTCGCGTCGATGACCTCGACCGCCACGTCGCCGCCCATCGGAGCGGTCACCTGCAGCTCGACGGTGCGGGGCAGGGCGGCCTTGAGCGCGTACCAGTCTTCGTCGGGCTTCTGCGGGTCGGCGCCGAGCGTCGCTTCGACGACCGAATTGCGATCGATCACCAGCGCCTTCTCGGCAGACTCGTTGGGCTCGGCCTCGGTGAGCTGCTGCGGCCCGGCGTCGATGGGGCCCGCGTCGACCACCGCCGCGCCGTCGTCACACTTCGAGCACGCGACGACACTCGCGAGGAGCACCGCCACGACCGACGATCGAACCTGGTTCATGCGCGGCCTCATGCCACAAAGCCCGAACAGCCCAAACGACGCCGGTGTTCCAGCGATGTGGATCCTTTGGTGCGAAAACGAGAGAGTGCTTCTCATGCGACGCGCACTCCTCGTGCTCAGCCTGCTCTCGACGCCTGCCCTCGCCGGTGGAGTCGGGTTCGCGCAGGCGACCGGCTACTTCAAGAAAGACACGCGGCCGACGCTGTACCAGCCGCTCAACCTGCTCGACGCCCGCGACGGCACGGCCTGGTGCAGCACCTCGTCAGACCCGCTCAACGAGCTGCTCACCTTCGGCTTCACGGCTCCGACGAAGATCGACGAAGTGCGCATCACCACCGGCAACAACTTCAACGAGAGCACCTGGGGCGAGTTCGCGCGCGCGCACAAGCTGGTGTTCGCCGCCGGCAAGCAGACGCACCTGGTGACCCTCGAAGACAAGCGCGGCCAGCAGCTGATCGTCTTCGACAAGCCCTTCACCACCACGCGGCTCTCGCTCGAGATTCGTGATCAGTTCCCCGCCGAAGATCCCGATCAGCCGGTGTGCATCACCGACATCGTCTTCGTCTCCGACGGCAAGCCGCTCAATGGCCAGTGGCTCACCACCAAGCTCAAGTACGACAAGAACGTGCAATCGCTGATGGGCACGTGGTTCGCGGGCTACGAAGGCGGCCCCGATCGGTTCCTCGCGCTGCACTACGACGGCACCTTCCGCTACTCGTTCGAGCCCTACGACACCGCGCGCGCCCAGCCGAAGTCCCTCGAAGGAAAGTGGGACGTGCAGGGCAGCAAGCTGCTCTTCGAGGTCGGTGGGAAGAAGTTCGCGCCGAAGTTCTCGAAGGACCCGGCGAAGAAGGGGCACGGCGAGGTGCTGACCTTCGACGGCGACGTGCCCGACGATCTCAAGGGCCCGTACCGCTCGACGCCGTGATTACTGGCCGCGCACGCGGATCACGTAGACCAGCCGCGCGACCTGTTTGAGCACGTTGGGCACGCGCTTGAAGAGGTGAATCGAGGGCTGGCGCTTCTCCATCAACTGAATGGGAATCTCGCGAACCTCGAGGCCCTCGCGCCACGCGCGCACCACGAACTCGGAAGCGAACACGTCCATGTCGACGACGCACTTGTCGATGACGGGCAGCAGCTTCTCGCGCCGAAACGCCTTGAGGCCGTGCGTGTCGGTGCCCTTGAAGCCCAGCGCGACCCGCAGCAACCCGTTGTGCGCCCGCGTGGCGACCCGGCGAACCATCGGCCTGCGATCGCTCGCGCCCCGCGCCGCCTTCGAGCCCACGATCAGATCGGCCTCACGGCGCTCGAGCCGCGGCACCGACTGGTCGTAGAAGACGAGATCGCAGAGATCGATCTCGTCACACACCACCAGCGCGCCCTTCGCCTTGAGAATGCCCGCCTTGAGCGCCGAGCCGTAGTTGGGCGTCTCGCTGTGAAACCACTTCAGGCGAGGGTGCTCTTTCGTCATGCGCTCGAGGATCTCGGGCGTGCGATCGCGGGAGCCGTTCTCGGCGAAGATGATCTCGTAGTCCCAACCGCGCTCGCTGAGTCCTTTGGCGAGCTCGAGGCCCGCCGACTCGACGATGGCCTCTTCGTTGTAGACCGGAATGACGACGCTCAGGTGCGGGTCGGCGGCAGACATCGGCGCCGCGCATAGCACTTCCACTTCGCACTTCCAGCCCGGCGAAACGTGGGGTCGCTCATGCGCCACCACTGGATGTCGCACACCGATACTGCAAGTTCCGCCAGCGCACGACGCGGGGTAACCTCGCGCGGCTTGGTGCAAAAGCGAGCGTCTGCGCCACAAGGAGCTCCATGAAGGTCGCGTGTCCGTCGTGCAACTCGAGCCTGACCATCGACGACAAGAAGATTCCGGCCGGGGGCGCACGCATCAAGTGCCCCACCTGTCAGAACGTCTTCCCGGTGAAGCCTGGCGCCAGCACCGGCGCCGTGCCGCTCCCCGGTGGAGCCGCTGCGCCGACGGGAGCCGTTCCGCTGCCTGGTGGCCGGCCTCCCGCCTCGTCGCCGAGCGGAGCCGTTCCACTGCCTGGCATCTCAGCGCCCAAACCCGCCGCCACGAGCTGGGAGGACGAGCCGACGCGTGCCGTGCCGATGGGCGCGCCCCTGCCGAGCGGCGCTGCTGGCCCTGCTGACTGGGAGACCGCTCCGACGCGCGCGATGGCGCCCGGCGCGGTGCCTCTGCCAGGCGCTGCGGCTGCGATTCCCGGCGCGAGCCGTGCGGCCGCTCCGCCCTCGAACGTTCCCGCGCCGCGGCCTGCGACGAAGCCGGGCATCGCTGCGGTGCCGCTGCCGGGCATCAGCGCCGCCAGGCCGGCCGCGACCTCGTGGAATGACGAGGCGACCCGGGTTGGAGAGGGACCGCCTGCAGACACAGGCGTCGATCTCGAGTTCGGGGCAGGTCCCACCGCGGCCATGCCCGCTGTTCCGCTGCCGGGCTCTGCCCCTCGCGCGAGTGCTGGCTCGATTCCGCTGCCGGGCGCCAGCTCGCCCTCTGGTCTTCGCAGCAGCGGTTCCGTTCCGCTGCCGGGAGCCAGCTCGCCCTCTGGTCTTCGCAGCAGCGGCTCCATTCCGCTGCCGGGCGCCAGCTCACCCTCGGGGCTTCGCAGCGCTTCGCCGTCGGGCGCTCGCGCGGTGCCGTTGCCCGGCAGCAGCTCGTCTGGGCTGCGAAGCTCGCAGGCCGTGCCCCTGCCCGGGTCGGGAGGCTCTTCGGGTGGCGACTCGCTCGAGGTCGACTTCAGCAGTGACTCGACGATGGGCGGCGTTCCGCTCCCTGGCGCGTCTTCTGCCGCGACCCAGGCCGTCGGGGCGTTTCAGCCGAACGAAGAGGTTCCGTTCTCAGACGACTTCGGTGAGGCGCCGGCTCCCGTCGCGGCGCCGGGCAGCTTCGCCTTCCCCGATCTGCCCGGAGACGAGCCAGGCCAGCCGGCCGAGCTTCCCCAGCCCATCGCCGCGCCAGGCAGCTTCGACTTCGGCGCTCCGCCTGCGGCAGCACCGGGCGGGTTCGATTTCGACGCACCGGCGCCCGCACCCGTCGCGGGAGGGGGAAGCTTCGACTTCGGACCTCCACCGGCCGAGCCCGCGCCGGCGGCCGGTGGCTTCGACTTCGACGCCGCTCCCCCGCCTGCCGCGCCAGTGAGCGGTGGGTTCGACTTCGACGCGGCTGCGCCGCCAGCCCCGGCGAGTGGAGGGTTCGACTTCAACGCGCCGCCGGCTCCCGCAGCCGCGCCAGCCGATGATCTGGCCTTCGACTTCAATGCCCCTGCGCCCGCAGCGGCGCCGGCCCCGGTGCCCTCGTTCGGAGAGGTCGACTTCGGCGGTGGTGCGCCATCGCCGGGCTCAGGCGGCGGCGATCTCGAGTTCGATCCCACCGCGTCGCCCCGAAAGCCCGCCGACGATCTCGAGGCCGATCTCGGCGCCCCGCTCCCGCCGACCTCGTCGAAGCCTGCGGGCCCCACCGACGGGCTCGAGATGTTGTCGTTCATCGACGACACCGCGAAAGACGCGGGCGCTCCAGCCACGGCCGCCGCCGTGCGCCGGTTCCACATCAAGCGCCGCAGCGGCAAGGTGTTCGGCCCCTTCGAAGAGCCCGTCATCGTCAAGATGCTCGAAGAGGCGCAGCTGCTCGGCAACGAAGAGGTCTCGCTCGACGCCGAGAACTGGCAGCCCATCGGCAGCGAGCCCGCGTTCCAGGCCGTCATCGCGCGGCTGATGGAGGCGCCGGGCCGCTCGTCGACGCAGATGGGTCTGCCGCAGGTCGAGGACAAGCCCAAGGGCCCCTCGATGGAGAAGCTCAAGCAGCTCTACGAGGGCCGCATGGCGGCGGTGGCCGTCATCGAGAGCAAGGCGCCCGTTCCGTTCATCAAGCGGGTTCCATACATTCTCGCGGGTGTGCTCGTGGCGGGCTTCCTCGGCACCGGCATCTTCGCGGGCGTCGCGACGCCGTATGGCTGGTTCTTTCTCAAGAAGATCTTCCCCGCGCGCGTGAAGCCCGACACGCGAGAGTTCACGTACCTCGCGCAGGCTCGCGCCGGTCTGCTGAAGGACACCTTCAAGTCCTACAACTCGGCGCGCGACCTCGCGAACCAGGCCCTCGCCGTCAAGGAGTACCCCGAGGCCCGCGCTGTGTGGAGCCAGGCCGTCTACTCGCTGCACCGTCGGTACAACGCCGCGGGGCCAGGGGAAGTGGCTCAGGCCGATGGCGAGCTGACGAACCTCGAGCTGCTGGGCGAGAAGCACATCGAGGTGCTCAAGGCGCGCGCCGGCAGCGCGCTCGTGCACCGCGACGCAGACTCGGCCCAGGCGCTGGCCAGTGACGCGCTGGCGCGTGAAGGCAACCAGGACGATCTCGAGCTGTTGTTCCTTCGCGCTGAGGCCGATCTGCTGAAGAAGGCCATCGGCAACGCCATCACCGAGTACCAGTCGGTGCTGACCAAGAACCCCAAGAGCGCCCGCGCCCTGCACGCGCTGGGGACCATCGAGCGCCAGAAGAACGAGTTCGACAAGGCCATCGAGAAGTACGAGGCCGCGCTCGCCGCCGACCCCGACCACGTCTCGTCTGGCATCGAGCTCGCCGAGATTCTGCTCGTCGTGAAGAAGGACCGCGAGAAGGGCGAAGCGGTGCTCACGGCGCTGCTCACGAAAGAGAAGAAGGCCGAGATGGCGCCGGCTGAGCTGGGCAAGGCGCTCGCGCTCAAGGCCGAGACGCTCGTCGTCGATCAGAAGCTGCTCGAGGCGTTGCCGGTCTTCGAAGAGGCCCTCAAGTCAGACCCGAAGAATCCCTTCACCCAGGGCCGCATGGCGCGGGTGTTGTCGGTGCTGAACCAGCCCGAGAAGGCGATGCCGCTCTTCCGCGAAGCGGCCACCGCAGCGCCCGACAACCTCGACTACACCGAGGGCTACCTGTCGAGCCTGATTCTGCTCGGCAAGATGGACGAAGCGACGAAGGTGATGACGGGCGCGAACGCCCGGTTCCCCGGCAACGCGATGCTCTCGTATCTCTCGGGCCGCGTGGCCGATGCGCTCGACGACTCAAAGTCGGCTGAAGATGGCTACAAGCGCGCGATCGCCGCCGACCCGACCATCACCGACGCGTACCTCTATCTGTCGCGGTTGTACGTGCGCTTTCGCCGCTTCACCGACGCGCTGCCGGTGCTGGAGCAGGGCCTCGAGAAGGACCCGAAGAACGCCGCGCTGCATGTCGGCACCGGCGAGCTCGCCTACCACGAGCGCGATCTCGACCGCGCCGAGACCGAGTTCAAGCAGGCCAGCGAGCTGAACACGCACTCGAGTGAGGCGTTCGGAGGTCTGTCGCGTGTCGCCCTCGAGAAGGGCAAGCCCGATCTCGCGCTCGCGCACATCGAGAAAGCGCTGGGCATCAACCCCCGGCTCCAGGGAGGCCGCCTGCAGAAGGGCATGGCGCTGTGGAAGCTGCAGCGGTTGCCCGAGTCGGTGCAGGAGCTCGAGAAGGCCCACGAAGAAGAGCCGCGCAACACGCAGGTCGTCGTCACGCTGGGCGCCGTCGAGTTCGAGCAGGGCCAGCTGGCCAACGCGCTCAACCACCTCGCGAGCGCGCTGCAGGCCGAGCCCGGCCACCCCGACGGCAACTTCTACATGGCGCGCGTGAAGAACTCGTCGCGCGACCACAGCCAGGCCATCGACGCCATCAAGCGAGCGCTCGAGAGCGACCCGAAGAACCCGCTCTACAAGTTCTGGTATGGCCGCATTCTGGCCGACGCGAAGAAGAGCGATGAGGCGGTCGTCGAGCTGAAGGCCGCCATCGAGCTGAACCCCAAGTACGCCGACGCGCTCGAGATGCTGGGCCGCATCTACGTCGAGCGAGGCCAGCTCAAAGACGCGATCGCGCAGTTCGATCAGGTGCTCGTCATCGACCCGGGTCGCAACACCGCGCGCGCTGCGACGGGTGACGCCTACATGAAGCTCGACGACTGGGACGGCGCCATCAAGGCCTACACCGCCGCGATCGAGGCCGACCCCGAGAACCCGAACCTCGTCTACGCGTACTCGAAGCTCGGTGACGCCTATCGCGAGAAGGGCCCCAAGCAGTTCCCCAAGGCCGTCACCTGGTACCAGAAGGCGACCACCATCGACCCGCAGAACGCCGAGGCGTTCAAGTCGCTGGGCTACCTGCTCAAGGACCTGAAGAAGAAAGACGCTGCCATCGAGGCCTGGGAGCAGTACCTGAAGGTCACCACCGACGACGCAGCCAACAAGAAGGTCGTCGAGGACGATCTCTACGATCTCAAGAACGAAGGAAAATGACGTGCTGGATCTCAATTGGGTAGCCAAGAACTTCGACACCGTCGTCGCCCGTCTCTCAGCCCGCAGTGGAACGCTCGATCTCTCGCGCTTCAAAGAGCTCTTCGCCCAGCGCAAGGCGCTCTACGTCGAGCTCGAGACCAACCAGGCCAAGAAGAACAAAGCCCAGGAGCTGATGAAGACCGACGCGTCGAAGCGCGCCGAGCTCGGGCCCGAGATGAAGGCGCTCGGGCAGGTCATCAAGGACATGGAGGTTCGGCTCAAGGCGATCGAAGACGAGCTCGGTCCGCTGATGATGAACACGCCGAACGTGCCGCACGAGTCGGTGCCGGTCGGCGCCTCGGAGCACGACAACAAGGTCGACCGCACGTGGGGCGAGAAGCCAACGTTCACCTTCACGCCGAAGCAGCACTTCGAGGTCGGCGAGAAGCTGGGCATGCTCGACTTCGAGCGCGCCGCCAAGGTCTCTGGCAGCCGCTTCGCCTTCTCAAAGGGCGCGCTGGCGAGGCTGGAGCGCGCGCTCACCGCGTTCATGATCGATGAGCACTCGAAGAAGGGGTACCTCGAGATCCTGCCGCCGTACCTCGTGTCGCGGCAGTCGATGACGGGCACGGGCCAGCTGCCCAAGTTCGAGGCCGACGCCTTCAAGACCGCGGGCGAGAACGAGCTGTTCCTCATTCCCACCGCCGAAGTGCCGGTGACGAACTACCACGCCGACGAGATCCTCGAGACGATGCCGGTGAAGTACTGCGCGTTCTCGCCGTGCTTCCGCGCCGAGGCCGGGTCTGCGGGCCGCGACACGCGTGGCCTCATTCGCATGCACCAGTTCCACAAGGTCGAGCTGGTGATGTTCTCGAAGCCCGACGAGTCGATGGCCGCGCTCGAGCAGCTGACCCGCGACGCCGCGTCGATTCTCGAGAAGCTCGGCCTGCACCACCGCGTGATGTTGCTCTGCACGGCCGACATGGGCTTTGCCTCGACGAAGACCTACGACCTCGAGGTCTGGCTCCCCGGCCAGAACGCCTACCGCGAGATCTCCAGCTGCAGCTGCTTCTCTGACTTCCAGGCGCGCCGCGCGAAGATCCGCTTCCGCCCGGCTCCGGGTGAGAAGCCGCAGCTCGTGCACACGCTCAATGGCTCGGGCCTCGCCGTCGGTCGAACCGTCGTGGCGATCCTCGAGAACTATCAGCGCGAAGACGGCACGGTGAAGCTGCCCGAGGTGCTCGTTCCGTACATGGGCGGCCTCACCGAGCTGAAACCGCTCTGAAGCCCACAAAAAGCTCGTTGCGTCGCCCAACGCCTTGCGATAGCAGGGGCGCCCCTCGACGGTGGTTGTCAGGGGCGAAGGGTCGCCGGAGTCAGCACGCAGTACCGGCGAGGCGTTCGGTCAGCAGGAGCAGTGGCCGAGTGGCTGAAGGCAGCGGTCTTGAAAACCGCAGAAGCTGAAAGGCTTCCGAAGGTTCGAATCCTTCCTGCTCCGTGGGCGCAGTCGCAGCACGAAGTCGAAGCAAGGAGTGCAGTTCTTTGACAGCTTTCGTTGTGGAGAGATGGCCGAGAGGCTGAAGGCGCAGGTTTGCTAAACCTGTATACTCGTAAGGGTATCGAGGGTTCGAATCCCTCTCTCTCCGCACCAGGTCGCAAGTCGCAAAGCTCCCTTAGCTCAGCTGGATAGAGCGTTGGACTACGAATCCAAAGGCCGGAGGTTCGAATCCTCCAGGGAGCGCATCAGGCCTCGCAGCGATGACGAGCGAACTCGACGAGCAGTACATGCATCAGGCGCTGAGGTTGGCGCACGAGGCAGCTTCACTCGGTGAAGTTCCCGTCGGGGCCGTCGCGGTGAAAGACGGAGTGGTGATCGGAACCGGGCTGAACCGCCGGGAGATCGACAAAGACCCGTTTTCTCACGCTGAGCTGGTCGCGATGAGGCGCGCAGCCGAGTCAGTCGGTGCGTGGCGGTTGCTGGGCGTGACGGTGTACGTGACGCTGGAGCCGTGCGCGATGTGCGCGGGAGCGATGGTGCAGGCGAGGGTAGGGCGGCTGGTGTTCGGCGCGTCAGACCCGAAAGCAGGTGCCGTCGGCTCGTTGTACGATCTGGTTCGTGACAGCCGTCACAATCATCAGGTCGAGGTGTCGAGCGGAGTGCTTGGCAACGAGTGCAGTGTCGTGCTGAAGGACTTCTTCAAGTCGTTGCGGCAGGCGAAGAAGACAACTGAATAAGAAACTGGAGAGTTGGCCGAGTGGTCGAAGGCACCTGACTCGAAATCAGGCATACCGGTAACGGTATCTAAGGTTCGAATCCTTAACTCTCCGCATGTCCCACCGGCTTTTGATTCGCCGGGCCCTGGAGAGGTGGCCGAGCGGTCGAAGGCGCACGCCTGGAAAGCGTGTAAATCTGAAAGGGTTTCGTGGGTTCGAATCCCACCCTCTCCGCTGGTAGAGTTACAAAAACAACTTCTGGTCAGGGCAACGCGGGGCCGTGAACCCCGCCAGGTCCGGAAGGAAGCAACGGTAGCGTTACTTCGCGTGTGTCCTGGCCGTCCTCATCGCTGAACGAATGCTGAAGCACCGAAGAGCCGCTCCCGAAACGGAGCGGCTCTTTGGGTCAGTTCTTCCCGCGCACGAAATAGAACCCTTCACCGTCTTGATCGGCCAACGAGAAGCCGGCCTGCTCGAAGACTGCTTTGGCGTGGGCGAAGCGGTCGGGCTCGATCGGCGCCATGAGGATCACCCGGTTCAACGCAGGCAGCTGCCGCGCGGCCTGAAAGCACTGCTCCTCGGGGAAGTCGCAGGTGCACCACCAGTGATCGGCCGTCGCGCCGCGCTCCTGTGGCCGGAACATCAGGTTGCTGCCGTTGAACCAGAACGAGCCGCCTGAGCCCCAGAGCCCTTCGTTCATCACCACCAGGCCGGTGCCCTCACGGCTCGCGCGGGTCGTGAGTCGGAAGAGCTCGGGGCGCTCAGGGAGAAAGCCCGTTCGCGCCCAGCCGGGAACGCTGCCCAGCGGCATCAACGCGGGAACGGCGGGTGCGAGGGTGAGCAGCGCGACGATCGCGATCAGCGCCTTCGCGAGCGGCCCCTTCATCCACCCTGCGGGTGGCTCGTTCAGCTTCCCGAACGCGGCGGCGGCGAGCTCGGCGATCGCGGACGCTCCGGCGACGCAGAGCAGCACCAGCATCGGGTAGAGGAAGCGATCTTCTTTGTGCGGGGTCGCGCTGACCGAGACGAAATAGACGACGGCCGGCACCACGAAGAGCCAGAGGCGGGCGCGACTCCAGCGCCAGAGCACGAGGCCGACGAGCCCGACGGGAGCGAAGAGCCGTGTGAAGTAGGTGTACCAGGGGCTGGTGCCGAAGCTCGCCGACTTGCCCTGAATGAGGTTGTAGTCGACGTACTCCTGGAACGAGTGCCACCAGCCGCCCCAGCGCGCGTTCGGCAGTGAGCCCCACGTCTGCCAGTCGAGTACGCCGAGGCCGAGCGCGATCACTGCGCCGCCCGCCGTGCAGAACGCCAGCGCCCGCCACCGCTTCGTCGCCGCGAGGAACACCAGCGTCGGCGCGATGAAGGCGGCAGAGCCGTAGCGCGTCACCTGCGCGAAGCCGAGCAGCACCCCCGCGAGGAACGCCGTCTTCCACCCTTCGTTCGACTCCTTCGCGTCGAGGCGCTCGAGGCCCCACACGAGGAACGCGGCGCTGAACGACTCGCTCATCGCGCGGCAGCCGAAGAAGATCACCAACGGGTTGAGCGCGATGAAGACGACCGCCCACGGAGCGAGCGCCGGGCCGATGCGTCGGGCCGCGAGCCTCCACACCGCCGCGAGCATCGCGACCTGCAGGCCGAACTGCGGCAGGGCGAGCACGAAGCGCCGCGCCTGCACGTCATGAACGCCGAACGTCTCGGCCGCGCGCAGCAGGAACGAGAACACGCCCGGCACGAACCAGTTGCGAAGGCCGACCTGCCACTCCCACGCGAGCACGCCGTAGCCGAACGCGCGGTTCATCGCGGGGTCGAGCGACTGGAACACTTCGTCTGGGTGCAGCCGGCCCATGCGGAAGACGGTCTCGAGCAGGGGCAGCAACGAGAGCGCGACCAGCAGCTTCCACGGAGGGGTCGTCGGTGCGCCTGCCTCGGGGGCCGATGTCGCGGCTGCGCTCGTCATCGGTTGGCCGCTTAGCACCGGCGCGGCGCAATGCAGGCCTTCCTTGTTCGTCGTGAGCCGGAGCCGAAGCCATTTTGCACCCAGCGGCAGTCGCTCACGGTACGGTTCGCCGCGAGGATCTCCTGACACCTCAAAGGACGCTTCGATGACGCCGTGTCAGCACTGCGGTTCGACCCACCCCCCCGGAACGCCGAACTGCCCCCGCACGGGCGACTCGATGTCGCAGCCGGGCCCCATCGGGCAGCGGCTCGATCGGTACCAGGTCGAGAGTCTGCTGGGCGCTGGTGGGTTCGGTTCGGTCTTCCGCGCGCGCCACGTTCACACGGACGCGGTGGTGGCGCTCAAGGTGCTCAAGGCGCAGCTGGGAGCCGACCCGCAGATGGTCGAGCGCTTCCTGCGTGAGGCCCGCGCCGCCGCCGCGGTCGGGAGCGATCACATCGTTCGGGTGCTCGACGCAGGGCAGGGGCCCGACGGCACGCCGTTCCTCGCGCTCGAGCTGCTCGAAGGCGTCGACATGAAGGATCTGGCGGTGCAGCAGGCGCCGCTGCCGCCGATGCGGGTGGTGCTGTTGTGCTTGCAGGTGCTCGACGGGCTCGAGGCCGCGCACAAGAAGGGCATCGTTCACCGCGACATGAAGCCGGCGAACGCCTTCGTCGTGCGCAAGGTCGACGATCGCGGCACCGACAAAGACTTCGTGAAGCTGCTCGATTTCGGCATCTCGAAGATGCACAGCGAGGGCGGCAGCGGGCTCACGATGACGGGCGTCGCCATGGGCACGCCGTCGTACATGGCTCCGGAGCAGTTCTTCGACGCCCGCTCGGTCGATGCGCGCGCCGACGTCTATTCGGTCGCGGTGATGATGTACGAGCTGCTGTCGGGTCGGCTGCCGCTCGACGCCGACAGCTACGCAGGGCTGATCGTCAAGGTGCGCACCGAGCAGCCGCCGCACCTGACGCAGGTCGCGCCGAACGTGCCGAAGCCGCTCGCCGACGCGGTGATGGTGGGGCTCGCGAAAGAGAAGGAGCAGCGCTGGGGCTCTGCGAAGGAGTTCGCCAACGCGCTCCGCGCCGCGATGGGGCTTCCGCTGCCCGGGAACACGCCGATTCCGCCGCGGGCGACGATGGGCGCGCACAAGCCCCAGCCGCCGCTCGAGGTCGACTCGATGCTCAACGGCAAGACGGCCATTCCGCAGCGCGCGACGCCAGCGCCTTCGCCGAAGCCGCCGCCCCAGCCGCCCGTTCAGCCTGCACGGGTCCAGCCGACGCCCGCTCCAGTTCAGGTGGCTCCGGCGCCGGCTCCGGCTGTCACGCCAGCGCACTGGGTCGTTCCTGCTCCGACGGGACAAACGCCGGTCGCGCAGACGCCGCAGGCGCAGCCGGTGAACATGACGCCGCAGTACCAGGCGCCGCCTCCGCAGGCGCCGTCGAGCGGCTCGAGCACCCTGAAGTGGGTCGCGATCATCGGCGGCGGGCTCGTCGGGCTCTGCTGCATGTGCCTCGGCATCGGTTCGATGTCGGACTCGTTCCAGTCGAAGAAGGACGATCCTCCTGCAGTCGAGGAGCCCGTCGTCGATGCGCAGAAGGTTCTCGACGACTTGAAGGTGCCGGTGCCTGCGAAGGCGAAGACCCCCATCGAGAACCGCGACGACCTCGATCCGAACGGCCACGAGATCTACGACAGCCTCACGCTCGACCCGAAGAACGGCGCGGAGGACCCGACCGCCGACGCAGAGCTGACCGACGAGGACTTCAACGATCTGCCCTCGAAGGAGGACCTGATCGCCGTCGCGAACGAGGCGGGCTTCGACCCGAACGCCCCCAAGGTGAAGAAGGCGATCGCAGCGGTCGATCGCATTCGGCAGATTCAGAAGCTGCGCAAGGGCGGCAAGCTGACCGCGGCCCAGAAGCGCGAGATCATCAAGCTCACCAAAGACATCACCGACGTGCTGCCTCAGTAACGCGCGGTGAGGCCGGCGATGAAGTCGTCTTCACGAAGACCGTGGCCGGTGGCCTGACGAACGAGCGCCTCGGCGTCGAGCCGCCAGCCGTGCCGGTGAACCTTCTCGCGTAGCCACCCGAGCAGGCCCAGCAAATGGCCGCGGGCGAGCTCGTCGTCGAGTGACGGCAGCTCTCGCCTCGCTGCAGCGAACAGCGTCGCGCCGTACAGGTTGCCCAGCGCGTACGTCGGGAAGTAGCCGAACTCGCCCCAGGCCCAATGAATGTCCTGCAACACGCCTTCGCCCGGCTGCTTCACCTCGAGCCCGAGCAGCGCCTTCGTCTTCTGGTTCCACGCGTCTTCGAGCTCGGCGACCGACAGGCTGCCGCGCACCAGCCCCAGCTCGAGCTCGTACCGCAGCGCGATGTGCAGGTTGTAGGTGACCTCGTCGGCCTCGACCCGCACGAAGCTGCGCTCGACCTTGTTCACCGAGGCGAGGAAGTCGTCGAGCGAGACGTCGGCCAGCTGTGAAGGGAAGCGCGCTTTGAGCTTCGGGAAGAAGAACGTCCAGAAGGGGCGGCTGCGGCCGACCAGGTTCTCCCAGAGGCGCGACTGCGACTCGTGCAGGCCCATCGAAGGCGCCTGGGCGAGCGGGGTACGGAAGTGCTCGGTCGAGAAGCCTTGCTCGTACAGGCCGTGCCCGCCTTCGTGGAGCGTGCCGAAGATGGCGGAGAAGGGTTGGTCTTCGAACAGCCGCGTCGTCAGCCGCACGTCGGTGGGCGCCAGCCCGTTCGAGAACGGGTGAATCGAGCGATCCTGCCGGCCAGCGTCGAGATCGAAGCCCATGGCTGGCAGCAGCTCCATGGTGAAGGCCCACTGGTCGTCGATGGGAAACCGCTTGCCCGCGAGCGCGTCACGCCTCGGACCTCGCGCTTCGATGGTGGCGATGAGCGGCTCGAGCTTCTTCACCAGCAAGCTCAGCACGGGCGTCAGCCGCGCGACCCGCATGCCGGGCTCGTAGTTTTCGAGCAGCGCGTCGTAGCGCTCACCGTCGTGGCCGAGCGCGTCGGCCTGCTCACGGCGCAGGTTGACCAGCACCTCCAGCTTCGGCTGGAACACCTTGAACGAGCGCTGGGTGCGCGCCTCCCGCCAGGCGCCCAGCGCGTGCGCCTGCCCCTCGGCGATCGCCTTCACCAGGCGTGACGGGAGACGAACGGCACGCTCTCGTTCGCGCTTCAGCACCCGCAGCATCGCGGCGTCATCGGGCGTGGCGGGCGTCTCGCGCTCGAGCCACTCGCCCAGCCGCGGGTCGACGAGGCGCTCATGGTACAGGCCCTGGAGCGTGCCCAGCTGCGCCGCGCGCACGCCCTCGGCCTTCTTCGGCAGGTACGTCTCTTGATCCCACGTCGCGAGGTTGATGACGCCGGCGAGATCGCGAAGCTCGAAGATGCGGTTCTTGAGCGCGTCGTTCATGAACGTCGAGCGTAACCTTGTGACGTGCAGCGCGACGTGCTTTTGCCGTCGGCCATGGCTCACCAGCAATACACGTTCATGACTCCGACCGACGAAGAGACCTTCGTGCGGGTGCTCGCGCGCAACGTCTTCGAGGTCTACCCGCGCCGAGTGCCCCCCGACTGGAAGACCTTCAGGCTCTCGGTCGAGACGATTCCCCAGCTGCCCGAGCGCGAGGTGTACCTGGTGGCCAGCGATCTCGGCCCCGCGCACGTCGACGCGATCAAGCGCGGCCCCGACAAGGGCTTCTGGCGCATCGACGAGGTGCGCTCGCCCGTTCTCTTCTGGGAGCGCAGCGCCCGCAACGAAGACGACGAGCTGCTCTCGGGGCAGCTGTGGGCCGAGCTCGACGTGACCGAACAGACGGGCCGCAAGAACGCCGCTCCGGCTGCCTTCCGCGCGCGCGTGCTCGAGATCGGCGCATGGCTGACGAAGACGTTCCGCAAGGGCGACCCCAAGGGCTCGTGGATCGGCCCCGACGCCGCGCGCGAAGTGAAAGAAGGCCGGCTCGTGCTTCGTGAAGACTACGATCGCAACGGCCGCATCGTGGTGCCGCAGGGCATGCAGCGCCCGAAAGATCCGATCGGCCGCAAGTTCCGTCGCTAAGGGAACGCCGGGCGGGGTTCGCGGGTTACAGTGCCCACCATGTCCTGGCTCGATACCCTCGAAGACATTCGCAAGAAGGACTTCAGCAAGGTGCCCGTCGCCCAGCGCGACAAGGCCGCGCGCGACGTCGTGAACATGGCCAGCTACGGCTGTGCCGTCGTCGCCGTCTCACCGATTCCGTTCTCCGACGCGGTGCTCAGCCTGCCCATGCAGACGGGCATGGTGATGACGGTGGGCCACGTCTACGGCCGCAAGGTGACCCAGGCCGACGCAAAGTCGCTCATCCTCGAGCTCGGCACGGTGGCGGGCGCGGGCATGCTGGCGCGGCAGGGCATCAAGGCGCTGCTGCCCGTCGTCGGCGCGCTGCTCACGGTGCCGGCTGCCTTCGCGATGAACTGGGCCATCGGCCGCGTCGCCATGGAGTACTTCAAGAACCCCGGCATGCCGAAGGAGCAGCTGCGCAAGGTCTTCGAGCTCGCCCGCGAAGAAGGCTCGAAGCTGTTCTCGATGGAGCGCTTCAACGCGTTTCGCAAGAGCAAGACCGCTGCCGTGAAGCCCGAAGAGGTGGCCGAGGCTGACGAGGCTCCGAAGGTGAAGAAGACCGTCGGCAAGGCAAAGAAGCCCGCCGCGAAGAAGCTGTCGAAGCTCGAGAAGATCATCACGAAGGACTTCGACGCGAAGCTGGGCAAACACCCCGAGGTTCGCAAGGCCGTGGCCGGCGTCATTCACCTCGACATCACCGGTGACGACGGCGGCCAGTGGACGGCCGATCTGACCCGCTCGAAGGACTTCATCTCGGAGGGGCTCGAGGGCGAGCCCAGGCTGACGGTGCGGTGCTCGGCGTCGGACTTCGGCGACCTGCTCAAGGGCCGCAAGGACGCGCAGATGGCGGTGCTGGCAGGCGATCTCGAGCTCGAGCCCATGGATCTCGATCTCGTCGGAAAGCTCGCGCCGCTGTTCTCGTGACGCACGACCTTCACGGGGCTCCGCGCGGTTGAGGGGCGCGCCGCAGACCTTGCGTGGGCGTGGAGCGGTTCCCGAGGGAACGCCATGGCTCGCGCGTTGCTGCGACTTCCCCACATGCCCCAGACCATTCTCGTGCAGGACTACATGACGGCGACTCCGCACAGCATCGGGGTGTCGCTCTCGTTGTCTGACGCGGCGAACATGATGAAGGCGTACAAGATTCGCCATCTGCCCGTGCTCGACGGGAACCAGCTCGTCGGCATCGTCAGCGACCGCGACATTCAGATGGTGAACTCGATGGCCGGGGTGAAGGCCGACGACGTGCCCATCGAAGAGGCGATGTCGCAGTCTCCGTACACGGTCGCCTCGACCACGCCGCTCGAGGTCTGCGCGCGCCACATGGCCAAGCACAAGCTGGGCAGCGCGGTGGTGGTGAACGCCAACAACAAGGTGGTCGGCGTCTTCACCGTCACCGATGGCATGAACGCGCTGGCCGATCTGCTGGGCAAGGCGCCCGAGGGCGCGCTGCCGCCGCCGGAGAAGAAGAAGGCGCCAGCCCGCAAGCGGGCGTGACGGAGCAGGGCTGACGCACTACACGGCGGGCCCATGAGTTCGCCCGTCGTCGAGAAACGTCCGTGGAGTGGGTTCGCGCTGGTCGCTGTCGCGTACATCGCGGGGCTCGTCGTCGCCGGCGCCGTGCTGAAGGTGTGCCCGGCCGACTGGCACCCGCTGTGGAAGATCCTCGCGGCTGACTCGGCGGCCACCGTCGCGGTGTTCCTGTTCTCGTTCGCGAACGACAACACCAGCTTCTACGACCCGTACTGGTCGGTCGCGCCCGCCATCATCGGCGCCTGGCTCGTCTTCGGCCCCGGAGAAGCGCGACACCTCGACGCCCGCCAGCTCGTCACGCTCGGCCTCATCACGTTCTACGCGGTGCGGCTCACGTTCAACTGGATGCGCGGGTGGCAGGGCCTCAAGCACGAAGACTGGCGCTACGTCGACTTCCGCAAGAAGACGGGAAAGCTGTACTGGCTGACCAGCTTCTTCGGTCTGCACTACTTCCCCACGGTGATGGTGTGGCTGGGCTGTCTGCCGCTGTACGCCGCGCTCGTCGAGTCGGGCCCCGCGTTCGGGGTGATCGACGTGCTGGCGGCCGTGGTGACGTTCGCGGCGATCATCATCGAGACCGTGGCTGACGAGCAGCTGCGCAACTTCCGCCGCGCGAAGCGGGAAGACGGTGACATCTGCAACGTGGGCCTGTGGGCGTGGTCGCGCCACCCGAACTACTTTGGCGAGATCTCGTTCTGGTTCGGGCTGTGGCTCTTCGGGGTCGCGGCGGGCGCCCCGTGGTGGGCCGCGGCGGGGTGGATCGCGATGGTGGCGCTCTTCGCGGGCGCGAGCATTCCGATGGCCGAGAAGCGAAGCCTGTCGCGTCGCCCGCACTACGCCGAGCACCAGAAGCGCGTGTCGATGTTGATCCCCATGCCGCCGAAGAAGAGCGCGTCGACGGCCGGGGCGCAGGCCTGACGAGTCACTTCGGTGCGTCGACGGTCTGCGTGACGCGTCCGGCGAGTGACTTCGCCAACTCGAGCACCTCGACCGGCACAGCCAGCACGACGGTGTTCGACGGCGAAGAGCCCAGGCCATCGAGCGACTGCAACGTGCGCAACTGCATCGCGCCCGGGCTCGCTGCCATGGTGTGCGCCGCGGCCGCGAGGTTGAGGGCTGCTTCACGATCGCCCTCGGCCTTGGTGATGGTGGCGCGTTTCTCGCGCTCGGCCGAGGCCTGCCGCGACATCATGCGCTTCAGATCTTCGGGCATGTTGATGTCGAGCAGCCGAATCGCTTCGACGTGAATGCCCCACGCCGTGGACCGGCTCTCGACGACGTTGGCGATCTGCGCCTGAATCTTGTCCCGCTCCGAGAGCAGCTCGTCGAGGCTCATCTGGCCGGCGACGTCACGCAGTGAGGCCTGCGCGTACTGCATGATCGCGCTGCGGTAGTCCTGCACCGAGATGCACGCCTTCTCGGGGTCGCGCACCTCGAAGAAGAGCGCGCCGTCGATGGTGACCGGCACGTTGTCGCGGGTGATCACCTGCTGGTGCGGAATCGACATCGTCAGCAGGCGGGTGTCGACGATGCGCACGTTGTCGAGCACGGGGAAGACGAACATCACGCCCGGACCCTTGACCTCCTTGAACTTGCCCAGACGCAGCAGCACCGCGCGCTCCCACTGTGCGGCGACGCGAACCACCTGGCTCGCCCACGCGGCCAGCACGGCGCCGAACATGATGCCGATCACCAGGCCTGCGCTCGCGCCCGGGCCGCTGCCAATCAGCCCTCCAATCACCACGCCGATGACGACAGCGAAGAACCAGGTGCCGAGGAACACCGCAGCGCGCAGCCCCCGATCGAGAGAGGGCTGCGTGGCCGCGATGGTCTGTCGCATCGCGAGCACTTCGCGTGCGGTTGCTGCCGCTTCGGTCGTGTTCATGTCGAGCTCCGGCTGCGGGGAGCCACCCACCTCAGCCGGTTCACTCCGACGCGTCACGCGAGATCGAACACGAGCACCTCGCCGCTGCTGACACCCTCGAGCTTCACGAGCGCTTCGTTCGACAACGCCGCGCCGTCGCCCTCCGAGAGCGTCTGCCCGTTGAGCTGCACCTCACCGCGCGCCACGTGCACCCAGGCGTGGCGACCGTTCGCCAGCTGCAGCTCAGTGCGTTCTCCCTTTGAGAACAGCCCAGCGAAGAGCCGCGTGTTCGAGTGAATGCGCACCGAGCCGTCGCTGCCATCGGGAGACGCGACGAGCCTCAAGCGGCCCTGCTTCTCGCTTTCGGCGAACGTCTTCTGCTCGTAGCCGGGCGTCACGCCCTGTTCGTCGGGCATGATCCAGATCTGCAGGAAGTGAACGGGCTCGACCTTCGAGGCGTTGAACTCGGAGTGGTAGACGCCGGTGCCCGCGCTCATGCGCTGCACGTCTCCGGGCGAGATGACGCTGCCGGTGCCCATCGAGTCTTTGTGCGCGAGCCCGCCTTCGAGCACGTACGAGATGATCTCCATGTCCCGGTGCGGGTGCGTGCCGAAGCCCATGCCCGGCGTGACGCGGTCGTCGTTGATCACCCGCAGGCTGCGAAAGCCCATGTGATTGGGGTCGTAGTAGTCGGCGAACGAGAAGGTGTGCTTCGTGTTCAGCCAGCCGTGGTTGGCGCCGCCGCGCGCTGCTGCTTTGCGAATCGTCATCATGGTCGTGTTCTCCTCGCGTCGTTCCGCCGAGGGCGTGAGCCGGCACCCTGCCAGCCCAGCGGTCCCCAGAAGCACGGTGCGTCGTGTGGTGTCCATGCAGGGAGTCAGAGCAGCGCTCGTGCCACGCGTATCGACGCGGAAGGGTTGGGGCCTTCCTCTTGGTTCGATTGACGGCTCTCAACTTGAACTTTTTCGACTCTCAATATGAGATGCTGGTCATGCGAACGCAGCAGCTGGTCCTCAGTGACGTTCTCGAGTTCGAGCCGACCGGCGGGGTGCTGACCTTCGCGGGCGAGCGCGTGGTGTTGATGGACGCGGTGGCGCTTGGCCTGCTCCGGCAGCAGCTCATCACCACCTTCGGTGCGGCAGGAGCGAGGGCGATTCTCACGCGCTTTGGGTACTCGCATGGCTGGCGCGTGGCCGAGGCGATGAAGACCGCGATTCCCTGGGACGAGGAGCGCGAGTGGCGCATCGCCGGAGAACGTCTCCATCGCCTGTTGGGCATGGTCACCTTCGAGCCCGTCTCCGAGAAGGAGGCGACGGTGCCCACGCCGTTCGCCGAAGCGGTGTGGCCCGACAGCTACGAGGCCGAGCAGCACCTGTTGCACCACGGGAAGTCGGACGAGTGCGTGTGCTGGTCGCTCACCGCGTTCGCGTCGGGCTACCTCTCGTTCGTGAACGGCCGCACGATCTACTGCCTCGAGACGGCGTGCCGGGGAAAGGGCGACCCCGTCTGCCGCATGGTGGGCCGCTACAAAGAAGATTGGGATGAAGCGACGCGCCCGTTCTTCGCCTTCTACGAGAGCGACTGTCTCAACGAGGCGATGAAGGCGCTGCAGACCTCGCTCAAGCGCGTCGACAAGCGGCTGCTCGAGCGGCGGCGTGAGCTCGAGCGCCTGGCCGATGACGACTCGGGGCTGGTGATTCGTTCAGACGCGATGAAGCAGCTCGTCTCGCAGGCGAAGCGGGTGGCGGCGGTCGACGCGACGGTGCTGCTCAACGGTGAGAGCGGCTCGGGCAAGGAGCGCATCGCGCGGCTCATTCACGAGTCCTCCCGACGGCAGGGCGGCCCGTTCGTCGCCATCAACTGTGCGGCCGTGCCGGAGTCGCTGATCGAGAGCGAGCTCTTCGGTCATGCGCGTGGCTCGTTCACCGGAGCGGTCTCTGATCGGGCCGGCCTCTTCGAGTCGGCGCGTGGCGGAACACTGTTGCTCGATGAGGTGGGGGAGCTGCCGTTGTCGATGCAGGCGAAGCTGCTGCGCGTGCTGCAGGAGCGCGAGGTGCGCAGGGTGGGGGAGAACAAGACCCGCGCCATCGACGTGCGGCTCGTGGCGGCGACGCACCGCGATCTGCAGGCCGAAGTGAAGGCCAACCGCTTCAGGGAGGATCTGCTCTTCCGCCTGCGCGTGGTGGCGCTCAAGGTGCCGTCGCTGCGGGAGCGACCAGAAGACATCGTGCCGCTCGCCCGCGTCGCGCTGATGGAGGCGACGAGCCGCTCCAGACTCCCGCCGAAGGAGCTCTCGCCGCAGGTGAGCCGCAAGCTGCTCGAGTACCCGTGGCCGGGCAACGTGCGCGAGCTCTTCAACGCCATGGAGCGCGCCGCGGTGCTCGCCGATCGCCGCACGTTGCAGCTCGACGACCTGCCAGAGGAGATCGTTCGCCCGGCCGTGACGTCGCTGCCGGGTCAGCCGGGGCAGACGCTCGAGGAGCTGGAGCGCTCCGCCATTCTCGCCACCCTCGCGGCAGAGCGTGGGAACCGCGCGCGAACCGCCGAGCGCCTCGGCATCGGGCAAGCCACGCTGTTTCGAAAGCTCAAACAGTACCAGACCGCGGGTCACGACGTGGTGCCGGCCGCGTGAACGCCTGGGAGCTCGAGTTGAGCCGCCTCAGCGTCATCGCCACCTCGAACCGGGTGCTGACGGCGGTGCGTGGCCTCGCCACCGACCCTCATCCCGAGCCGTTCGCCGACTTCCTCGAGGTGTGGCTCGATCATGAGCAGCCCATCGAGGTGCTCGAGGCGCTGTCGCGCACGTTGGTGATGATGCTGCCGCTGGTGAATGCTCCGAACGACGAGCAGGTGCTCTTCGTGTTGGCCTGCGTGGTCGGCACGCAGTCACAGCACCCCGGGCCGTTCGTCATCACGCCCGAGACGACGCGCGTCTGCCGGCCGATCGCGTGGGCCTTCGCCAACATCGTCGCGGCGCTCCACCGGCCCACCGTTCGCGCGCAGTCTTCGGCGATCGATCTGCTCTCGTTCATGCAGGTGGTGGGGCTGAGGGCCGAGGCTGCGCTTCACCTCGAAGCGGCGCTCGACCAGCTCGTCCCCGAGTGTCGTGAGGTCGCGGCGAACACGCTCGCGTCCCTTCGGCGCTAGCGCTTCTTCTTCTTCGGCTTCGCTTCGTCGAGAAACGCGCTGGTGAAGGCGAACGGCAACAGCTCGCCCACCGTGGTCTTCAGCTCCTGTCCGTCGAGCGTCTTCGAGCGCACCTCGACGTTCATCGCGGCGAACTCGGCGAGCACCTGTCGGCACATGCCACACGGCGGCACGGGGCGAACGTGATCGACGATGATCGCCACTCGCTTCGGCTTCCTCCCCTGCAGCGCCATGACGCCGACCGCGTTCCGCTCGGCGCAGACCGTCAGCCCGTAGCTCGCGTTCTCAACGTTGCAGCCCGACACGATGGAGCCGTCGTCACACTCGATCGCCGCGCCCACGTGAAACTTCGAATACGGCGCGTACGCACGGCGGCGGGCGGCTTCGGCGGCTTTCCACAGCTTCGTCCAGGAGCGCTCCGTCATGGGCCGCTCAGCATTCCACAGCTGGCTGCACAGTCCCCTTTCCATCCCACGGGTGACGTTCTGTTGACGTCTGCGAGCAGGGGGCTTTCAGCGGCGATCGTCTGGTGTATGCGACGCCCAAACCGCGCAGTCCCAGGGGGAGCCCCATGAGCACCAAGAAGACGACCAGGACCACGACCACCGCGAAGCGCCCGGCCACGAAGAAGAAGACCGAGAGCGTGCCTGCGGTCGAGACCACGAAGTCGGTCAAGGTGGCGGCGAACCTCTACGCGCTCAACCTGGGCACGGGCTTCACGCTGCTCACGCAGAAGCTGGCGGGCGGCCAGGTGACGGCGACGCGCATTCCCGCTGGCGCGACGCTCGAGGTCTCGTACTGGAAGGACCCGACGCACCCTCAGCACGCCGAGGCGAAGCTGACGCGCATCACCATGCACGCGCGCCTCGACGGAGAGACGCTGCCCTCGCTCGTCGTCGCGCAGCGCTCCGAGAATGGGCCGCTGCTTCGCCTCGCGCCTGCGCTGAACCTGCCTGAGACGGCGAAGCTGCTGGAGTACTGGTTCGAGCTCGAGACCGACGCCGGTCACACCCTCTGGGACAGCAACTGGGGCAACAACCACTGGCTCGAGCTGACGAACTCGATGGCGCAGGCAGAGACCAGCGCTGCCCAGTCGATGGGTGCGCAGGCCTGAGTCGTTGCTGGGAAGTGGGCTCGCCGGGTCACGCGACTCGGCGAGTTCAGGAAGCGTCAGGCGCCAGCGGCAGCCTTCTTCTTCGCCTTGCCTGAGAAGCCGCGGAAGAACTCCACGATTCCCTTCTCGGCGTCTTTGGCGTCGGCGGCGTCTTTGAAACGCTCCTCGAGGAACACGCCACCGCACGATTCGCAGGTGTCGTAGGACATCGGGTTGGCCTTCTCGCCACCGACGACGCGCAGCAGGTCGACGAGGCAATCAGGGCACTGTCCGCTCATCGCGTCGGGGTCGACCTTCCCGCCGAGGGCTTCGAGGCCGGGCAGGTTGTTGTGAAGCAGCATGCGGTTGAGGTCGGAAACATCGACCCACAAGCCGCCACACTCGCCGCACTTGCGAAGCGTCAGATCGTCTTCCTTGAGGTCGACCATCTCGACGCCGCAGCCGGGGCAATCCATTGTGACGTTCAGCTCCTGTAAGGGGTGGAAGTCGTCATGCTACTGACGTGATCCAACGGGAAGCAACCGCCATTCACCCGGGCGCGTGCGATTGCGTCGGAGCCCAGGTCACACATCTCAGGCGGTGTCCTTCACGCGCCGAATGTTGGCCCCGAGGCCTTTGAGCTTCTTCTCGAGTTTCTCGTAGCCGCGATCGAGGTGGTACACGCGGCCGACCTTCGTCTTGCCCTCGGCGTGGAGTCCCGCCAGCACGAGCGAGGCGGAGGCCCGAAGATCGGTCGCCATCACCGGAGCTCCCGACAGCCTGGGCTTCCCGCGCACCACCGCCGTGTGCCCGTCGACGGTGATGTCGGCGCCCATGCGGCGAAGCTCGGCCACGTGCATGAAGCGGTTCTCGAAGATGTTCTCGGTGATCACCGACGTGCCGCCCGAGGTCGCGAGCAGCGCCATCAGCTGGGCCTGCATGTCGGTGGGGAAGCCGGGGTGTTCTTGCGTCTTGATGTCGACCGGCTGAACGCGCGAGGGGCCCTTGCAGCGAATGCCGCCGTCTTCAGCTGTGACGGTGCAGCCGGTGGCGCGCAGCTTCTGGAGCACGGCCTCGAGGTGTTCGGGCACCGCGTGACGCACGAGCACGTCTCCACCCGTGATGGCCGCGGCGACCAGCAGCGTGCCCGCCTCGATGCGATCGGCGATGATCGCGTGATCGACCGGCCGCAGCTCGTCGACGCCGTCGATGGTGATGACGTCACTGCCCGCGCCAGAGATCTGCGCGCCCATCTTGTTCAGCACGCGCGCGAGCTCTTCGACCTCGGGCTCCTTCGCGGCGTTCTCGATGAGCGTGCGGCCCTTCGCGAGCACGGCCGCCATGAGAATGTTCTCGGTGCCGGTGACGGTGATGAGATCGAAGGTGACGACGCCGCCCTTGAGCCGCTTCGCGCGGGCCTCGACGTACCCCTCGTTGAGCTCGATCTCGGCGCCGAGCGCTTCGAGGCCCTTGAGGTGTTGATCGATGGGGCGCGCGCCGATGGCACAGCCGCCGGGCATCGAGACTCGGGCGCGACCGTAGCGGGCGACGAGCGGGCCGAGCACGAGGACGGAGGCTCGCATCGTCCGGACGAGATCGTACGGCGCCTCGGGGTTCACGTTCGTCGGCACCTTGATGGTGACGATGTCCTTCTTCTTGCCGTCGAGGCGCGTCGACTCGCAGCCCATCGTGTCGAGCACCTTGAACATGGTGTTGACGTCGACGAGGCCGGGCACGTTGCGAAAGGTGTGCTCTCCGGGAGCGAGCAGTGCCGAGGCGATGATGGGCAGCGCGGCGTTCTTCGCGCCCGAGGCATAGGTCTCGCCCTTCAGGGGGCCGTTGCCGGTGATGACGATGGCGTCCATGGGTGTCTTTCAGCTCGCCTTCGCTCGACCGAAGACCATGCGATCGAGCCTGGCGAGATCCTTCACGATGCGGGTGTCGACGGCGCCTGCGGCGTCGAGGAGCGTCTTCACTGCGGCTCCCTGGTCATCTGAGATCTCGAGTGCAAGCGTGCCGCCAGCCTTCAAGCGTGGCATCGCAGCCGCGACGAGCGGCCTGATGACCACGAGCCCGTCGACGCCGCCGTCGAGCGCGAGCTTCGGCTCCTTCTGCACTTCTTTCTGCAGTGTCGGCAGCTCGTCGAGCCGCACGTACGGCGGGTTCGAGACGATCACGTCGAAGGTGGCGTCTGTGGGAACGGGCTCGAACAGGTTGCCCAGGAAGAAGGTGACCCGCCCGTCGACGCCCAGCGCTTCGGCGTTCTGCTTGGCGACGGCGAGGGCGTCAGGACTCACGTCAGTGGCCCAGACCGAGGCGAGTGGACGCTCTGCGGCGATGGAGATCGCGATGCAGCCCGAGCCCGTACACAGGTCGAGCACCCGCGCCGGCGCGTCTTTGGGAATCGCCTGCAGCACGCCCTCGACGAGCAGCTCGGTCTCGGAGCGGGGGATGAGCACACGCGCATCGACGGAGAACCGGCGCCCGTAGAACTCCTTGAAGCCGACGAGGTACTGCGTCGGTTCGAAGCCGAGGCGGCGCTGAATGAGCGCGCGGTACGTCGCCAGCTCTTCTTTCGCGAGCGGACGATCGAGATCCATGAACAGCTTCACGCGCGTGAGGTTGAGCACGTGGCCGAGCAGGATCTCGGCGGTGAGCCTCGGCGCGTCGATCTGCTGCTTCTCGAAGTGCCCCTTCGTCCAATCGAGCACGCGGCGAATCGTCCAGCTCTCTGCGCCCTTCGTCTCGCTCACGGTTGCCCCTGGTTCTTGAGCGCTTCGGCCTGGAAGTGGGTGCGCAGCGCGGCGAAGACGTCGTCGAGATCGCCGGCCATGGCGCCGGGCAGGTTGTGGCGCGTGTAGCCGATGCGGTGATCGGTCATGCGGTCCTGCGGGAAGTTGTAGGTGCGAATCTTCTCGGAGCGATCGCCGCTGCCGACCTGGCCTTTTCGAAGGGCATCGCGCTCGTTCTTCAGCTTCTCCTGCTCGAGCTCGTACAGCTTGGTGCGCAGCATCTTGAGCGCCATCGCGCGGTTCTTGAGCTGCGACTTCTCCTGCTGGCACTTCACGACGATGCCCGTCGGCTTGTGAATGAGCCGCACCGCGGAGTCGGTCGTGTTCACGCTCTGCCCGCCCGCGCCGGTCGAGCGCATCACCTGCATCTCGATGTCGGCGTCTTTCACCTGCACGTCGGCCTCTTCGGCCTCGGGCATGACGGCGACGGTGATGGTGCTGGTGTGAATGCGGCCCTGCGTCTCGGTGGCGGGCACGCGCTGCACGCGGTGAACGCCCGACTCGTACTTCATCACCGAGTACACGTGCTCGCCGGCGAGGGTGAGGGTGGCGTCTTTGAGCCCGCCCTGGTTGCCGCCGCTCGAGTCGACGAGGTCGGCCTTCCACCCGCGGCGGGCCGAGAAGCGCAGGTACATCTGCAGCACCTCTTCGGCGAACAGCGCCGCTTCGTCGCCACCGGCCGCCGCGCGGATCTCGATGATGACGTCTTTCTCATCGTTCGGATCTTTCGGCAGCAGCAGCAGCTTCAGCTCGTCTTCGAGGGCGATCTTCTTCGCCTCGAGCGCGGGCAACTCTTCTTTCGCCATCGCCTTGAAGTCGGCGTCGCCCGAGGTGGCGAGCTCCTTCGTGCTGGTGAAGTCCGAGAGGACCCGCTTGTAGCCGCGGTAGGTGTCGACGAGCTTCTCCAGGCCGGCGCGTTCACGCGTGAGCTTGAGCAGCTTCGCGGAGTCGGCCAGCACGGCTGGGCTGGAGAGTTCTGCGGTGAGGCGCTCGAAGTGGCGCTCCACCTCGTCGAGCTTGTCGATCACAACGGGGCGGCTCTTACACGGGTTTTCCGAGAACCGTGCGGTCGTTCTTGGGAATCGGGCGGGTTTCTGAGAGAAGGGCCCCAGTCTCAACACCCAAGGAGGGCACCCATGCCTGCCGTGAAGTCGAACCGCTCGAAGAAGAAGCTGAAGAACCGCGCGAAGGTGAAGAAGGCCGCGCTCAAGCGCCGCCGCGTGCGCGCCCGCAAGGCGAAGGGCAAGTACTGAGCTGAGTCGTATTGCAGTGACAGAGGCCTCGTGAGCCGTGCCCCGTCGAAAGGGCCGCTCATGGGGCTTCGTCGTGTGTGCGTGCTTCCCCGCTCAGCGCGGGCGCTTGAAGCAGAGGTACGTCGCCCCGCCGCCGACCGAGTTTCCGTTCTGCACCACCGGCGGGCGGAACGAGACCGAGACCAGCTCGAAGCCCTCGGCGCCGGCCTTCTCGAGATCGGCGTTCTTCGGTACGCCATCGACGTCGACGCACCAGTGCTCCCAGCGGGTGAGGTTCGCCGAGTCAGCGCGCGCGCGCGGCACGTTGAAGAGCGCCGTCGTCACGCAGCCGACGAGGAAGGCGAGGAGGATCAGCGGCGGCGTCTTGTTCATGGCCTTGCTCATTGCGTTCGGGGAATCAGAGAGAAGAACCACGCATCGGTGGGGGCGCTGATCGGCCCTTCGTCACCGCTCACGTGGAGCGCGCCGGCCGCTCCGGCGACCTGGTACGCGCGCACGGTGCTGCTCGGCAGGGGCAGCGGGAACAGCTGAAAGCCGCCGTCGGTGAAGCGCGTGCGATGGCCGATGCCGCCGAATGCTCCGATGAAGACGCCGTCGCTGGTGACCTCGAGCGAGTAGGCGCGCCCCAACAGGCCCGAGTAGTCCTGCTGGCCGCCCACGCCGCCGTCGGGCTGAATCACCGAGACGTAGCCTTGATCGGTGACGACCCAGACGGGCCCACCAGGAACTCCGTCGATGCCGATGACGCCAGACGGGTCGAGCTGCGCGGTGATGCGCCCAGCGCCCAACCGGCCGACGTAGCCATCGGAGGTCGCCCAGTAGACGTCACCTCCGCTGGTGAGGTGCACGTCGTTCACGAACTCGTTGTTCGACGAGGTCGCGGGCTGGAGCAGCGTGCGCGCCCCGGTCGCCAGGTTCACCTCACACAGGCTCTCGTCGGAGCCGCCAACCACCACGCGGTTGCCCAGACGGGCCAACGAGCTCGCGGAGAACGAGCCTGTCTGGCAGGTGCCCATGTCGAAGGTGCGCACCACGCCGCCGTCGACCACATGCTGCACGCGGGCGATGGTGAGGTTGCTCTCGGTGACGATCACATAGTCGGAAGGTGTGCCCTCGACCGCCTCGAACGGGGGCGTGCCGACGGTGTACGGGGTCGCCGTGCCGGTCGAGGTGGAGCCGTGCGTGACCCAGACCGCTCCGACTGGTGTCGTGAACCGCGAGAAGATCGCGGCGGCGTCGTCGAGGCCGCCGCCAACCAGCGCGTCTGGCGCCTTGAAGTCGGTGCGCTGGGTGACGCGATGCACGCAGAAGGGCACGCCGATGCATGACGGCGCCGCAGCGCCACCCGCCGAGGCAGTTCCTCCAGCGGTCGTTGCGCCACCCGCGCTCCCGGTCGTTCCGCCCGAAGCTCCACCACCAGTCGTCGGAGCACCGCCAGCCGACGCAACGCCACCAGCGCTCGCTGCTCCACCTGCGGTCGCAACTCCGCCTGCCGTTGCGACTCCGCCTGCGGTCGCTGCTCCACCTGCCGTTGCAGCTCCGCCTGCGGTCGCGACTCCACCCCCAGCGCCACCAGCCGACGCCACGCCTCCGCCGACGACGAAGCCTCCGCCGGTTCCAGAAGTGCCTCCGCCAGTGCCAGTCGTTCGGGTGCACCGCGCGAACGAACACGACTCGTTCACCGAACACTGAAGGCACGCCTCACCACGCGTGCCGCAGGCCGAGCCTTCGAAGCCCGTCCGGCATTCTCCGCTGGCGTCGCAGCAGCCGTTGCAGGTCGCGGCGCTGCACTGCGGTCTGGCCGGGCCACACCCAGCCACGCCGAGCCCCAACAGCAGCAGAAGGAGGCGCATGATCACTGCGTGCGGGGAATGAGGGTCATGAAGAAGGCCTGATCTGGAGTTCCAAACGCTCCTTCGTCCCCGACGACATGAATGGCACCCGGGCCCCCGGCGATTCCCCATACGCGGTGCATCGGGTTCACGGGCAGCCCGAACAGTTCAAAGCCGCCGTCGGTGTAGCGTGTCTTGTGGGCGATACCCCCGTACGTCCCCACGAAGATGCCGTCGATGGTGACCCGAAGTGCGTAGGCCCTTGCTGCAAGCGTCGTGACCTGGTCGAAGCCGCCGTCCACGTTACGAGTCAGCACCATGCCTTGATCGCCAATGGCCCAGATGTTGTCTCCATCGAGCCCATCAATCGCGACCATGCCGTTCGGATCGATCTGCCCAGAGATTCGACCGACGCCCAGCTTGCCAATGTAGCCATCAGTCGTGGTCCAGAAGACCTCGTTGCCGGGGCTGACGTAGACGTCGCTGACCCTCGAGCTGCCTGGGCCCTCCGCTTGAAGAAGCGTGAACTGATTCGTGGAGACATCGAACTCGCACAAACCGTCGTCGTCACCACCAATCACGATCTTGTTGCCGACGCGATCGTACGCATTCAGCGTGACGGACATTCCCGCGCAACTGCCGCTGTAGCGGACCTGTGGAAGGCCTCCGTCGACCACTCGCTGGAGCCTGGCCGTCACCAAATCACTCTCGGTGATGACGAACATGTCATTCACGTTGTTGGTCTGGCCCATGACGTCCATCGGAGGCTGCGCGCTGCCACCGAAGGGCCGAGCGGTTCCTGTCGAAGGGTTGCCGTCGGGCCCATGCGACACCCAGATGGTGCCCTTCATCGAGCCATAGCGAGAGAACAGGGCGCCGCCGTTGTCGAGTGTGGTTCCAAAGACCGCGTCTGCTCCCTTGAAGTCGGTGCGCTGGGTCTGGCGATGAATGCAGAACGCCAGCCCGATGCACTCAACGCCCGAGTCAGGCGTTCCCGCGTCGACACCTGCGTCCACAGCGCTGCCACCGCCAGGCGAACCTCCAGCCCCTCCGCCCGTGCCTCCGGCCGCACCACCACCCGAAACACCGCCGGCCGCCGCGCCGCCACCAGTCGAACCACCAGCCGTCGCCCCGCCCGCGGTCGAGCCGCCGCCGCTCGCGCCACCTGCGCCGCCGTCGCCAGTCGAGCCGCAGTTGTTGCGAAGACAGTACTGGTTGTACGCGCCGTCGAAGTCGAAGCAGGCCGCGACGGTCGTGAGCGCGAGGCTCGCCAAAAGGAGCCGTTTCATCGCACCACCTCCATCACGTCGAAGCTGCCAAAGACGGAAACGGCGCCGCCCTGCGGGGTGATCATGACGCTGACGGGCGGCACCGTCGCGGCCTCGCCATTCCCCATGAGGAACATCACCACCGCCGCGCCGAGACCAGCCACGGCGACGCCGGTCGAGATCCACCCCACCAGCGCCATCGTCTTGCCGCCGTCACGCGCCGCGATCGCCTGGTCCGGCGTGAGCGTCGTGCTCTTCATGAGGCTGTTGTAGCTGCCCGACGCGCTCACGAAGCTCGCGGTCGCCACGCCCGCACCGAGCAGGCCGACGGCGCCGGGAATCCACGAGAGGGAGCGCAGCCGCGGGCCGCTCTTCACCACGGCCGGCGGAGGCTGCATGGCCTTGCGGCGATCGTCTTCTTCCTTCTGCTGCTGCGCGACCGCGTCGGCGCGGCGCTTGTCCTCTTCGGCCTTCAACGCGTCGGCCTTCGCCTTCTCTTCGGCCAGCCGCTTCTCTTCGTCGGCCTTCTGCGCGGCGATGGTGGGGGCGAGCATCTTCTTCACCTGCTCGCGCGCCTTCTCGGCGAGCGCGGTGATCTTCGGCGCGACCGCGACCGGCAGCTTCAGCTCGGGGTCGAACGAGAACGCCGACTGAAACGCCTTCGAGGCTTTGTCGTCTTTGCCCATGTCGGCCAGCACGATGGCCTCGAGCACCGAGCAGCGAGCCTCGTCGTCGGGCGTCTTGGCCTTGGCCTTGGCCTTCTGCACCTGCGCGAGCGCCTTGGCGTACTCGAGGTTCTCGTACAGGGCGATGGTGGCCTGCAGGTACTTGGTGACCTCGGGAGACTGCTGCGCAGCGGCCACGGCCGAGGTCGCCACGACGGCGACGATGATTGAGCGGAGCATGCTCACTCCAGGTTGAAGTTGTGCGTGAAGGGGTTCGAGCCCGGCTTCACGGTGAAGCTCTTCTCGATGGTCTTGTTCGAGCCCGGCTCGATCACCTTGATGGTGTGCGGCCCGACGGTCGCGGGAATCTCTTTGCCCAGCGGGGTCTCTCCGAGGAACTTCCCGTCGAGGTACACGCGGCCCACCGGCCGAATGCGGAAGTCGATGCGCCCCATCTTCGCGACTGGCGCCACGACCTTCACCCCTGCGTCGACGCTCTCTGGCGGCCCGGCATCGGGCTCGACGACCGGGTCTCCCGCGTCCACGACCACCACGATGGCCGGGCCCGCGTCGACTGGTTCGGGGGCGCCTGCGTCGATCACCGCGAGCACCGGCGGCGTGATGACAGGGGGAAGTGGATCGACCGTCGGAGGCGGGGGCTTGAGGGCCAGGTACGCGCCGACGCCGATCGCGAACGCGCCCAGCCCGATTCCCACGAAGAGCGGAGCGCGTGACTTCTGCGCGTGCGAGCCGGTCTCGATGGGCTTGAGCGAGGTGGCCGACAGGCCCGTGCCGGCTTCGGTCGGGACGGGAGGGGCCGAGCGCTCCTGTGACGCCGACGACGGGTGCGTGCGATCGAGCTGCAGGCCACCTGGCGGCATCAGGTTCTGCAGCGTCGCTTCGTGATCTTCGGGGAAGAGGTGCTCGACGAGCTTGCCGACGTCGGCGACCGACACGACCTCTCCGGTCGAGGCGATGAAGCGCTCGAGATCCATCTGGAACTCGCGGCAGCTCTGGTAGCGCTTGGTGACGTCCTTCTCGAGGCACTTCGAGATGATGGTGTCGAGCGCGGGCGGCAGGTCGTTGCGCTTGTTGCTGGCGCGCACGAGCGGCTCGTTGCCCATGATCGCCTGAATGATGCTCACTTCGCTCGTGGCGTCGAAGGGCATCGCGCCGCAGACCAGCTCGTACAGCACCACCCCGAGCGCGAAGACGTCGGCGCGGCGATCGAGCGGCTCGCGCGCGAGCTGCTCGGGCGGCATGTAGGCGAGCTTGCCCTTGATGACGCCGCTCTTCGTCAGGTGCGGCTGGGTGCTGGCCTTCGCGATGCCGAAGTCGACGACCTTCACGGCGCCATTGCGCGAGACGAGCACGTTGTCGGGCGAGATGTCGCGGTGCACCAGGTTCATCGGCTGGCCGGCCTGGTTCTTCAGATCGTGCGCGTAGCCCAGGCCCTCGGCCGCGAGCGCGATGATGCGAGCGCACAGCGGCAGCGAGATGGGGCCGACGGTCTCCCTCGCCGCCTTGTTGAGCGCGCGCAGGTTCGGCCCGTCGATGAACTCCATCGCGATGTAATAGGTGCCGTCGGTCTGACCGAAGTCGAAGATCTGAACCACGTTCGGGTGGTTCAGCTCGGCCGCGAGCCGCGCCTCCGACAGGAACATGTTGATGAAGTTCTGGTCCTCTCCGAAGTGCGGGAGGATTCGCTTCACCACCAGCTTCATCTGGAAGCCCATGGGGCCGTCGGAGCGCGCGAGGAAGACCTCGGCCATGCCTCCGGTCGCGAGCTTGCGGACGAGTGTGTATTTCCCGAGCGTCTGAGCCATCAGTGGTGGGAGCACCATCGCCTACCCGGGCAGAACCCGGAATCGAAATGACACGCGACCGCAGAGAGAAGCCGTCGACGATGGGGCCCCATTGGGGCTAGAGCGTCGCGCCGATGATCTCGGTCGTGCTGCTGGCAGTGGTGGGAGCGTCTCCGGGGCTGCTGCCCTCAGCGCAGGTGCGCAAGGACCAGGGCGTTCAGCGCTCGACGGTCGTGCGCGACGCGAAGGGCGAATACGAGGGCGCCCCGTGGGACTCGCCGCTGGCGGCCATCATCGCGCCCGACGGCGTGCTCGAGTGGGACCTGGGCCAGACGTACCCGATCGAGGGCGCGCTGCTGCAGGGCGACAACAACGACGACTTCATTCTGTGGAGCTCGGTCGACGGGAACTTCTTTCAGCCGCTGTGGCGGGCGCCGCAAGACGCGCTGGCCGGGTTGCGCACCCGCACGACGACGGCGCTCAAAGGGCAGGCGCGCTACCTGCGGCTCACGGCCGAAGGCGGCGATCGCATGTACTCGGTGAGCGAGGTGATGGTGTTCACCAAAGCCGCCGAGCTCACGCCCGACGTGATGGAGCGCACGCCCGTTCCGCCGCCGCCCCCACGTCCTCCTGCCAGCACCGACGGCTCGATGATCGTGGTGGGGCTGTTGGGCGCGTACACCGCGTACTGGTTCTGGAGCCGTCGTCAGGCCGCGATCGCTGCGGCGTTGGCGAAGGCGCAGGCCGAGGCGCCGAAGCCCGAAGCCTCGGCCGAGCTGCCCAAAGAGCCGCCTGCCGCGTCGTGATCAACGCTCGGTGATGACGAACGCCGCCCCCTGCGGATCGTGGGCATACGCCCCACCTGGGGTGATCATCACGTCACCACCAAGGCTCCGAATGCGGTCGATCGTCTCGTCGAAGTTCGTCACCACGATCGGGAAGATCCACTGTGCGTGGGTCTTCTCGTTGGTGATGGGCAGGAACGTCGCGTCGAGGGCGTAGAGCTGGCGCGCACTCTCGGGGGCGTGGCTCACGTGAATCGGGCGAGCGCGAACCGTGGCGCGAACCGGGCGAGAGGTGAGGGCGACTGCGGCTCCGAAGGGATCTCGCAGGCCGATGATGGGCGCGTCGTCATCGCTGGTTCGCGCAGGCCCGAGGCGTTCGGCTCCGGCTTCGAGAAAGCGCGCGGTCGTTCGCTCGAGATCATCGACGTGCAGGTGGCCCAGCCAGTGCGCGGGAGCACCGCGCGCTCGTGCGACGGCAAGCAATTCGGAGACGAGCGCGTCGAGCGGCGCGAGCACCGCCTCGTAGAACTTCCGTGCGGCGGCGACGTCGGTCGTCCTCAGCTCGAAGTGGTGAAAGTCCACCGTCACTCCTGCGTGAACCAGGTGCACTGCTTTGCGACGCAGCCGCAGAACGTGGGCTGCGAGTGTTCGATCGCGATGGCGAGCTCGGCGTTGCCGCGCAGGTACCAGGACTGGCAGACGTTGCCGCCGCCCTCGCAGTCGCCGTCGTCACGGCAGGCGCCGCCGCGCCATTTCGGAATCGCGTTGCGCAGGCGCGTCGATCGGTAGGGCTCGTCTTTCGTCGAGTAGTGCGCAGTGGGAACGCAGCGCGGCCCGTCTTTGCACGCAGGCCCGCCGGCTTCATGCGCGGTGAGGGTGACGAAGAGCTCGGCGTCGGGCGCATGCTTCGCGGCAGCCTCGAGCTGCGCGGCGATCGTCTCGAGGTTCGTCTGGCAGAGGTGCATCGAGAACGTCAGACAGCCGCCGTCGGCGATGCCCGGGCACTTGTCGATGCTGTAGAGCGCCGAGCTGCCCATGCTGAGTCCACGGAGCGGGCTCGCGGCTCCGATCTGTTCCCACAACGTCTTGCCCTCGGCGTCGGTGAACGGCCGGCCGGCGCGGTGGAGCGTGAAGGTGGTGGCGTTCTTCGTCGCGATCTCGAAGGCGCCAAGCTTCGCCGGCAATGACGACAGCAGCGTTCCATGGCGCGCGTGATCGAGGCAGGCGGTGTCGAGGGCGGGCTCGTCGCTTCGTGCCACGGTCGCAGGCGCAACGGTCTGACAGCCAGCCAGCGCGAGCAGCAGGAGGTTCCGCGGGAACATGAACACGAGCTTAGTCCGGTCACAGCGCGTGATCGGACGGCTTCCTGTGCGCGAAGGCGGCCTGAAGCGCTTGCGCGCGGTCACAAGGGGGCGTCCCGTCGAGCCCCCGAGGGCGATTGCGGGCGCGAACATGCTCCGTGGCAACTCCCCATGCGTGAGCGGGCGTACGCCGAAGGGTCGGTCCGAGTCCCGGAGCATGATCCGGCTTCCGCCGAAGGGGTCTGTACGAGTCCCGGAGCATGTTCCGGCGTCCGCCGAAGGGGTCCGCACGAGTCCCGGAGCATGTCCCGAATTGCACCGAGGCTTCGGGGCGCGCCACGGAGCTTCCTCGGCCCTGCACCACGCCTTCGAGGGCGGACGTGGAGCCTGTTCAGAGCCCCGCGACCTTGCTCGCAGCGCTCACTTCCCACACGAACTTCACCTTCTTCGTCGCGTTGGGGCCGAGGGCGAGCTCCATGCGCGCGATGCCGTCTTTCGACACGGCGTTGGGCGCGGGGTCGCACTCCTTCTGGAGCACCTGCACCTCGACCTCTTTCACCTCCGACACGAACACGCGCTCTTCGAGGTTGAGGCGCTTCGGCTCGCGGCTCGCGTTCGACACGAACAGCGTCACGATCTTCTTCGTCGTCTTGCGCCCGGTGAGCCGCGCCTCGTCGACCTTCTCGTCCACCACGCGTGTCACGCGCACGCCGTCTTCACTGCCGAACGAGAGCTTGAGCGTCTCCTGCGGCGCCGTGAACGAGACCTGCGAGCGGCCCACGAACCCGGCGGAGCGGATGAGATCGACCGGCCCCGCCAACAGCACCGAGCTGCCCGCGTTCGGGAAGCGCGCGACCGTGAAGGCGAGGGGAGAGAACTCGGGCGGGCACACGAGCTCGAGCGCAGCCTTCGCCTCGAACGTGCCGAGCGGAACGCGGTGCGGCTGACCGTCACTGGGCACCGTCGAGCGCGCGGGCGCGGTGATCAGCCGGGCTTCTCCACCGTCGTCGAGGCCCGGCAGCTCGGGCACCGTCGTCGACACTTCTCCGGCGCTCTGAATCACCTCTTCGCGCACCGTCACGTCGACGACGCGCTTCTCGATCGACGTCTTCGGCCGCAGTGACAACCAGTCGTCCACCAGTGTGGGCGGCGTCGTTCCCAGCGTGGGCCGGGCGGTCGAGAACTCGAGCTGCACGTCGTTCCACGCCTCGCCCGTGCGCTGCCACACCACCGCTTCGGACTCGAAGAGCACCTGCTCACCCGACAGCGTCGCGCGGTACGCGGGCCGCCACACGGCGCAGGGCACGAGGTAGCTGACCCGCACGGCGATCTCGCCCTGACCTTCGAGGGTGAGCGAGAGGAAGCACTCGAGATCCTCCACGCGCTCTTCGGCGAGGACGAGCGCCTGACGGGTGGCCTGCAGCTCGCGCTTCACCGCGTCGACGGCCGCCTGGGCCGCGCGCACCGCCTCGTCGTTCTCGCGTTGCTGGGCCGACAGCGCGTCGAGCTGCGTCTGCCACGCGACGATGTCTGCCTCTCCGTAGCCCACGCGCTGCCCGATCGAGCGCAGCAGCGTCTGTCGCGCCACGTTCAGCGCTTCGCGTCGCGTCGTGAGCCGGTAGACATCGGAGTCGTGCGTGTACTGGGTGTCGACCAGCGTCTGCACGCGCTTGCGCAGGTCGCTCGCGTCGGCCGGCAGGCCGCCTTTCTCCTTCTGCTTCCACCGGCGCACCAGCCGCGCTTCGTGCACCGTCGCGCCCGTCGCTTCGACCGAGAGCGATCGATCGACGGCCACCAGCGGGAAGCCAGGCAGCTCGACCGTCGAGATTCCGCCCTGCAGCGAGACCGTTCCGCGGCGCTCCACCTGGGCGCGGTCTTCCATCACGATCACATGGTCGATCTTCATGGTCAGTTCCTCCGGTTGCCGCCGACGAGCATCTTGTCGGCCGGAATGCGCACCAGAAACGAAGCGGTGAGCGTCATGCGCCCACCCGGCGGCACCGTGACGCGCCATCGCCTGAGCCCTTCGGTCACCACGCCGTCGACGGGGCCAACGACCTTCTCCCAGCCCGGCTTCACCTCGGCCTCTTCCACCTTGATGTCCTTCTCCGACTGTGGCGCCTGCGGCACGCGCTCCCGCACCTCGATGACGGCGGGGCTCGCGAGGCGGTTGTTCACCTCGAGCTCGACGTCATGCTTGAGCACCGTGGAGCCGCCGAGGAAGCCGCCCGTCGTCTCGGCGAAGTTCGTCTTGCGCGCGACCTTGATCGCCTCTTCGACGCCGAGGCCCAGCCGCTCGGTGTTCGCGCCGGGCGGAATCGCCGGCATCGTCGTCGTCATCAGGAACTCGTCACCCACCGAGACCTCGACGGGCCCCGCGAGCAGCGCCGTCGTCGTCGCGTTCGAGATCGCCAGCGTGCGGTAGACCTTGGGCTCGACGGCCGGCACGCAGACGTACTGCGGCGTGAGGCCGACCTGGCACTCCATCACCGGCACGCTGCTCCACTGGCCCGTCGAGGGAACGTCGACGGGGGCCACGCAGTCGTAGCGGAAGTCGAAGGAGTCGAACGACGCCACCATCGTGCAGCGAGGCGGCAGGGCCAACGACTGCACCGTCGAGGTGCGCTGCTGCCAGACGTTCAGGACGGCGAGCAGCACGTCGACCTGCACCGTCACGCCGACGGCGAAGACCGCGTCGAACTCCGAGACCTGCGAGAGCTTTCCTCGCGCGCCCGCGACGTCGGCGCCGGGCATGCGCAGCCGGTCGTAGTCGAGCAGCCCGTCGGCTGGCGTGTACGTCGGAATCACCGGGGCGTACTGGCTTCCCGTGGGTGACTCTTGCTCGAGCGCGTCGGCGTAGCCGTCGGCTCCTTCTTCGTCGCGCGACATCACGGCGCTGGCCGCGACCACGGCTCCACCGACCGCGCGCGCCATGCCACCCAGCACGCCACCACCACCTCGCTTCGCCATCGCCTGCATGGGGGGCGGCATCATCGGAGCGGCCGAGGGCACGGGCATCGCTCCGGGCGCTCTGGGTTTGCTGGCGGTCTGGCTTCGCCGCGGCATGTCCAGCTCGGGCTCAGCCTCCGCGGCCGGCGCCATCACCTCTTCGACGTCGAGCTTCTTCCGCTCCTTGCTCTGGAAGTCGTGGGGCGCCTGCCGAGGTGGCGGAGGTGGAGGCGGCGGTGCGAGCTTCGGAGGAGGAGGAGGTGGCGGCGGCGCCGGGTGGTTCATCGCGTCGTAGCCCGCGAAGAGCTCATCGAGCCCCGGCGGCGGTGCGCGGAAGCCCGGCCTGGCGGCCTGCGGCTGCGTTCGCCCGATGCGCAGCGACTTGAGCTCGGGCACATCGGTTCGGCGCAGCAGCGTCGCCGTCGAGAGCGAGAGCGCGACGCCTTTCCAGTCTTCACCCGTGTTCTGGGCGACCGATGCCCGCATGCGCAGCTTCCCCCCCGCGAAGCCCTTCTCGAGCCGCAGCGTGTAGTTCGGCACCCAGCGCACGCCCGGCACCTGGTACTCGACCTCGAGCTCGACCGGCCCCGACGCCGCCTGCGACATCGAGAGCACGATCGCGCGGGTGACCTTCGCCTTCGAGCTGCGTTTCTCGGCCGAGGCTTCGGCCAACCGCCGCTCCCGCAGCTGAAGCTCGTCGCGCGCGTCCTTGAGCTCTTTCTCGACGGCGCGTTTGTCCATCAGCAGCTGCTTCATTCGTTCATCGACGAAGGCCGTCATCGCCAGCGTCGGCTCGACGGGGGCGGGGTGAGGGGGCTCTCCTTCTTTTGGCTCGAAGGGCAGCGGCTTGAGCGCCTGCAGCTCGCGCAGCTCGGCGTCGAACCGGTTGAAGCGCAGCTCGAGCCGCGTGACCTCGAGCTTCGCCGCGTCACGCGCCTTCACCTCGGCCGACTCGTCGACGGCGTCACCAAACTCGACGTCGAAGCCCGGGCGCACATCGAGCACACGAAGACCCACGGGCCCGGTCAGCACCCGCCCGCGCACCGAGCCGGCGATCAGGCTCATCGGCAAGCCGACGACGCGCACCTCGGCGCCGACACCGTCGACCTTCGCGCGCCGGGTACACACAGCACCCTCGCGGTAGATCGTGACCGTCTGCAGCTCACTCGTGATGTTCATGGATCCCTCTTCATCGACGCTCATGCTGCTTCAATGCGCCGACCCCGATGTTTGATGACAGCACTTCGAAAAACGTGCGGGAGCCCTGCGAAATCAGCAGGCTTCCGTGCACTTGAGGGTGCGATCCTGCTGAACGGCACAGCGCCCTGACATGCACTCGGCGTCCTGGGTGCAGAGGGTGCCGAGCGCCTTGCTGGGTGGGCGGCAGGTGAAGGTGTTGGTGGTGTCGCACCAGCCCGTCGCGCAGGGAATGCTGACGGTGGTGTCGGGGTCGAGCCTCACGGCGCACGGCTCGTTGAGCGCCGCAGGGCCCGTGCAGGTTCCCGTGTCGCCGCTGCCCGAGGGTTTGCAGTACGTGTCGACGCCGGTGCAGTCGTTGCGTGAGGGCTTGCACGCCTGCCCGCGGGTCGGCGTCGCCTTGCAGAGCTGCATCGTGAGATCGCACGACGCGCCCGCTTTGCACTGCTCGCCGACGAAGACGGCATAGGTCGAGCCGCGGCAGGCCGTGTCGAGATCGTCGGGCGATCGGCAGGTGCCGGCGGTGGGCGCACTCGAGGGGAAGCCGGCCCAGTTGATGTCGGAGCAGAGCAGCCCGCTCTCGCAGCTCCAGTGGAACCTGCAGGGCTTGTCGAGCCCCTGGGGCCGCACGCAGGTGCCGGTGGCGCCGTCGACGTAGGGGACGACGTCGCACGCGAGGCCCGGCTCGCAGGTCGAGGGCACCGAGGGATCGAACTGGCACGAGTCGCCGAGCTTGCGGCGCGGCCGGCACGTGCCTCCGACGCAGATGAGATCGGTCTCGCACTCGGTGCTCACGTCGCAGGGCGTGTCGAGCGGCTTGAGCGGCGCGCACTTGCCGTCTTTTCCGCAGACGAGGCCGGGGCCACAGCCGAAGGCGCACGGGTCGCCCTGCTTCGGAGACGAGGAGCAGACCCCGCGGCAGACCCCGTTGGGCTTGATGCAGACGGTGCCGGCGACGCACTCCTGGGCGTTCACGCAGGTCTCGCCCGCGGGCACGAAGCCGGTGAGCAGACCCGTGCGAAAGGTGCAGTCGGCGAAGGGGCGCGCGACGGCGCCGGGGTAGTCGGGCGGGAAGGTGGGCGGGCACGCGCTCGACGTCATGCGCTTCTCGCAGGCCGAGATCTTCGTCGGGTCGACCTTCACGAGCTCACGATCGAACGACTGCTGGAGCGTCGCGTACTCGCCGAGGCAGCGCGCCTGTTCGTTCTGCGTGCAGGCCGAGTCGTCTTCGCGTTGGAAGGCCACGTAGCAGCGCTTCTTCAGCGCGCACTTCGCGGCGGCCAGACGATCGCAGGCTTCGGTGGGGCTCAGCGTCACGCCCGCGTCGATGGGGCCGGCGTCTGGCGTCATCATCATCGGCTGCGGGCAGCCGAGCAGGGCAGCGACAGCGAGCGCGAGGGCAGGGCGGAGCACGATCAGCAACCTACTGCCGGCCGTGCTCCGGCGGAACGCGCTTTTCCGTCAGACGCCGAAGACGTTTCGTACGAGCGCGGCGGTGCTTGCCGTGCAGGGCTCAGCCGCGCTTCTTCACCACACCGGCCTTGTCGACGAAGTACGGGTCGCTCACACGCTTCTCGACCTTCTCGTGGTGTCCCTGCACCTCGAAGCCGGTCTCGTGCAGCACCTCGACGCAGCGGGTCTGCACGCGCTTGGCGGTCTCTTCCTGAATCAACAGCTCGAGGATCGGCTCGCGGGCTTTCGTGTCCTTCAGGGTGCCCAGGGTGCGCAGCGCCGTCATCTTCACGTCGTCAGACATGTCCTTGAGCAACGCGATCGCGGCTTCGGTGATGCCAGGGCCCTGCTTGCCGTCGAGGAAGTGCAGCAGCACCTCTTTCTTCTCGGGGTCGCGGGTGTACTCGACACCCAGCCGCTTCAGCTCTTCGATGACGATCTCGATCACCTTCTCTTCATCGAGAACGCCCGAGAGGATCTTCACGGCCCAGCTCGAGGCGGCCTCACTCTTCTTGAGGAACTCCTTCACCGGCGGCACGGCCTGTTCGCCCTGCGCGACGATGGCGTCGAACACCATCTGCTTCTCGTCGGCGTCGGTCGTCTGTGGGTCGACCAGCATCGTGAAGCGCTGCATGAGCACGGGCACGACGTCGGGCGAGCGCGTCTGAATCAGCTCGTCGATCGCCTTCTGGCGCGCCTGCGCCTCACCGTACTTCTCGGTGACCTTCTTCTTCAGCTTCTGCGCCTTCTCAGCCGGCGTACTGCTCTTGAAGATGTCGAACAGACCCATGGCGCGCGCGGCCTCTCACACCCGCGATCGAAAGAAAAGCGTCAGAGCTTCAGGTTGGACCGCACGGCTCCCAGGTAGTGGCTCTCGATCGCCTCGACGGCGTGCTTGAGCCCCGGAGCCTCGCCTTCGGGCAACTTCACCTGCACTACCAGATAGAGATCGCCTGCCGGCTCACCTCGTAGCCCCGGCACGCCCTTGCCGCGCAGCCGCAGCTTGGTGCCCGACTGGGTGCCTGGCTTGATCGTCACCGTGCCCGAACCGCCGAAGACCGGCACCTTGATCTCGGCGCCGTACATCGCCTCTTTGATGGTGACGGGCAGATCGAGGAACAGGTCGCGCTCTTCGCGGCGGACGAGTGGGTGCTCAGCCACCTCGAGATCGACGAAGAGATCGCCTGCGGGGCCGCCGTGTTCACCGGGCTCTCCCTGGCCTGCGAGGCGAACGCGGGAGCCCGTCTCGACGCCTGCCGGAATGCGCACCTCGAGGCGCTTGCCGTTGACGTTGAGCGTGCGCGTGGCGCCCAGCACCGCGTCTTCGAGCGTGATCTGCAGCGTGGCGACGAGATCGCCTCCAGCGCGTGGGCCAGCGCGACGCCCGCGCCGCCCCTGCTGCTGGCCGAACATCTCTCCGAAGATGCTCTCGAAGTCGACGGGGCCATTCTGGAAGTCGAAGTTGAAGCCGCCGGGC
>JBEOKA010000091.1:0-5456 GCA_040275325.1 Myxococcaceae bacterium | reverse complement strand
CCGGCCTCGAGGTGCCGCGTCTTTCATCACTCGCGTCACTGCAGCGGCCGAAGAAGAACGAGCTGCGAGACGGGCAGGGTTTTCACGTCGCGACTCGTCCCGGCCGCGAAGGCTCGCTCGGGCTCGAGAGCGCGCTCCACTCGTGCGCGCCTCCTGGAAATCGACGACGCCCGGCCGCCAATCTCGCCGCCCTCGACGCCGTTCGCACGAAGCCGAATTCGCCGCCGACAGCCCCGCGCGTGAAGGTTCGATCGTTTCGATGACGCGCGTGAAGTGCTCGATCGCGCAGTTTTCTCGCGCGAAATGGTGACTCCCCGCGACTCGCGCAGCCTTTGCCGGAGCGGCCGACCCGTCTGACAAACCCATGATGGATCGGGCGATCTGCTCGGCTAACACAACAGACATGATTTCCGCCGTCGTCGTCTTCTTCCTCTCCCAGGCTCCCGCCGAGCCCGTCGACGGCGGTTCCGCCGAAGCCTTGATCGCGATCGATGATGCAGGCGTCGTCGCTGTCGTCGACGCGGGCATCGAAGAAGACCCCGACAAGCGCATGCAGACGGTCGTCACCGGCTCTCGCACCGAGCGGAAGTTGAAAGACGTCGTGGTGCCGACCGAGGTGATCACCCGCACCCAGATCGAACAGCTCGGCGTGCGCGATCTCGGGCAGCTGCTGCAGCAGCACCCCGGCGTCGAGATGGTCTACACGAACCGCGGCGTCGGCATTCGTCTGCAGGGCCTCGACCCCGAGTACGTGCTCGTGCTCGTCGACGGGCAGCGCATCGCCGGCCGCGCCGGCACCATCACCGACGTCACCCGCTTCAGTCTGCGCGATCTCGAGCGCGTCGAGATCGTCAAAGGCCCTGCCGCCGCGCTGTACGGCGCCGACGCCGTCGGAGGCGTCATCAACCTCATCACCCGCAGGCCGCAGCGAAACCTCGAGCTCTCGCTCCGCGCGATGGGCGGCGCGTTTCAGAACGGCTCCAACGATGTGCCGGTGGGCACCGAGGCCGACGTTCGCGCGCACGCGGCCTCGAAGCTGGGCGCCTTCGAGCTTCGCGGCGGCGCTGGCTTCCGTCACCGCAGCGCCTTCGATCGCAACCCCGACAACGTCGCCGACAACGGGCCCGGCATTCGCCGCTTCGACTACGACGTCGATCTCTCGTGGAACCCCAGCGAGACGCTGCGCGCCTGGAGCCGCACCGCCTACGCGTGGACCGACCTGCGCGCCGTCGACGAGAACGACACCGGCGCCGTCTTCAACCGCGTGCAGCGCACCGAGCAGCTCGACTCCTGGCTGGGCGTTCGCAACACCTTCACCTCGACCAACACCACGCTCACCGTGCGCGGCCACTTCGGCTTCTTCAAGGATCAGTTCCAGCTCGATCAGCGCAACTCACGAAAGCTCGACGACTACACGCAGACGATCACCCGACTCTTCGAGGGCTACGCGCAGGTCGATCAGAAGCTGGGCAACCACCTCGTCAGCGGCGGGCTCGAGGTGCTCACCGAGAACCTGTCGAGCTCGCGCCTCGTCTCGAACTACGTGCAGCGCGGCCGCGTCGGCTTCTTCGTGCAGGACTCCTGGCAGATCGCCGCCACCGACACCGTGAAGCTGGCACTCGAGCCCGGCGTGCGTGGCGACATCGACAGTCAGTTCGGCGCTGCGCCGTCGCCGCGCCTCGCGTTCAAGATCGACGCGGGGCCGTCGCTCACCTTCCGCGCCGCGTGGGGCCTCGGCTTCCGCCCGCCGTCGTTCAACGAGCTCTTCCTGCGCTTCTGCAACACCGGCATCGGCTACTGCGTCGACGGCAACCCCGGTCTCATCCCCGAGCGCTCGGGCACCGTGAACGTTGCGGTCGACTACCGGCTGCCCATCGAGGGGTGGACCGTGTCGGCCAGCGCCTGGCACACCAGCCTCTCGAACCTCATCAACATCACCGCCAACGGCACGCCCAACCCCGACAACCCGACGATCTTCTCGTACGAGAACGTCGCCGGCGCGTACACGCAGGGCGCCGAGATCAACGCCCGCATGAAGCTGTCGAAGGGTGCCTCCATCGACCTCGCGTACATGGGGCTCGACGCGCGCGATCTCACCCGCAACCGGCCGCTCGAGGGTCGCAGCAACCACCGCGTCAACCTCGGCCTCAACGCGAAGTACCGGCCGACCGGCCTCGAAGGCGTCGTGCGTGCAACGTGGAACGGCCCACGGCCCTTCTACGTCGGCAGCGGGCTCGGCTTCGCCAACGTGCTCGGCTTCGGAGAGACCCGCACCGTGCTCGCGCCCGGGTACTTCGATCTCGAGGTGCAGATCACCTGGGTCTTCAAGCCGTGGCTCAAGTTCTTCGTCAATGGCTACAACCTGCTCAACGCAGGCGACGCCGACTTCAACCCAAGGCCGCCGCGCGGTGCCGTCGCGGGCGCGATGCTGGAGTACTGATCATGATGAACCGACTGCTCCCTCTGCTGGTGCTGGCTGGGTGTGCTCCCGATCTTCGCCAGACCGACTGCTTCGATGGCGTCTGTGGCGAGCTACCGACCGAGCCGCTCTTCAGCTTCACGGTGCAGGCAGGCGTCGTCGACTCCCTGGTCGACGCCACCTCGAAGACGTTGCCCACGTACATCGACCTCGACGAGCCGAAGGAGCTCAAGTTCGACGAGGCCGAGAGCACCAACGCGTGGGATCTGTCGTTTCAGCGCGACAAGATTCGCGCGAATGGTGGCGGGACGAACCCCATGGGCGTGGTCGAGGTGCTGGTGCTGAAGGACGGCAACTTCGAGGCGCTGACGCAGGCTCCCGCGAGTGGCTACGCGAAGGATGGGTCAGAGCCCATCTTCAACACCGTCGAGGGCGGCTGGTACTACTACGACCTCGGCGTGCACCGGCTCACCACGCTGCCGCACGTGTACGTGGTGAAGACCTCGAAGGGTGACTTCTACAAGGTGCGCATGGGCAACTACTACGACACCAACGGCACCGCGGCGCGCATCGGGTTCAAGTTCGCGAAGCTCACACCTCCCTGAGGCCCGGCGACGTTGGCTCGCGACGGCGGCGTCGAACTGAAAAACCTCATTCGTCACGGCCGGGCGTAGAGTGGCCTGCGATGTCAGCACCAGCGCAGAGAGAGACCGCCGCTCCGACCGTCGACGACGTCGAGTTCCGCGCCCTCTACAAGAAGACGAAGTACGTGGTGGAGACGGCCGATGGCTGGTCGCTCGTCATCACGCGGTACCGGCCGACGCCCCAGAGCTTCCCTCAGCCGCTCTTCGGAGAGCCGATGCTGCTGGTGCACGGCTTCTGTCAAAACCGCCACGCGTGGACGAGCGGCGAGTTCGTGAAGAACCTGCTCTTCTTCGGCCTCGACATTCACATCCTCGAGCTGCGCGGACACGGGAAGAGCTCCATCGCGTTCCAGCACGAGCGGTGCGCGCGCTTCGGCCGCAAGCTGCCCAGCGATCTCGACTACGCGTGGGACATCGACAGCTACTTTCTCTACGACTTGCCGGCAGCGGTCGCTGGAGTCCGTCGCATCACCCGCCGCGAGAAGATCTTCTATTGCGGCCACTCCATGGGCGGCATCCTCGGGTACGGGTACGCCGGCATTCACGATCACTTCGAGGGCATCGTCACCATCGGCGCGCCCGGTGAGATGGGGCGGGGCAGCTTCGCGCTCAAGCTGCTCGCCTTCGCCGAGCCCGTCGTGCAGAGCACCGTCGACGCCACGCTCGCGAGCTTGAACCTGCAGCGCGGCATGCTCCACACGGCGGCTGAGCTCGGCTCGAAGCTGTTCCGCCGCACGCCGCCCGACGCTCCCAAGCCGTTCCGCTACCGGTACCTGCCGCTCGACACCTGGCTCAAGCTGGCCTCCGACGCGCTCGGCTACGCCGAAGAGAGCCCAATGCTCGGCCTCATCGCGGCGCGGGTGAACTACCTCGCCCGGTGGGATCGCATGCAGATGGACAACGTGCGGTGGCTCTTGAAGGAGGGCGGCGAGAAGGAGCCCCGCCTCGTCGTCGAGCAGTTCGCCCGCTGGGCGCGCGCCAACGAGCTCGTCTGCTACCGCACCGGCTACGACTTCAAGCGCGGGTTCGGGAAGATCCGCGTGCCGATGGCCATCATCTTCGGCGATCAAGATCCCCTCGCGTCGGTCGAGTCGACCCGCAGCGTCTACCGCTCGGCCAAGTCCGACTACCTGCTGTGGCGCCCCGTGAAGGGGAACAGCCACATCGAGCTGACCATGGGCCATGACGCCCGGCAGGTCTGTTACGACATCAAGAACCTCGTCGAGTACGCGCGCACGCACCGCGCCCGTGCGCCGTCGCTGCCCCGCATTCGCTGAACCCGACCAGAGTTCCTCACGCCGCACGCCGACCGACGCGCACGTCTTCGCATCGCTCGCGGCCAGGCGCTCCGAATGCCGCCACGCCGACCTCGAGTGCGCCGTCGTTGCCCCGCATTCGCTGAGCCCGGTCACCCGACCAGAGCTCCTCACCCGCAGTTCGGCTGCACGCGCACGTCTTCGCATCACTCGGGGCAGGCGCTCCGAATGCCGCCACGCCGACCTCGAGGAACGTGTCGGACTCACACAGGCGCTCAGCCGGGCAGGCTGACTCGGCCCGACACCCAGAACGGGCGGCCGGAAATTTGGCGACTCCCGCCGGGTTGGTAGCTTCGCTACAGGATGAGACAGCCCGGTCGCAGCTCGTCGTGGCAGAGGCGCGTTGGCGCGGCGTGGCTCGTGTGCGTGTTGCTGCTGACCGACTCCGTCGCGCTCGCGCAAGACCGCGTTCAGCTCAACGTCATCACGAAGATCGAGGTGAAGGGCGGCACGGTCGAGGTGACCGGCTCCCGCCGCCCCAGCTTCACCACCTTCACGCTCACCGACCCGCCGCGGCTCGTCATCGACATCTCCGAGGCCGTGTTCCAGGGCGTGCCGGCCGAGACGAAGGTGAATGACGGGTCGATCACCGTGGTGAAGGTCGCCAGCTACGGCAGTGAGTCGGCCGCCATCGCGCGCGTGCTGATCGGCTTCGAGCAGGAGCTCGAGAGCGACATCGTCACCGTCGGCTCCTCCCTCGTCGTGAAGCTGCCCCAGAACCCGAAAGAGCTCGCGCGCCTCGCGCAGGAGAAGGCCCAGGCCGAGCGTCAGGCCCGCGCGACCGCCGAAGCCGCCGAGCGCGATCGCCTGGCCCGTGAGAAGGCCGAGGCCGACGCCCGCGCCCGCGCCGAGAAGGAAGAGCAGGAGCGGGTCGCGCGCGCGCAGAAGGAAGAGGCCGAGCGCCTCGCGAAGGAAGAGGCCGAGAAGAAGGCGAAGGCAGCCGAAGAGGCGCGGCTGGCGAAGCTCGAAGCCGAGCGCGTGAAGAAGGAAGCCGAAGAGGCGAAGCGGCGTGAGCTCGAGGCCGCGAAGAAGAAGGCCGAAGAGGAGCGCCTCGCAAAGCTCGAAGCCGAGCGCCTC
>JBEOKA010000090.1:0-19361 GCA_040275325.1 Myxococcaceae bacterium | reverse complement strand
GCTGCCCGACGCGATCAAGCACGTGCTCGCCGATGCGCAGACGAACGGCGGGCTGCTCGCCGCCGTGCCGTCGAAAGACGCCGCGAAGGCGCTGCGAATGTTGGCCGCGAAGAAGCTCGACGCCTGGCCGATCGGCTGGCTCGAGAAGGGCAAGCCGGGGCTGACGGTCGCCTGAGACTGCTTACTCCTGAGTCATGTTCCGCTGCCCTTCGTGTGGTGCCTTCAATCGTGTTGCTGCCGGTCACGCTGGCACGCCGACGTGTGGGCGGTGCAAACGCGATCTCGACGTCTCAGGAAAGCCACAGGAGGTCGACGCGGAGTCGTACACGCGCGCGATCAGCAACTCGCCCGTTCCCGTCGTCGTCGACTTCTGGGCGCCGTGGTGCGGGCCGTGCCGAATGGCGGCGCCAATTCTCGAGAAGGTCGGCCACGAACTCGCGGGGAGGGCGCTGGTGATCAAGGTGAACACCGACGATCACCCGCAGCCGTCGGCGCAGCTGGGCATTCGCGGCATTCCCACGTTCATCGTCTTCAAAGACGGTCGTGAGGTCGCGCGGCAGTCAGGCGTGCTCCCTGCGCAGGCGATGCAACAGTGGGTGACGGCCTCGATTCGCTGAAGTGCGCGTTCGTGTCAGATTCACGGCGTGGCCCAGACGCGACTGTCGACGCAGTTGGATGAGACCGGCTCTCCGCTTCGCTGTCAGCTGCTGGTCGTCGATGGACCTGATGCGGGACGTGCGGTTCCGCTCGATGTCCCGCGCGTCGCGGGTACGGCCGCCTCGGTCGATCTGTCGCTGACCGATGATCGCGTGTCGTCGAAGCACGTGCGAGTTACGCCGGTCGACGCGCGCTTTCTGGTGAAGGATCTCGAGAGCACGAACGGCACGTTCTTCGAGGGTTCGAAGGTGCAGGAACTCGAGGTCTCTCCAGGCGCGTCGCTCAGGCTCGGGCGTACGACGTTGCGCATCGAGCCCCAGCCGCGAGCGCTCGAGGTTCGGCCGAGCGCCGCACGCAGGTTTGGAGAGCTCGTCGGCGAGAGCCTCGCGATGCGTGAGATCTTCGCGGTGCTCGAGCTCGCGGCGCAGAGCGATGCGACGGTGCTGGTGACTGGCGAGACCGGTACCGGCAAGGAGCTGATCGCGCGGTCCCTTCACGAGGCGAGCACGAGACGAAAGGGGCCGTTCGTCGCCATCGACTGCGGCGCGCTGCCCGAGAGCCTGCTCGACAGCGAGCTCTTCGGGCACGTGAAGGGCGCGTTCACTGGAGCGCAGACGGATCGCAAAGGCGCCTTCCTTCGCGCCGATGGAGGCACGCTCTTCCTCGACGAGCTGGGACGTGTGAGCGCGGCGGTGCAGGCGAAGCTGTTGCGCGTTCTCGAAGAGCGCAAGGTGAAGCCGGTCGGCGCCGATTCGGAGCGCCCCGTCGACGTTCGGGTGATCGCCGCCACGCCTGCAGACCTGAGCGCGTCGATCGCGAGCGGCGCCTTTCGCTCAGACCTCTATTACCGGCTCTCGGTCCTCGCGTTCGAGCTGCCGCCCCTGCGAAGTCGACGAGAGGACATTCCACTGATCGTGGGTGAGCTTCTTCGTCACCGCGGGCTCGAGGTCGACGGCATCGAAGGGCCGAACCTCGATCGCCTCAAGAGTCACCGCTGGCCGGGCAACGTGCGTGAGCTGCGTAACGTGATCGATCGCGCGCTCGTCTTGTCGCCCGGGGCCCGCCGGTTCGGGGAGCTGAAGATCTCGCTCGAGGCCTCCGTCGGCATGGGCGAGGTGCTCGGTGTGAGAACCGATCTTCCGTACAAGGAGTCGAAGGAGGCGGTGCTCGAGGTCTTCGAGCGCACCTACCTGAGGGATCTGATGGCGAGACATCGCGACAACCTCTCGGCTGCGGCGCGTGAAGCTGGCGTCGATCGAAAACACTGGCGCACGCTGCTCAAGAAGCACGATCTCTTCGACGGGCCGGACGAAGACTGATGCTCGCGCTCCTGGCGACGATGGTGGTGGGCGCGACGGACGGCGGCATCACCGCGTTTGGCTCTCCGAAGGACGCGTTCGCGCACGTGCTCGCGTCGCGGCCGCAGATTCTCGGCGTGGGCGAGTACCACGAGCTGAAGGGCGCTCCGAAGGTGCCGAGCGCGATCAAGCACTTCATGAACGAAGCGCTGCCAGTGCTGGACGGTGGCGCGACGTCGCTCATCGTCGAGACGTGGATGCTCAATGGCCGCTGCGGACAGGTCGAGAAGCAGGCGGCGCAGGCCGTCGAGAAGACGACGAAGCGCCCGAAGGAGACCGAAGACGAGGTCACCACGATGATGGGCCGCGCGTACGATCTGGGCCTCAAGAACCACACGCTCCTCATCAACTGCGACGACTACAAGTCGATGCTCGACAAAGACGGTGAGCTCGACGCCGAGCAGTCGCTGCTGCTCATGCGCCGCAAGGTCGAAGAGAAGGCCATGCAGGTGCGCGACGAAGAGGAGGGCGGGCTGCCCGGGAAGATGTTGATTCTCTACGGCGGCGCCCTGCACAACGATCTCACGCCGACCGCAGACGACGCGCCGTACACCTTCGGCCAGTCGCTGCAGAAGGAGACGCGCGGCGGCTACGTCGAGCTCGATCTGCTCGTGCCCGAGTACGTCGACACCGATGCCGAGCTGCTGAAGTTCCCCTGGTTCTCGCCGGCGCTCGCGCTCGCGAAGAAGGGCAAGACCGTGCTCATTCAGCCCTCGCCCGGCGTGAACGTGATCGTGTTCGCATACTCGAAGGTCAAGCCGCCACGTCGATGATCACCGCGGTGATGTTGTCGGCGCTGCCCTTCTCGAAGGCCGTCTCGACGAGCTGCTTGCAGCAGGCGGCGGGGGCTCCCTCGCGGAGCAGCTCAGCGAGCGCTTCGTCTTCGAACGGGTCGTAGAGCCCATCGGTGCAGAGCAGATATCGGTCTCCGAGGCGCACGTCGGTGACGCTCGTGTCGGCGTTCGAGTTGCCCGAGAGGCCGAGCGCGCGGGTGATCTGGTTCTTGAACGGAAAGTCGTGACGCGGCGGCAGGTCGCGGCCGGCGGCGAGCATCTCGGCGTACACGGAGTGATCTCGGGTGAGCGGCTCGATGACGTGGTTTCGCAGGCGGTAGACGCGGCTGTCTCCGACGTGGGCGATGGCGGCGTGCTGCTCGACGATCAACATCGACGCGATGGTCGAGCCCATCTGCCCGAGCCGGCACGCGCGCTTGTCCATGATCGCCAGGTGCGCCTCGGTCGCGGCTGCGCGCAGCAGGTTCTCGGCGAGCGACTTCTTCTTGTCCTCCTTGCACGGCCAGGTGCCGCCCGGGTCGCGCCGATTCCGCTCGACGAAGCGCTGCAGGGTCTCGACCGTGAGCGCGCTCGCCACCTCGCCGCCTTCGTAGCCGCCGAGTCCGTCAGCGACAGCGAACAGCCCGAGGGCCGGCGCCTCACACAGGTTGTCTTCATTGTTGGTTCGTCGACCAGTGGTCGTGATCGCGTGGCTGAGCAGGTTCATGCCCCACGGCCATCGCAGGCGTCGTGCCTGTCGAAGTCCGCGCGATCTCGTCGAGGGTGGGGTGGCCAGACTCCGCTTCGACCGGCGTGCCTGGAGTCGCGTCACCCCAGCCGGAAATTCCCCGCGAAATTCGGCCCGAATTGTCAGGGCCTTTGGCGCTCCTCTCGGCGAACGCGAAAGCCACCTCGGCCGACACTTCTCCAGTTCTGCCGACAAGGAGTCACACCATGCTGGTTCGCAATGGAAGCCACGGAAGCGATGTCACCCGGGTGCAGAAGGAGCTGAAGGCCGCGGGCATCAACCCTGGCCCCATCGACGGCGCCTTCGGCCCGAAGACCCGCGCGGCCGTGATCGCGTACCAGAAGAAGTACCACCTCGCGGCTGACGGCATCGTCGGCCCGAACACGTGGCGCAAGATGCAGACCGATGGCTTCGAGCCCGGTCGGTCGCCGTCGCGCCCGTCGAATCCTGGGCCGGTGACCAACAATCCCAGCGCGCCTGCGTCGTCGAAGGTGCAGACGATGCTGAACGAGGCTCGCTCGCACCTCGGGTACCACGAGGGTGCTGGCAACCGGAACAAGTTCAGCTCGGCGCTGGGTCGCCCTGCCGAGGCATGGTGCGCCGACTTCGTCAGCTACGTCGCGAAGAAGGCCGGCTTTCACGTCAACACGGCCAGCGCGCAGGGCGTCGCGAACTACCTGCAGCAGAAGGGCACGTGGAAGGGCCGTCACAACCCCCAGCCGGGCGACGCGGTCACCTTCCGCTGGGACGGCAGCCACGGCTGGGCCGATCACGTCGGCATCGTCGAGAAGGTCTTCACCCAGAACGGCCGCACCTACGTGCAGACCATCGAGGGCAACTCGAGCGATCAGGTTCGCCGCAAGACGTACCCGGCCGACTCGTCGGTCATCAACGGCTACGGCCGCATGGTGTGAGTCAGCGTCGAGGTGGTCGTGGAGCCGGTGGCGTCGCAGTGCGGGGATCTTCCGGCCACGAGTGCTTCGGGTACTGCCGCATCAGCTCTTTGCGAATCGCGGGGTAGTGACGATCCCAGAAGCCAGAGAGATCGGTCGTCACCTGCACGGCACGCATGTTCGGCGCGAGCAGGTGCAGCACGAGCGGTGAGCGGCCGATTGCCGGGCCTTTGAGCAACCCGAAGAAGTCCTGCAGGCGCGACTCGATCCACGGTGGGCGTGCGGGCTCGTAGTGCACCTGAACCGAACGGCCTCCGGGCAGCGTGATGCGATCGGGTGCTTCGGTGTGAAGCAGCCGCGCCTGCTGTGCGGTGAGCGACGCCTGGAGTGCGTTGAGCAGCCCCGCCTCGCGCACCTCGTTGAACGATCTCAGCCCGTCACACAGCGCGGCGAGCCGCTGCTTCACGAACGCTTCATCGGCGACCGGAAAACCGGCTTCGGGAAAAGCCGCACGGAGCGCGTCGATTCGGCATTGCCATGCGCTGACAGCCTCGGGCTCGACGAAGGTGCGCACGCCGGCTTCGACGGCGGCCTGCGCGAGCAGCTTCGTCGTCTCATCGGACGCCGGAGCAGGGTTCCGCGTCTCTTCGAGCACGACGTTCCCAAAGGTCATGCGCGTCACGCGGTCGACGCGCTTCGCATCGGCGTTCCACTCGAGGGCGTCGACCTCTCCGAGCGAGTCTCCGGCGAGATCGAGCAGCCACTCGGCTTCGATCTGCGAGGCGATGCGAACGGCGACACCGCCACGTCGCTCTTCCGCGTCGATCGCCACCATCAGTTCGGCCTCGTGCACGACGGAGGTGGCATCGAGCGAGGCCGAGCCACCAGAGGCGAAGACGATGTCGGGTGACTTCGGACGACGACGTTTGGCGACGCGATCGGGGTAGCCCGCGAGCACCGACTGGAGCAGCGCTTCCTCTCGCGCGCGATCCGACGTCGGCGCATGCACGCGGCGATCGATCGAGCGGCTCAGTTGTTTGCGCACGCGATCGACCGACTGCATGGCGCCTGCGTCGAGCCCGGCGCTGCGGGCGCTCGTCGCCTGGCCTTCTTTGAAACGCTCGAGCAGTTCGAACACGTCGGACGGGCCCGCGAGCGCGTCGTTGCCACGGCGTGAATCGCCGAAGCGTGCGCGCGCCTCCTGCCGAATGTCGCGCTCACTCAGCAGCGCCGCGATGGTGACTGCCTCTTCGGCGACGCCACGTTGTTCACCGGCGACGACGAGGCGCGCGAGCCGCGGGTGCAGGGGGAAGGTGAGCAGCCGCTGGCCGATCTTCGTGAGCGCGCCGTTCTTCTCGAGCGCTCCCAGTTGCGTGAGCAACGACTCGGCTGCGTCGATGGCCGATGGTGGCGGTGGCTCGAAGAAGGGAAACGCGCGCACGTCGTTCACGCCGAGCGCGCGGAGTGAGAGTGACGACTCCACGAAGTCGAGGCGGCGAATCTCGGGCGCGTCTGACATCGGGCGGCCCTCGTAGTCACCACGCGTGTAGAGCCGAACGCACGTGCCTGCGCGGGTTCGACCAGCACGGCCTGCGCGCTGAATCGCCGATGACTTCGAGACCTTCTGCACCTTGAGGGTCGGCAGGCCGCTCCAGGGAGAATGCGCCGCAACGCGCGCGAGGCCCGAGTCGATGACGGCCGCGACGCCTTCGATGGTGACGCTCGTCTCGGCGACGTTGGTCGAGAGAATGACCTTTCGTCGAGGGCTCGCCTTCAGCGCGCGGTCCTGCTCCGCCGCGCTCAGATCGCCGTGCAGTACGACGAGCTCGAGCTGGTGACGTTGCGCGAACTCAGCACACGCGTCTTGCGCGCGACGAATCTCGGCGGCGCCCGGAAGGAATACGAGCACGTGCCCGTCGAGCTCGGCCTGAATGAGCCGCTTCAGCGCGGCCAGCACCTGCTGCTCGAGGTGCCGGTCGTCTTCCTTCTCGAGGTACTCGATGGCGACGTCGAAGCGGCGGCCTTCACTGCGCAGGGCGGGTGCTCCGTCGAGCCAGGTGGCGATCGGCGCGGCGTCGAGCGTCGCCGACATCACCACCAGCTTGAGATCGGGGCGGGTCGTCTTCTGAAGTCGTCGCAGCATCGCGAGCGCGAGATCGCCGGCGAGGTGTCGCTCGTGGAATTCGTCGAGCACCACGATGCCCACGTCACGGAGCTGCGGATCGCCGACGAGCCGCCGCGTGAGCAATCCCTCGGTCACGAAGCGAATGCGCGTCTTCGCCGAAGAGACGTCGTCGAAACGAATCTGGTAACCGACCGTGTCGCCGAGTCGTTCGTTGCGCTCCTCTGCGACGCGTGCAGCAGCGAGCCGGGTCGCGAGTCGCCGCGGCTGCAGCACGACAATCTCCTTCTGACCCGCGAGGCCGGCCGAGAGCAGGGCAGGGGGCACGCGTGTGGTCTTGCCCGCGCCTGGTGGCGCCTCGAGGACGAGCGCTTCACGGGTACGCAAAGCGCCGACGATGTCGGAGAGGAGGCTGTCGATGGGCAACTGCATCTGTGGTGGCGCTACTGCCCGTCGGCGGGTCGGTCAACTGTGCCGCAGGCAGCGGTCGCTGCCGTGTCGGTCCGTCAGGAATTCGTCGAGGGCCGCTGGCACGCTCCGAGCAACCTCGTCATGCTTCAGACAGAGAGGAGACTCGATGCGACTCGCGCTCGGACTCGGGATGCTGCTCACCGCTTGTGTCGAGCCGGCCCTGCCATCGGATTCCGAGGTGCCGACCGTCGTCGATGCAGGGCCATTCGTGTGCAGCCCACGAACGTGCACCGGGTGTTGCCTCAACAACGTCTGCGTCGGAGGAAACGAGGACTCCGCGTGTGGCTACGACGGGCGAGCCTGCAAGGCGTGCAACGAGGACACGCGCTGCGAATCACCCGGGGCTTGTTACGCATTGCCGAGCGATGGTGGGCAGCCGATCAAGCCGCTGCCGCCCGACGCTGGCATCTATCTGTCGCCGCAGAACCTGAGGAAGTGTCAGTTCTTCCTCGGCACATGGCTCTGCTGAGGGCGCAGTCGAGGACCGGACGGAAGTGGCAAGCCGACCCGGTCGAAGCGCAGTGCGATTCACGGAGGGTTTGAGCGCTCCGATGCCGAGTTCGGTTCTCTGCTCAGTCGGTCACGGGAGCGCATTCGCATCGAAGCGCGCGCTCGCACGCCGACGCCGATTCTCCGCAGCTCAGCCAGTATTCGCTCGCTGGATTCGGTGCGGGCGGGTCGAGATGGACGAACACGCATCCGCCATCGGGCGTTGGCATGCACCGAGTCTCAGCCCATCGCTCGAGGTGAACGAAGCACGCGCGCGGGCCCGCGTAGATCGCGGCCGAACAACCGTCAGCGAGCACAGTCTGCGCGGGAGCGCTCGCCACATCACGTCGGCCCGCGAAGGGATCGGATAGCGGGCCCATTCCTTGCGGTCGTGGACCTCGCTTGATCGAGAGATCCGCAGTCGTGTGAACGCAGCCCAACACCAACAGCGCGAGCAGTGAGTGCTTCACGCCTCGGCTTGAGCGGCCTTTTTGCTGCGCTTCTTCGGAGCCACCGCTTCGACGACGGGCGCGGCTTCAACCGGAGCGGCCTCTTCGACGGGCGCAGCTTCGACCGGTTCCTCCTCCGGCGCCTCCTCGACCGCGTCGGGTGCCTCTGCCGCCTCGACCTCAGGCTCCGCGCTCGCGTCGAACTTCCGCCGCTTGGGCTTCTGCCCGATGCCCGAGTCATCGAACGCGTTCTTCATCGGAGCCAGCGCCGCCTCGGCCAGCAACCGCGCCTGACGCATCGGCAGCTCGAGCCGGCGCGCGTGCCCGACGATCTCTTCACGCAGCGCGATCTCTTCACTCGGCAGCAACGGCTCGGGCGAGAACCCACCGCGCCACGCCGCGATCGTCGTGCGAACCTGCTCGACCACGGGAACGATCGGCGCGAACGACGACTCCGCCAGCATGCGCTTGCAGTAGCTGCTGCCGAGCTTCTTCTCGAAGTCAGCCGCGAATCGCTCGAAGTCCTCACGATCGACCCGGCGGGCCGCGGGCAGCTTCACCTTGCCGAACAGCGCCTCGAGCAACGGCGCCCGCGTACCGGCCACGAAGGTGATGCCCGCCTGCAGCCGCTCGATCGCATCGACGGCGGTGTTCTGCAGCCCACGCGCGTGCTCTTCCCGCGCTCCTTCGAGCTCGGGCAACCGCATCGCCCGCTGGTTCAGATCACCCAGCTCGCCGCGCGCAGCCGTCAGGCGATCGATGGCCAGCATCAGCCAGCCCTTCTCGTCCTTCAGGCCCTGTTTCTTGGAGAGCTCGGCCTGCGCCGTCTCGAGCCGCTCCAGCAGGGTCTGCGACCAGGCCACCACGTCGAACGCTTCCGCGAGACTCATCGTCATGGGCGCGGCGATGTAGCACGTTCAACAGCCCTGTGGGTCACCCGCCCGCGAGGGCCGATCGCAGGGCCGCGAGGTCATCTGGCAGGGGCGACTCCACCGAGAGCGCCGAGGCCGGTAAATCGAGCCTCAGCCGCGCCGCGTGGAGCGCCAGCCGGGGAAGACGCACCCGGTCAAAGGGCTTCCCGTAGATGCGATCGCCCAGCACCGGAAACCCGCTCTCGGACAGCTGCACGCGAATCTGATGCGTCCGGCCGGTATCGAGATCGACCTCGACCAGCGCGGCATCGCTGAACCGCTCGAGCACCATCCACGACAGCCGCGCGCGCCGCGGAGAGTCGAGCTTCGTCGTGTACTTCCCGTCGGGACCCTTCGTGTACGGCGTATCCATCGAGCCCGTGTCTGGCGGCGAGCCCGCGACGAACGCGAGGTACGTCTTGTCGATGCGCTTCTGCTCGAACCCGTCGGCGAGCAGCTTCACGCCGTCATCCGACTTCGCGAGCGCGAGACAGCCGCTGGTCTCTTTGTCGAGGCGATGAACGACTCCGGGGAACGCCTTGCCCGCGACGTCGAAGCCGGCGTGCTGTGACGCGATCAGCTCGACGAGGCTCACTTGTCCCGGCTCAGGCTCGACGGTGATCCCAGACGGCTTGTCCACGAGCAGCACGAGCTCGTTCTGCGCGAGCACGGGAATCGTCGGGCCCTCGACCTTCGGTGCGGGTGGTGGCGGCGGCACTTCGACCTCCACCGACTCTCCGCCCCACGTCTTGCGGCCGGCCTTCGCGACCTTTCCGTTCACGCGCACGCGGCCCTGGTCGAGCAGCTGCTTCACCCTCGCGGTGTCGGCGTTCGGGAGCGCGCGCACGAGGAACTTCTCGAGCGCCACCTTCTCTCCTTTGGGGACCGCGACGCGTCGGCTGGCCATGCGCGATTCGGTATGGCACACGCGCGCCATGCCGGTGGTGACGATTCGCGAAGCAGTCGCGGCTGATGACGAGGCGATCGGCGAGCTGCTCGTGCAGGCGTTCGTCGAGCAGTACGCGAAGAAGTTGCCCGAGGTGCAGGTGACCGATCGCCGCAAGCGCGAGCTGCGTGACGTCGCAGGAAAACGCGCGGTCGCGAGGGTCTGGGTCGCCGAGGCGAGCGGAGTCGTCGTCGGAACGGTCGCGGTCTGGCCGATGGGCGCGCCGGGCTCCGAGGCGTGGCTGCCCGAGGCGTGCGATCTGCGCCACCTGGCCATCGACGCGAGCGTGCGAGGGCAGGGCGTGGCGGCAAAGCTCCTCGACGTGGCGGAGGCGTGGACCCGCAGTTCGGGTGCGAAGCGTGTCGTGCTGCACGTTCGTCGCGGCGCCGTCGGCGTGCGCCGCCTCTACGAAGGGCGCGGGTACGTCCGAGATGACTCCGGCGACATCGACGCGTTGCCCGAGGTGTTCCTCGAGGCGTTCGTGCTTCCGCTGCGCTGAGGGTTCGCGCTTCCGGGCCGCGAAAGAGACGGTCGCTATCAGCCGAGCAGCGCGTCGATCGCGCCAGCGACGGTCAGATCCTCGAACGCGTGCGTGGGGCCCGAGGCCTTCAGCACCTCGAGCGGAATGTCGCCCGTCGCGACCGCGATGCTCTCGGCCCCGATCGCTTGCGCGGCCGAGACATCTTTCGGCGTGTCGCCGATCACCACCACGCGCACCTCGTTCAGCGCCTTGCCCAGCTTCGCGGCTCCACGCTCGGCGCCTCGACGAATCAGCTCGGGGCGGAGTTCGTGATCGTCTCCGAAGCCGCCGAAGTCGAAGCGCTCGTGAATGCCGACCCGCTTCAGCTTCGCCATCGCGCCGCTCTTCACGTTCCCGGTGCCGAGCCCGACCGCGCAACCCGCCGAGTGGCCCGCGTCGATCGCCTGCGTCATGCCCGCGTGCACGCGGTAGCGCTGATCGTCGACCTTCCACACCTCTTCTTCGAGCAGCTCGACGTACCGGTTGATCAGCTCGTCGATGGTCTCGGTGCTCGCGGTGACGCCGATCTGATCGAGCCCCAGCCGAACGATCGCGCGATCGGTCATGCCGCTGAACGAGAAGTGATCGCACGCGTCGGGGCGCCCGTAGATGACCGAGAACGCCCGCGTGATCGCCCGTCGCCCTGCGCCGCCGGTGGTGATCAACGTTCCATCGATGTCGAAGAGCAACACGGTCGGCTTCACGAGAGGCGCTCCTGAATGCGTCTGGCCCAGTCGGGCTCGAGCTCGAGGCACGCGGCCTCGCGGCCCAGCTTCACCGCGGCCGAAGGAATGGAGCCGCTCCCGCCGAACGCGTCGATCACCAGCTGCCCGGGCTTCGACCAGGTGCGAATGAGCGGCTCGATCACGCCGAAGGGTTTGTGGTTCGGGTGATTGCCCCAGCGCTGCGCTTCGCCGTCGTCGTCGTAGCCAGCGACCGCCGACCAGGGAATCGCGGGCGCCTCGGGAGCAGGCACTCCAGGCGCCGACGTCGAGAACACCAGCGCCGTCTCGACGACCCGCAGAATCTCTTCACCGCTGTTCGACTGCCGCGTGCGTTTCCCCCACACGAATTCGCCGAGCCGATGCGCGTAGCCGAGCGACTTCGCCACCGTGGTGATCGGCTCCCGCCCGAGCAGGTTCGTCCAGATCACCAGCGGCGCGTTGGGCACGAGGTTGGCGACGGCCAGCGACAGCCACTGCTTCGTGAACTCGCGGTACTCGCGCACGTCTTCGAAGCGCCGAACGGGACCGCTGTCGAGCTTCCGGCCTTTCGACTCGCGCTCGTCTCCGCCCTTTCGCCGGCGCACCAGCAGGCAGTACGGAGGATCGGTGATCAACGCGTCGGCGCGACGGCCCTCGAGCAGGCGCTTCCACGCCTCGGCGCTCGTCGAGTCTCCTTGAAGGCACCTGCCCGTCATCTCGTTGCGTCCTCGCGGCGGGCCTCGTAGCACAGGCCTCATGAGCGACGTGCACGTGCGGAACATGACGAAGGCCGACCTGCCACGCGTCGGCGAGCTGGCGGGTGCCCTCGTGCGCCTGCACCACTCGTGGGACTCGCGCCGCTTCTTCCTTGAGGAGGGCGTGGAGCAGGGCTACCAGTGGTGGTTCTCGAAGCAGCTCGGTCAGGCGGGGGTCGTGCTGCAGGTCGCTGAGGTCGATGGCGCGATCGTCGGCTACGTCTACGGCAGCCTCGAGGAGCGTGACTGGGCGATGTTGCTCGACGCGCATGGCGCGATTCACGACGTCTTCGTCGACGCAGCGTTTCGTCGCGCCGGAGTCGCGAAGGCGCTCATGCTGTCGGCGATCGCCGCGCTCGAAGGTCAGGGCGCCGACCAGGTCGTCCTCTCCACCTCGACGGCGAACCCTCAAGCGCAAGCGTTGTTCCGCAGCCTCGGCTTTCGCGACACGATGATCGAAATGACGCGCTCGAAGTAGGGTGCGCGTATGGGGCCCACCGCGATCTACGAGACGAGCTCGACCTACATGGGTGGGTTCGTGAAGGCGCTACGAGGGCTCGAGCTGCTCACGCCTGAGGTGGTGACCAGGTTCCAGGAACCGCAGCGCCAGATGGTGGCGTCTCCCTATTCTCAGGGCTGGTGGCCCGGCGCCCAGACCGAGGTGATCACCAGGGCGGTGCTCGACGTCTACGGCGCGGCGAAGGTCGAAGAGGTGGGGCTGCTCACGACCCGCAACGGCGTCGGGCCGATCATCAGCCCGCTCATCTCGGTCATCGGCGCCTTCTTCGGCCTCGAGCCGTCGACGCTGTTCGAGCGCATGAACGATCTCTCGAGCACCTCGATTCGCGGCATCACGCTCGAGTGGGCGTCGACCGGCCGTCACGCAGGAACGCTGCGGGTCCGCTACCCAGAAGGCCTGGGCGGAGCGACCGTCGAGCCGCTCTGGCGTGGCGCATGCCGCTACGTCTTCGAGACGGCACACGCGAAGGCCGGCCAGGTGTCGAGCCAGGTCACCGGCAGCGCGGTCGAGCTGTCACTGCGCTGGTGACGTTCAGCGGTGGTGGGCCGCGACGTCGGCGTGCTTCACCAGGAAGTCCTCGAACGTTCCCGTGAAGTCGACGACCTCTTTGCCGTTGCGCGGCGCCCAGATGCGGGTGGCGACTTCGCTGATCAGCTGCTGATCGTGCGTGACGACGATGACGGTGCCCTCGTAGCGGGCGAGGCCTTCACCGAGCGCCGAGATCGACTCGAGATCGAGGTGGTTCGTCGGCTCGTCGAGGATGAGCACGTTGTCTTTGCGCATCATCAGCTGTGACAAGAGCGTGCGCACCGTCTCTCCACCCGAGAGCGTGTCGGTGGGCTTCATGCGCTCTTCACCCGAGAAGAGCATTCGGCCGAGCAGGCCGCCGATCTCCTCGTTCGACATCTTCACGTCCTGGTCGCGCAGCCACTGGTACACGGTGGTGCCCTTCTTGATCAGGCCGTGATGATCCTGCGGCATGTAGCCGACCATCGCGTTGTGGCCCCACGTCACGGTGCCGGTGTCGGGCGTCTCGGCGCCGGTCAGCATCTTCACCAGCGTCGACTTGCCGACGCCGTTCTTGCCGATGACGGCGATCTTCTCGCCCTTGGTGACGAGCGCGTTGAACGGCGGAATCACCACGTGGCCGTCGTACGCCTTCGAGATGCCCTCGATGGTGACGGTCTGCTTGCCGCTCGCTCCCTTCTGCTCGAACTTGATGAAGGGCCGGGCGATGTTCGACCGCTTCACGTCTTCGACTTTGAGCTTCTCGAGCGCGTTCTTGCGGCTCTGCACCTGGCTGGCGCGCGTGCCGGCCGAGAAGCGGGCCACGAAGTCCTGCAGCTGCGAGATCTTCTTCTTCTTCTCGCTGTTCTCGGACTCGATGCGCGAGCGCACCTGGGCCTTCTGACGAACCATGTCGTCGTAGCCACCCGAGTAGGTGATGATCGTCTCGTAGTCGATGTCGGCGATGTGCGTGCAGATCGCGTTCAAGAAGTGCCGGTCGTGCGAGATGGTGATCAGCACGCCTTCGTATTCGTGCAGGAACGTCTCGAGCCACCGAATCGACTCGAGGTCGAGGTTGTTGGTGGGCTCGTCGAGCAGCAGGCCCTCGGGCTTGCCGAAGAGCGCCTGCGCCAGCAGCACGCGCAGCTTGTAGCCACCGGTGAGGTTCTTCAGCGGGCCTTCGTGAAACGACTGCTCGATGCCCAGACCCTCGAGCAGCGCTCCGGCGTCGGACTCGGCCACGTAGCCGTCTTCTTCGGCGATCACGCCCTCGAGCTCGGCCAGGCGGTGCCCGTCGGCGTCAGAGAGATCGGCCTTCTCGAGCAGCTTGTTCTTCTCGGTGAGCGCGGCCCACAGCGGCTTGTTTCCCATCATCACCACGTCGAGCACGCGGGTCTCTTCGTACTGAAAGTGATCCTGGCGAAGAATGCCCAGCTTGCGCGGGCGCATGATGTCGCCGGTGTCCTGCTCCTCGTCACCCGCGAGGATCTTCATGAACGTCGACTTGCCTGCGCCGTTCGGCCCCGTGAGCCCGTAGCGACGGCCCGCCGAGAACGCGACGTTCACCTCTTCGAACAGCTTCTTGGGGCCGTAGCCCTTCGAGACATTGACGATGGAAAAGGACGCCATGGGCGCGCCCTCTGACATGTCCCGCGCTTGCTGTCATGCCCGCAGGCGGAGCACGGCCTCCCACTCTTCGTTCTCCCGGCCGGGGAAGCTGTCTTTCGCCTTCACGAAGCGCTCGAAGCTGAACTTCGAGAACCGCGCCCGCACGTCGGCCTCGGTGGTGTCGAAGGGCGGGCCACCCGTTCTGCCGTGGTTGTAGAAGAGCCCGACGAGGCGGCCTCCTGGCACCAGCGCGCCTTCGATGGCGGTGACGTAGCGGTCGCGCGTCGAGGGGTCGATGGCGCAGTAGCAGGTGTGCTCGATGACGGCGTCGAAGGCCTGCGGGTAGCGCTCGTGCAGCGTGAAGACGTCGGCCTCGACGGGCTCGAACGAGACGTTGCTGCCCAGCAGGCGCTCCTGCATGGCCTTGATGGCCTCGGGCGCGAAGTCGATGGCGGTGACCTGGTAGCCCGCGATGGCTGCGGCGAACGCCTCGAAGCCACGGCCTGCGCCAACCACGGCGACCCGGGCTCCACGGGGAATGATCGCCTCTTTGATCATTCGCGCGATCGGCGGAGCGCAGCGGCCCTTGTCCCAGCCCATGTCCTTCGAGAGGTAGCGCTGGTTCCACCCGGTCGCGTTCAATCGCTCGTCGCTCATGGGGGAACGCTGTAGAACAGCCGCGGAGGCTTTCCATGAAGAAGATCCTCGTCGCCGTCGATGGTTCTGATGCGTCGCTCAAGGGCACCCGCAAGGCGCTCGAGTGGGGCAAACCCTTCGGAGCAGCCGTCACGCTGATCTACGTGGTGCCGCCCATGGTGTTGCCGGGCGACGCGCCGTGGGCCCGAATGGATGAGATCCACGCGGCCGAGCTCAAGCGCGGTGAGAAGGTGTTGGCCGAGACGCTCGCCGCCGCGGGGCAGACGCCGCTGACGGTGTCGACGCGCTCGGTGCTCGGGCCCGCCGCAGAGACCATCAGCGAGGTCGCAGACGCCGAGGGCTTCGATCTCGTCGTCGTGGGTAGCACTGGCAAAGGCGCCGTGAAGCGCATGCTGCTGGGCAGCGTCGCCGATCGCCTCGTGCACACCTGCACGAAGCCCGTGCTCGTCGTTCGATGAACGGAAGAGCCGTCGGCCTCGCGGTCTGCGAGCGGGGCCAGGTCGAGTCGAGTTCGGTGTTGTCGCTGTCGTTGAACGAGCTCGGCGTGATCGGAGATCGCCACGCGGGCCCGACGCTCATCGCCGGCCCCAGGCAGAAGGGCGTTCCGCGCGGCACCGTGCTGCCCAACACCCGGCAGGTGTCGCTGGTGTCCGTGGAGGAGTCGCGCGCGATCGCGATGGCGGTGGGCCTCGAGCGGCTCGACTTCACCTGGCTCGCCGCGAACGTCGAGCTCGAGGGGCTCGAAGGCTTCACCCGAACTCCAGCCGGCGCGCTGCTCGAGTTCTCGGGTGGCGTGGTGCTCGCGCTCGAAGGTGAGAACGAGCCGTGCCGCAAGGTGGGCAAGGTCATGGCCGCGAAGACCGGCCGGCCCCTCGAGAGCGCGTTCGTGAAAGCGGCCCATGCGCGGCGTGGCCTGATCGCGCGTGTCCAGCGCGGCGGCACGGTGACGTTGGGAGAACAGGTGCGCGTGCGGTGACGCGGAGTAGGGTGAGCGTGGAGGCACACATGAAGACCGTTCTCGTGGCAGTCGATGGGTCGGAGCCGTCACTCAAGGGCGTGGCCAGCGCCATCGAACTCTCGAAGGGGCTCAGCCTGAGGATCGAGCTCGTCTACGTGATTCCGCCGGTGCTGCTGCCGCCCTCGACGTACGCCGAGACGATCAAGAAGCTCGAAGAGGGCAACGCGGCGATGGCCACGGGCGCGCTCGAGAAGGGCAAGGCGCTGGTGAAGGCCGCCGGACTCGAGTGCGATCTGATCACGATTCACGGAGCTCCCGCCGAGTCGTTGGCCGATCTCGCCACGGCCGATCGCGTCTGGGGCATCGTCATCGGCGCGAAGGGTCACAACGCGATGTCGCGCGTGCTGCTCGGGAGCACCGCCGATCGCCTCATGCACATCTGCTCGAAGCCGGTGCTGATCGTTCGCTGACTCACCACTCGGGCTCTGATGGCGCGTCGTCAGGAGACGCCCCCGCGAGGTTGAGCAGGAATCGCGGGTGGTACACGGTCCACAATGTCGACTCGTTGTTCGGCCCCAGCGCCTCCAGCACCCGCTCGGCCCACTCGGTGGGAATCGCGCGCTCTCCGAAGATCGCACCCAACATGGCGCCGACGACGGCCGCGTTCGTGTCGGCGTCTCCCCCGCGGTTCGCAGCGTCGCGCACGCCCTCTTCGAACGACGGCGCGTGCAGCACCTCCCAGAAGGCCAGCCGAAACGCGATGCGCACCTGGGTCGGGTTCAAGAAGAGGGACAGCTCGGGGCCGTAGAGCTGCGGGTCGGGGTCCTGGGCGGCCTTCAGATCGTCGCGGAGCGTGTCGGCGGCCTCTTTGATCTTCTGCACCCAGTCTGACTGCTCGCGGCCCAGCGTCGCGGCGGCGTACGAGAGCTCGGTCTCGGCGACCTTGATGATCTCCTTCGGGTCGATGCGCTCACCCTGCGCCATGATCGCGGCGGCGATCACCGCGTTCACCGTTACCGAGGCGATCTGGCAGATGGGCGCGAAGTTCGTCAGCGCCGTGTCGTCGAGCGTCGCGCGCAGCCGGGCGTCGCGGTGTTTGGGGTGCTGAAAGAAGACGCCCAGCACGCCCGTTCGCGCGAGCGCCATGTTGTTGCGCGGGGTCTGCCCATGCTCGAGCCACACCCGAAGGCCCAGCGTGTCGAGCATGCGCCCGTCGAGGATCTGATCGGCCGTCGCCTTGAAGGTGTCGGGCACGTCGAAGGCTGACGGCATCCACGCGAGGTAGGCCTTCGCGACCTCTTTCAGCTCGTACACGTGCTTCTTTCGCAGCACCGTCGCCAGCGCGACCGCCATCTGCGTGCCCCACGACGTCTGGCCGCGCTTGAGCTCGAAGCGGCCGCCGCCCATCGGCTCCATCACCGGGTACTCGGCCAACGTCGGAAAGTCGGGCGCGTTGATGTTCTTCAGCTCGTTGGGAATGCCCATCGCTTCGCCAACGGCCAGCCCGAGCAACGCGCCACGACTGCGAGTCAGCCGGGTGCTGGCGTCAGCCTCGGTCGGCAGCTGAGACTTCTTCAGCGGCTTTTTCGGCGGCGGCACGTGGCTGTTCTACCAGTGGAACCACCCAGAATCACGAGGGTCGTTCGGCACAAATCCCAGGATCGACGGGATCATGCGAAACTCCGCCCCGTCCAATCCGACAATGTAGGCAAAGTCGCACCTGCCCCTTCACGGAGACTCCATGAGCATCGACGGCATTCGCAGCTCGCTGAACACGGCCCTTCGCAACAACAGCATCACGCGTGACGAAGTTCGCAAGCTGTTCAGCGCCGCGAAGGACGGCAACACGATCGACGCGAGCGAGAAGGCCGAGCTGGCGGCGATTCTGCAGACCCACGCCTCGAAGTTCACCACCGCGGGTAAGGCCGAGTTCTCGCGCCTGCTGGGCAGCTCGCCGCAGCCGCCTCCTCCCGCGCCGACCAACGAGCCGGTGAAGGTCACGCACGAGGCGACGCGCATGCCGTGGACGACGACGTACTGGCCCATGGCCGGCTACGGCGGCAACACCGACGGCTCGGCCTCGTCGAACCTGTGGGCGAAGGAAGGCCCGATGGCGAAGTTCGACGCGCTGCTCAAGGCGCGTGGCCAGGCTGAAGGCGCGCGCAACTTCGAGCTGAAGCCCGCGCTGAACTGGCTCATCAACAAGGAGTCGGGCCACTACATCCCCAACTCGTCGCTCAACGAGAAAGACGCCGAGCGCACGACGGGCGTCGACTTCAACAACAACGGCAAGATCGATGCTGACGTCGCGTGGGACTTCATCGACGGCAAGGGCCAGTTCGGCAAAGACGGCAAGACGGACGGCTCGATGAGCGTGGGCTGGTGGGGCAGCTGCGACAAGGTGGCCCGCGCCGGCATTCTCTTCGAAGAGCCCAAGAAAGACGTGGTGCTCAACGGAGTGACCTTCACCACGCAGGACATCAAGGGCCTGCTGACGGTGCTCGCCGACAGCCAGGGCGGCGGCTCGGACTTCGTGGGTAACCGCTACGACGCCAACGCCGACGTGGTGGCGCTCAAGAACGGCCAGCAGGTTCGCGGCACGATCGTCACCGAGCTCGAGTTCGCCACGCGCGGCCAGCAGGACTGGACGATCAACAGCACCGCGCTGCCCGACGAGGTGAAGCTGCGCCTGCTCGACGGCACCGAGAAGACCTTCAAGAAGTCAGAGCTCAACTACGTCGCTCGCGAAGACAAGCGCGATGACCCGGTGCTGATGCACGAGACGATCGAGGCGTGGCTGAAGTCGGGCCGCCCCGCCGTGATGGACAAGGACTCGGGCGACCACGTGTGGAACTACAACTTCTACAAGGCCGACGACACGCTCTACAAAGATGGCCTCAAGCCCTCGTGGGCGAACGATGAGCTGCTGAAGAAGGGTTACAACGGCCCCTCGAGCGGCGGGAAGATCACCTGGGTCGAGCGCACGGTTTCGCTCGGCGGTGGCGGTGGCTCCGAGACGTACCGCTACTGGCTCGAGGAGAAGGGCGGCAAGTTCGTCAACGGCGGGTACGACCCGACGAGCCCGAACCCCGACTTCCTCTGGCGCCCGCAGACCGACGCCGCCTTCACGGGCAAGAACGAGCGCAACCCGTTCGTCGATCCCAAGCTGGTGAAGGAGATCTACGAGGCGTCGATTCGCTGAAACGGTCGATGCGTTGAAGTCTTCGAAGGCCGGCTCTTCACGGAGCCGGCCTTTCTTCGTGTGTGCCCAGCACGGGCGTGGATAGGAGGTGAAAGTCCTCTCGGGAGCAGGTC
>JBEOKA010000089.1:0-3231 GCA_040275325.1 Myxococcaceae bacterium | reverse complement strand
GTTCGTCATGCGGCTCAGCAACGCCTCGGTGATGAACACCGGCCCGCCGGGCAGCGCGAACGCGTTGATCGTCTTTCGATCGGCCAGCACCGTGAACTTGAACGGGTACTTCGTCTTCGCCGCGGCGCTCTTCGTGGCGAGGCGCTGGCCCACGCGCGTGACGTACTGGGAGATGGTGGCGTCGGAGGTCGCACCACCGAACTGCCGCGTCAGCTGTGGCGCGCTCGAGAGCCCGAGTGCGACCTCCTGCTGCTCGGTGAGCTTCACGTACTGCGTCTCGCCCGTGAGCTCGTTCGTCGTTCGACGCGAGAAGTACGTCAGCACCGAGATGCCGGCGATGACGAGGCCGATGAGGAGTCGTGCACCGCCGCTGCTGCGTGATCGTTCGTAAGCCATGGAGTCTCCTCTTAGCGGGCGGGGAGCTGCTTCATCGACCACAGCAACGCGAGCCACCCGCCAAGCTGCGCGAAGCCGCCGAGCGGCGTGATCGCGCCCAGCCCGCGAACGCCGGTCAGCCCCATCACGTACAGGCTGCCCGAGAAGACGAGAATGCCGGCGATGAAGAGGCCGGCGGCGATGCGCGGCGCCTTCGACGTCACATGGTGGGCGACGATCGCGGTGAGACCCAGCGCGAGGGCGTGGGTCAGGTGGTAGCGCGCGCCGGTCTCCCACCAGCGCATTCGATCGGCCGCGTCAGCGAGCCCTTCGACGCTGCTCTTCAGGGCGTGCGCGCCCATGGCTCCGAGCACGACGCCGAGAAACGCAAAGCCCGCCGACAACATGCCGATCGTCCGGTTCATGCGCGCGGATATGCCACGGAGCTTCGGCTACCGTCGCGACCGATGACCTCCCCGCTCGAATCGCTCGATGCGTTCCTCGAATCGCCCGAATCACAACGAGACCTCACGCGGGTCGTGCGCCTGCTGGTGAACGGAGCCCGCTCGCTGGTGCTGTGCTTCGGCGACGAGCGCGCGCCCGAGCTGGCCGTCACGCTGGCCAGAACCTTCCCCGCGACGAACGTGCACACCCTGCTCATCGAGTCGAACCCGACGCGCGTGACCCCGCTCTCCCGCAAGGCCGAGACGATCACACTGCCCGATCGGTCGACGCTCGACGCGCTCCGGTCGTGTCTGCGCCAGGACCCCGATGTCATCGCGCTCGATCGTCTCGACGCGAGCTCGGGCCGAATGGTCTGTGAGGCCATGTTCACGGGGCATTTGATGATCGTCGGCACCACCGCGGCCTCGGTGGACGAAGCCGTCGCCCTGTTGTCGTCGGAAGAGGGACTTCGCCCGACGGTGAAGAGCTCCATCGACTGCGCTCTTCGGCTCTCGAACGGGCGCCTGCGAGACGTCACCTCGAAGCGGGGTGAAGTGGTGCGCGAGTGTGTCGTCGACCGCAGCCTGCTCCCGGTTTCAGAGCCGAGCACTCCCGCTGCACCCGTCTTTGCGCCGCCCATCAGCAGCCGTGTCGCCACCGTTTCTCCGCGCCGTGCGTTTCTGCCAGTCACCGGGGCTTCGGCGAATCGTTCGGCGATCGCGACGACGACCGCGCTTCGACCCACCGCCTCGTGGCCCGCGTGTCGCTCGTGTCAGCAGCCGCTCGTGCATGTGCTCACACTCGACACGGCCGAGCTGCCGCTGCCCGCAGGTGGTGGCCTGATTCAGCTCTTCCTCTGCAGCCACGGCTGCGACACCTCGACCGAGACCGCGCCTGGCGTTCTGCTCGAACGACTCGAAGGCGAGCTCGTTCACGTGGAAGGCCCAACGGCAGACGTCCTCGCGCCCGGGCCGATCGCCGACTGGCTCCAGTTCGACGAAGACCCTGAAGGATCGCTGCGCTGCGACAAGCTCGGCGGCTGGCCCTCGTTCGAACAGGAGCCAGAGTGGCCGGTCGACGACGACGGCGCGCGCTTCGAGCTGCTGTTTCAATTCGCCGAGCGCCCGCTGCTCGAGGGAGGCCGCGCCGCCGGGTGGGACTTCGAGGCTGCGTCCTTCGTTCCAGCGGTGCGGCCGCGGCCGGTGCTCGACCCGAACAGCCCGCGGCCGGTGCTCGACCCGAACAGCCCGCGGCACTTCAACTCGCTGCTCACGGGAGACGCGGTCGCTTGTCTGTTCCACTCGCCGCCCAGGGGACGCCTCGCGTTCCGCTGGTGACTCGACCTCACTTCGTGGTGTCGGCCTGGCTCAGCGAGCCCTTCCAGTCACCGGGCATTCCACCGTCGGAGCCCGGAGCCCGGTACTCGTTCGAGTGGTTCACCATCAGCCGGTTCGTCTTGAAGACGAGATCGTTCGCGTAGGTGCCTTCGACGACGACGCCGATGCCCTCGCGGAACATCTGCGGAGGCGTCACCTCGCTCGAGACCTTCACCTTCTGCGCGGTGGGCAGGTGGCTGTCGGCGACCTCGAAGGTGAGGCTGGTGTGTTCGGCAGACCAGTTGAGGCTGCCCGGCACCACGACGCCACCGAGCCGAATCGTCGCGCCATAGGCCTTCTCTCCCTGCGCCACCATCTCGGAGGGTTTCCAGTAATAGACGAGGTTCTCGCCGATGTTGCCGAACGCAACCCACGCGAGCGCCGCGCCTGCGACCAGAATCGCGCCAATCGCGATCAACCTGTTTCTCGTTTCACCCGTCATGACGTCTGCTCCTTCGGTCGCCGTACGAATAACGACGCGCCGTACCCAAGCACTCCAATTACCGCGAGCGCGTAGCAGGCGTAGACGTACTCCCAGCCGCCCTGAATGACACCTGAGCCGACCCCTGCCTTTTCGATGCCCATCGGGTGCTGTGGAGCAGGTGCAGGCTCGACGACAGGCGCCGGAGCCGGCTCAGGCGGTGCTTTCTCGGGCGGCGCGATGTCGGCGAAGGCGAGCGACGCAGTGACGACGAGGGCGGCGAACAGGGCTCTCATGCGGCCTCCGGGCGGGGCGCTTCGAGGGGCGGCAGCTCCATGGCGGCCGTCTGGCGTGCGCGGGCGATCTCGTAGCGCTTCACGATGAAGGGGAAGAGGAAGCAGAGCAGGGTGACGAGGCCCCAGAGCAGAACGCTGCCCATCGTCTTGTCGACGCTCGCGGTGCTCGACTGCACCTGGTGCAGGCTGTTCCACCAGCGCACCGAGTAATACGTGATGGGCAACGAGACGCCGCTCAAGATGCCGACGGCAGCGCTCCACGTCGCGCGACGCTCGGGGTCTTCAGTGAAGCTGCGCAGCGCGAGGTAGCCGACGTACG
>JBEOKA010000088.1:0-38866 GCA_040275325.1 Myxococcaceae bacterium | reverse complement strand
AGGCAGGCGCATTTCGAACCCCAACGCTGCCGTTCGTTGCGTTCAGGATCGGTGGGAAGCACGCACGGTTCCCCGCCGATACCCCCACTCCAGTCGAGCATTGGTCTGGCGCCTGGCCGCCAAGCCCGATGTACGAGTCATGCCCGCCGCAGCCCGAGTCGTCGGCGATGTGGCCAATGCGAACACGCGCGAAGCCCGAGTAGTAGCTGACGCTCCCGCCGGTGTTCTTGCTCGCGCCGCTCTGGTTGCAGTTGGGCTGCAGCGCAGCATTCGCTGACAACGACATCCACGTCGAACGGTCTCCGAAGCTGTCGCCGCTCGCGACCAACGACGACACGCTCGACTTCAGCAGACTGAAGCTCACGGTTCGCAGGTCGATGCCCTCGCGCATACCGACCAACAGCTGGGTGAAGCCCACTTCGTTGTACGCCAGCGACTTCATCTGCGTGTCGCTGAGGTTCGTGGACTCGGGGTTGAGTGTGGCCGAGTTCGTCCAGAACGCGCTGTCGTAGTTGAAGGTCTGCGAGGCGCCGTCAATCTTCATCACGAGCGTCCACCCACCACCGCTCGTCGTCATGTCGCAATAGACGTCATACGTCGTCGCCGCGGGCCGAATCGGGTACGCGCCCGAGGGGAGCGTTGGATAAGCGGTGTGCCACGCATTGCAGGAATTGGGCGTCGCCACGCACAACACAGAGACGTTGGTCACGTTCGCCGTCGCCGTGCCCAGACCGTTGGCGACGACACAGAGCTGGCCCGTGGGCTGGGTGACGATGCTGACGGCGTAGGTGCCGTTCGTCGCAATTCGTGGTGACAGCGTGAACGGGCCCGAGACGTTGTTGGCCGCCCCACCGTTGACGGCGAGCTGCAGGCCGGTGCCGGTGAGCCCGGTGACGGTGCCTCCGATGGACCAGGTGTTCACGCAGGTGACGACGATGGTGGTGACGTTGGCGTTGAGCACGGTGCCGCTGGTGCCCACGGCCGTGCAGGACTGCGTGACCGGAGAGCTGGTGACCGCAGCGGTGAACGCGGTGCCCGTCGCGACCACGCTGGGGAACGAGAACGAGCCGTCAGCCGAAGGGCTGACGCTCTGCATGCTGCCCGCCGAGAGAGAGAGGCTCAGACCCGTGCCGTTGAGCCCCGTGACCGTGCCGCCGACCGTGTAGGCGTTCAGACAGACGACGGGAACCGAGGCGTCGCTGCCGCCGATGGTGCCGGTCGGGTTCGTGAGTGTGCAGAGCTGTCCCGTCGGCTGCTGGGCGATGGCAACGTTGTACATGGTGCCGCTGAGAAGCTGAGGGGTGAGGGTGTAGTTCGTGCCGCTGACCGGCTGGGCCGAGCCGCCATTGACCCGCAACTGCAACCCCGCGCCGGTGAGCCCCGTGATGCTGCCAGTGACCGAGAAGCTGCTGGTGGTGCACGAGACGGCCACGTTGGTGACGTTGGCCGTGGTGACAGTGCCGGTCGCGTTGGTGAGCGTGCACACCTGCGTCGGCATCGAGGGCTGCGTATCGACCGTCACCGTGTACATCGTGCCGCTCGGAATCGCGGGGAAGGTGAAGTTGGTGCCCGTGACGGGGAGCGCTGTGCCGCCGTTGAGCTTCAACGAAAGGCCCGAGCCGCTCAGCCCCGAGACCGTGCCCCCGACGGTGTACGGGTTGGTGGTGCAGCTCACCTGCACGTTCGAGATGTCGGCGGCGCCGATGGTGCCGGTGCCATTCATCACGGTGCAGGTCTGTGATGGCGACGTCGGGTTCGCGCCGACGGTGACGGTGTACATCTGACCGCTCGCGACCTGCGGAGCCAGCGTGAAGTTCGTACCGCTGACGGCCTGCGCGGCGCCTCCGTTGAGCCGCAGCTGCAGGCCACTGCCCGTGAGCCCGGTGATGGTGCCGCCGACGGCGTACGTGTTCGTGGTGCAGTTCACCGAGACCGAGGTGACGTTCGCGCCCGCAAGCGTTCCAGTGCCGCTGGTGACGGTGCAGGTCTGACTCGGCGCAGTCGGCTGGGCAGTGACGGTGACGGTCCACATCGTGCCGCTCGGAATCATCGGGAACGTGAACGACGCCGTCGTGACGGACAGCGGCGTGCCGTTCATCGTCAACTGCAACCCGCTCCCGGTGAGGCCGGTGACCGTGCCGCCGACGGTGTAGTTGTTCGTGGTGCACGAGAGCTGCACGTCATTGATGTCGAGGTCGGCGACGGTGCCGCTGCCATTCATCACGGTGCAGGTCTGCCAGGGCATCGTCGGCTGCTGCGCGATGGTGACGGCGTACGGCTGGCCGCTGGCGATGTTGGGCGTGAGGGTGAACGACGAGCCCGACACCGGTTGGGCCGGGCCTCCGTTGAGGCGCACCGACAACCCGCTCCCCAACAGGCCGGTGATGCTGCCAGCCACTCGATACTGATTGGTCGTACAGGTGACCTGCACGGTCACGTTTGCGCCGGCCACGGTGCCGCTGTTGCCAGTGAGTGTACAGGTCTGTGCAGGCGCCGTGGGTTGCTGCACGACGGTGACGGCGTACGTCGCGCCGCTGTCGAGCATGCCGAGCGGTGCCATGGCCATGGAGACAGCCTGTGCCGCCCCTCCGTTCAGGCTCAGCTGCAGCCCGGTGCCCACGAGGCCGGTGACGTTCGCGCCGATGGCGTACGCGTTCGTCGTGCACACGAGCGAGACCGACGTCACGTTCGTCGTGCCCGCCGTGCCCGAACCATTGCTCACCACGCACGTCTGGTGCGGGCCCGTGGGCTGCTGCGAGATGGTGACGGCATACGCGCCGCCCTCGACGACGGTGGTGGGGAACGAGAACGAGCCGTTCGCCGTCAACACCAGCGTGTCGGTGCCGTTGTTCGACAACGTGAGGCCGGTGCCGACGAGGCCCGTGACGGTGCCGCCGATGACGCGCCGGCCGGTGGCGCAGCTCACCGAGACCGAGGTGACGTCGTTGGTGGCGATGGTGCCCATCTCGCCGCCGAGCGTGCAGGTCTGCATCGGGCTCATCGGCTGCGTGGCAATCTCGACGAGGAACGTCTGGCCGCTGTCGACGGGCGTGGGGAACGAGAAGGCGCCGTTCATCGAGACGGCCAGCGGCGCGCCTCCGTTGAGCCGCAGCGTGAGGCCCGAGCCGGTGAGCCCCGAGACCGTGCCGCCGACGCGATAGGCGCTGGTGGTGCACGCGATGCTGACGCCGGTGACGTCGGCTGCCGCGACGGTGCCGCTGCCGTTGCTGACGACACAGCTCTGCGTCGGCGTCGTGGGCTGCGTGCCAACGGTGACGTCGTAGGCCGCGCCGCCAAGCAGCTTCGTGGCAAAGGTGAAGGTGCCTGCGTCGGACACCGAGAGGTCGTCGGTGCCGTTGTTGCGCAGCACGAGGCCACGCCCGACGAGGCCGCTCACCGTGCCGCCGATGGCCCAGGTGGGAACGCCGGCGTCGACGACACCCGCATCCTGCAGCCCTGCGTCGGCCGTGGCGCCCGCGTCGATGACGCCGCTGTCCTGCTGTGACGAGCCGCCGTCGACGTCAGTGACGCCGCTGTCGCTGGAGGGCGAGCCCTCGACGCAGACCAGCATCTGGCAGACCTGACCGCGGGGACAGTTGTCGTCAGAGACGCACGCTGCGCCGACGAGCGGCACCTGACAGCCCGCCAACGTCACGACGCCGAGGAGTGCGGACACACGAAGCGCACGGCCCACGAGGCTCGAAAGAGAGTGCATGCGGTTCCTCACTGGCCTTCGACGAAGAAGAGAATGGCGGCGGTGACGAGCGCTGCGCCCGCGACGCCGTACGAGATGTTCGCGCCCGTGCGCATGGTGTTGGCCTGGTCGTAGAGCGCCTGCGCTTCGGGCTGTGGCCGCACCGTTCCATCACGCAGGCGCTGCGAGGCGCCCGAGGCCGTGACGCCCATGCCCACCGCCGCGCCGAGGGCTGCGACGCCGACGCCTCCCGCGACCCAGGTGAAGACCCGCTTCGTCGGCGCAGGCTCTGGGGCCGCGGGCGCGACGACGACGGTGGCCGCGGGCGTGAGCACCGGCGCCTTTGGAACATCGACGACGGCGGGCGGCGGAGGAGGTGGCGCGAGCGCGGCCTCGAGCGTGATGTTGAGGTCGACCATCGTCGCGGTGGTGATGGTGATGCGGCGGGTCGAGGCGGCGTACCCCGGCAGCCGCGCCGTCACCTGGTGCTCGCCACCCGGCAGCTCGATGGAGGCCGGCGCCGGGCCCAGCAGCTTTCCATCGACTTCAATCTCTGCAGCGGGCGGCTCAGAGAGCACGAGCAATTGCTGCACACCGCTGGCGTGCAATTGTTTCTGCAGCTCGACCATCGCCTTCGAGACCGCCTCGCGCTCGGGGGCCTTGGGGCTGAGTCGCAGAAAATCGCGGTAGGCGCGCAGCGCCGGCGCGGGAGCTCCCAGGCGTTCATGACAGCGCGCCACGTTGTAGCGAAGCAGCGGCAGCGGCTTGAGCGCGTAGGCCTCTTCGAAGCGCGCCAGCGCCTGTTGATATTTTCCCTGCGTGTACAGCTTTTGGCCCTCACCGAAGACCTTCTTCGCCTGCGCGGTCGCGTCGGGAGCGGGCGCCGCGGCGAGCGCGGTGGCCAGCAGAAGGGAAGCCAGGCTGCTCATGGGGACTCTCCAAACGGGTCGCGAAGGTCGGACTCGGGCGTCGCGAACGGGTCTTTGATGTCGCTGGCGCGGCCGCCGGCTTTCTTGAAGACGAGCTCGACGACGCCGCCGTCGCTCAACGACAGCGCGAGCTCGCGGTGCCCTTCGAGGGTGGCCTTCAGCTGGTGGGCCTGCTCGGGGGCTCCGCTCCAGTCGAGGGGCGTCTTGCCGACCAGCGTTCCATCGATGGTGACGAGCGCGCCGGAGGGCTTCGAGGTGAGGTGCCACGTCATCGTGGTTGGCGTCGGTGGAAGGTCTGGAGGCTTCACCGCCTCCACGACGGGCGGCGGCGGCTTCACGGGCTCGAGGGGAGCGGGGGGTGGCGTGGGCGTTGGCACCGGCTGGGCCGTCGGCCCGCTGAAGAGCATCACCACCACCGCGCCGATGACGAGGGCGCCGATGCCTCCGAGCGCAACCAGCGGCGCCTTGCTCTTCTGCACGACGAGCTCGGGCTCGAGGGCCGTGTTCAGCTCGGTCGACGCCGGCTTCACGGCCTCGGTCGCGGCGGCGGGCAGCTCGTCGGTGGTGCGCTTGACGACGGCCTTGTCGATGACGACCTTCGGCAGCAGCGGTGACGTCGGCATCTCGTCACGCAGGGCGGGGCGGCGCGGGCGGTCGAGCGCGAACTCGATGTCCTCCATCGTCTCGATGACCTGTCGCATCGAGGCCGGCCGCGCCGCGGGCCGCTTCTGCAACATCATCAACACCAGCGCCTCGAGCTCGGGCGGCACGTCACCCAGCGGCCCCTTGCCGAACGCCGGCGCAGGCGTGCTGGTGTGATGCAGCATCAGCTCCGACGCCTCTTCACCCTGGAACACGGCGCGGCCGGTGCAGAGCTCATGAAGAATGAGGCCCAGCGCGTAGACGTCGGTGCGCGCGTCGGCGGGCTGGCCCACGCACTGCTCGGGCGCCATGTACTGCGGCGTGCCGATGATGACGCCGATGCCCGTCTGGTTGGCGCCCGACGGCTCGGTCGTCGTCACCTTCGCGACGCCGAAGTCGAGCACCTTCACGAAGTCGGGGTCACCCGGCCGCTCGAGCACGATGACGTTCTCGGGCTTGACGTCGCGGTGCACCACGCCCTGCTCATGAGACGCCGCCAGCGCGCGCGCAATCTGCAACCCCAACTTGAGCACCCGGTGCGCCGTCATCGGGCCAAACCGGTACACGAGGCTCGCGAGCGTCTGCCCGTCGAGGTACTCCATGACGAAGTAGAACTGCCCGCCCGGCAGCTGCCCGAAGTCGACGACCTCGATGATGTTCTGCTGGCCGATGCGCGTGGTGGCGATGGCCTCGCGCTGGAACCGCGCGACGAACTCGGGGTCTTTCGAGAGCTCGGGCTTGAGCACCTTGAGCGCGAACGACTTGCGCAGCGAGGCGTGCTCGACGCGGTAGACGTCACCCATGGCACCCGAGGCGAGGCGCGCGACGACTTCGTAGCGGCCGGCGACGACGGTGCCCGGCGCCAGAATCGAGGTCGTGGCCGTCTTCTCATGGCCATTGCCGCTCGGGCCGGTGCGCTGGCGAATCGTCTGGGGGCCGGTGCTGGCGCGGCGAAGGAGCAGGCCCGCGGTGCCGAGCCGCACCACCTGGCCGAGGCGAACGGGGCTCGACGTCGTCGCCACGCCGTCGATGGCCAGCGCGCCCCGCAGCGCCGACACCTGCACCTCGCCCGTGGGCGAGACGTCGACTCTGAGCGCGAGGTCGGCGGCCACGTTGCCGGGCAGCTTCACGTCACACGTCGCCGCGCTTCCGAGGGTGAAGCCGGTCGAGGGAAATGGGAGCACCAGCTCGGTCTGAGCGTCTTCGGTGCTGACGAATTCGAAGGAGTCCACGAGGTGTGCGGGGACGAGGAGCGTACCCGACGTGGGTGGTTCTTCTTCGCGAAACGTTAGCCGGGTGGATCAACCCCTCCTGCCCCACCCACACTGTGCGACGCCGGCTCGAGCATGTTCGGAAGTGGAACGCGCCGTGCTCCGTCGCGAAACATGACGCTCCTGCACCCCACAGGCGCGCGTGGCACCCGCAGTGCACATCGCTCCCGCATGCAGAGCTCCCCGTCGTCGCGTGTCTGGCAGGGCCACCCGCTGTGGCTCGTGGGCTTTCGCCCCTTCTTCCCGCTCGCGTGTCTGTTGTCGGTGGTGACGCCGGTGCTGTGGGTCTCGATGCTGGCGGGTCTCGTGGCGCCGCCGTCGTGGCTGTCGCCGATGCAATGGCACGCGCACGAGATGTTCCACGGCTTCGGCTTCACGGTGCTGGGCGGCTTTCTGCTCACCGCCACGAAGAACTGGACGAAGGTGCGCGGGCATCACGGGCGCACGCTGCAGCTGCTCGTCGCTGCGTGGGGGCTCGAGCGCGTCGCCATCTGGTTCGGCGGCGCGTGGCCTGTGTGGCTCCGGTGGGCCTCCGTCTCGCTGTACGCCGCGTGTCTCATCGGGCTGGTGCTGCAGACGCTGGTGCGGGGCCGACGCGACGACAGCTACCGCGACAACTGGATTTTCATCGTCGCGCTGCCGGTGCTGCTCGTCGCCCGCGCGCTGGTGCTCTCGCCCGAACACTTCGCCGCCGGAGTCACCCTCACGCTCGGCCTCTTCCGCCTCGCCTTCGTGGTGATGCTCGAGCGCACGCTGCCGCCGTTCATGAAGGCCGCGTTCAACGTCACCCTCACTCCGCTCGCCTGGCTCGACGCCGCCATCAAGGGCCTCGCGCTGGTGCTGGTGGCTGCGGCGTGGCTGCCGTCATCGGTGCGGCTCGTGCTGCAACCGGCGCTCGCGCTGTTGGTGGTGGCCCGCTTCGCGCGTTCGAGCCCACAGCTCGCGTTTCGACGACTCGAGGTGGCGGTGATGGTGCTGGGCGGCCTCGCGCTGGCGGCGCAGCTGGTGCTCGACGTGCTGCCGATGACGTGGGTCGGCACCCTGCCCGTACACGTCTTCACCTTCGGCACCATGGGCCTCATCATTCCCGCGATGTTCTTCCGCATCGCCTCGGGCCACACCGGCAGGCCCGTCGTCTTCGGGCCCGTCGAGAAGGCGGTGCTGTGGGTGATGCTGGCCGGCTTCGTCGCGCGCGTCGTCGCGCCGCAGCTGGCTCCGGCGTTCTACCGCGAGGCGCTCTGGGCCGCGGCTGCGTGCTGGGTGCTGGGCTTCACGGTGGTGGGCCTTCGCATCACGCCGATGCTGCTGGCCGCGCGCGTCGATGGAAAGGAGCACTGACGCTCACGCCGTCAGCTTCCGCACGAGACGCTCGAGGTGCACGACGTAGGCGTCGACCCACGTGCGCGCCGAGTCGTCGGGCGACGAGAGCAGCCACGGGTTCATCAACGTGTGGCGCAGCATGAAGAGCCCCGGAGCGTCGGCGCCATCGAGGTCGAGGCCCAACGCTTCAGACACACGCGCGCGCTCGGCCAGGCCCAGGTGGGCGAGCGGCACGGTGGTGCAGGAGCCGAAGAAGGCGGCGTCGCCTCCGGCCTGGTCGGCGGGGTGCACCGCGAGCTCGTCGAAGAGCTTTCGGGTGAAGGCGTTCGCCGCAGCGAGGGAGCGATTGCCACGCGGGTTGAAAGCCAGCCCCATCACGTTGCAGTCGGGCGTGAAGGGCACCGTCACCTCGGCGAGCCCCTGCAGCCGACTGCGCAGCCCGGGCACGTGGTCGAACAACGCCTCGCAGGCCTGCACCGAGCGCGAGACCAGCTGGCCGAAGTGCCCGTGGTCGAGCGGCAGCACGCGGTGGTTGAGCGCGACGGCAGCGGCAGCAGCGCCGGGACGAGAGCCTTCGAGGCTGAAGCGGCCGGCGTTGCGAAAGCGCGCCTCGTCGTCACCCGCAGACGTGAAGACGTACGCCGCCTGCTGCATCGCGAGCTCGAAGGCGCGGCGGTCGCGGCAGAGAAACGCGCCGGCGCCATAGGGCACGTAGCCCAGCTTGTGCGGGTCGACGGTGATGGAGTCGGCCTCGGCCAGCGCAGCGGTCGAGCGATAGACGCGCTCACTGGGGAAGTGCCTGAAGCCCGTCGCCACCTGCTCCCGCGGCCGCAGCGAACCGTCGGCCTCGCGGAACACCGACGGCAGGTACCCGCCCCACGCGGCGTCGACGTGAAACCAGAAGTGGCGCTCGTCGCGACGGAGCGCGGCGATGCGGTGCAGCTCGTCGAAGGAGCCGAACTCGGTGGTGCCGTAGACGCCAATGACGGCGAGCACGGGCGTACGGGTCGCCTCGAGCTCCTTCAACCGCGCCTCGAGCACGTCGACCTCGACGCGGCCTTCGACGGTGGGCACGAGCACCAGCTGCTGCTCGCCCAGGCCCAACAGCCGCATCGCCTTGGCCCACGAGTAGTGCGCGCTCGCCGGAGCCACCACCACACAGCGCCCTGCGGCAGCGTGACGCTGCGCGAACTGCACGAGCCCGAGGGCCTCGACCCGCGCCGACGCGAAGGCACCTGAGAGCTCGGGCGTTCTCAGCACTCGGTGAATCAGTTCGAGGCAGCGCGACGTCGGCCAGCCGAGCAGCTCGAAGTCGTCGGCGCCGCGGAGTGACGGCTCCACCCAGACGCCCGTGGCCTCGCACGCGTCACGTACGGCGAGCGGCGCGAACTTCACCGCGCGCGCGAGGAACAGCGCCTCGTCATTGGCCAGCGTGCCGCCCGAGGTGAGGTGGCCTGCGCCGCAGGGCGTGGCGCCTGGCGTCGTCGCGTAGCCGACCATGCGGCACAGCTGCTGGCCGACCTCGTGCTCGAGCGCGAGCGTGACGGGCGCGACCTCGTCGACGATGTTGTTCGGGTTGTAGAGCGTGGTGACGAGCTGCGCGATGAGGCCCGGCAGCAACAAGTCGCTCGTCATGTGGCCGAGGTAGCGCGGGTGAAACGTCGGCACCGAGCGCTTGAGCTGCGCCGCCAGCCGATGCAGCTCGCGCTTCATGCCCGCGACGCGCTGCTGGAAGGCCGGGTCGAACTGCGCCGCCGTCGAGATGGGCGGCGTGTCGTCGGGGTGGAAGTTGCGGCGCCAGTACACGTGGTCGCGCAACAGCTCGACGAGCACGCCTTCGAGCAGGTCGTTGTTCTCGCCAAACGCGCCGAGGAAATAGGGCGCAAGCGGCGCAGCAGCGTCAGTTGGAGTCGACATGCCGACGCCGCTTGGCACAGCCGAGCCGACATTTGACGTGCCGACCGCGTATTGATAATGATTCTCAATACCAATGCGCGCGATTCTCATCCTCTCTCTCGCGGCGTGCGCCCAGCCTGCCGTCGTGGCCGACGACCTGACTGACCTGCCGCTGTCTGGCCTCTCGGAGGACTGGCGCGCGCGCTTCGACGAGGGCGACCGGCTGTTCGAGGTGCCCTTCACCGAGCGTGATGGCCTGGGCCCGCTCTTCATTCGGCCATCGTGCGCGGCCTGCCATGAGGGCGGAGGCAAGGGCCCGGGCTTCGTCGAGAAGCTGGCGCAGGTCGACGGTGACGGCACGCCCGTGCCAGGGCAGCCGGAGCTTCGGCTGGGCCACACCGTTCGCCGCATGACGACGGCCGGCGCGACGGTGCCGCTCGACGGCGCAGCGGGGCTGCTCCGCTCGACGCGGGTGGGCCAGACGGTCTGGGCCGCTGGCGCCATCGAGGCGGTGGACGAAGCCGAGCTCGAGCGCCTCGAGCGTGAGCAGGCCTCGGGCACCGATGGTGTCTCGGGGCGGCGCAACCTCGTCGTCTTCGCGAGCGAACACTCGGCAGACCTGACCTTTCATCAGCACCGCCGAGGCGAGACCGTCGTCGGCCGGTTCGGCGTGAAGGCGCGCGTGGCGACGCTCGACGACTTCGCGGCCGACGCGTTTCAGGGCGACATGGGGCTGACGTCGCCGTTGCGGCCTACCGAGCCACCGAACCCCGAGGCGCTCGTCGACGACAGCAGACCCGGCATCGACCTCGAGCTCGAGACGGTGGCCGCCGTCGCCGACTACCTGCGGCTGCTGCGCTTCCCGGCGAGGCGCGCGGCGCCCGTCGGTGTGCCGAGGCTGTTCGAAGCGACGGGCTGTGCGAGCTGTCATGTGCCCAGCCTGCGAACGCGCGCCGACTACCCCGTCACCCAGCGCGCCGGCACCAGCGTCGCCGTCTACACCGACGTGCTGCTGCACGACCTCGGGCCCACCTTCGCCGACGGCCTCACCGACGGCAGCGCCACGTCATCGGAGTTCCGCACCGCGCCGCTGGTGGGCCTGCGCTTCTTGAAGAGCTTTCTCCACGATGGCCGGGCGACCTCGCTCGACGAAGCCATTCGATTGCACGGAGGGCCGGGCTCCGAAGCCCGCGCTTCTGTGCACCACTACGAGCAGCTCTCCGACGTGGAGCGGAAGACGCTGCTCACCTTCCTGGAGACCCTATGAGCCGACTTGCCGTGTCTTTTGCCCTCTTCGCCGCAGCCTGTGGACCGACGCCGGAGCAGGAAGCCCTGTTGAACGTGAAGTCGTACGTGCAGACGAACCTCGACGCGCTCGCGCGCGATGCGCAGGCGGTGTGTGACGCCGCGCCCACGCCGACGGGCCGTGGGTGGAGCACGACCGACGACGCCGCGGCCATCGCCGCCATGAAGGCCGCGTGGAAGCGCGCTCGCCCCGACTACGAGCGCGTCGAGGGCGCCATCGCGGTGCTCTTCCCCGAAATCGACGTGGCCATCGACGAGCGGTACGACGGCTTTCTCGAGAGCACCAACGACACGAACCTGTTCGACGACGAAGGGGTCACCGGGAACCACGCCATCGAGCGCATTCTGTGGAGCGACTCGACTCCGGCGCGCGTCATCGACTTCGAGAAGGCCCTCGGCGCGAAGTACGTGGCCGCCCGCTTCCCGGCGACCGAGACCGAGGCACGCCAGTTCAAGGCGTCGCTGTGCGCGCGGTGGGCAAAGGAGACGAAGCAGATGGCGGCCGACTTCTCTCCGCTCGCGCTCGACCCCGCAGCCGCATACCGCGGCGTCATCGGCTCGATGCAGGAGCAGGTCGAGAAGGTCGAGAAGGCCACCACCGGTGAAGAGGAGTCGCGCTACTCGCAGTTCACGCTGGCCGACATGCGCGCGAACCTCGAGGGCGCGAAGGCGACGTACCTGGCGTTCCGCTCGTGGGCGCTGAGCAAGTCGGCCACCGCCGAAGACACCCGAATTCAGACGGCCTTCACCGAGCTCGAGGCCGAGTACGCGAAGGTGGCGGGCGACGCGATTCCACCCGTGCCTTCGACCTGGTCGAACGTGAAGCCGTCGGCCGCCGACCTCGCGACGCCGTTTGGCCAGCTCTTCACCGTCGTGCAGCGCGCGGCCGACGACAAACAGGCGGGCACGCTGGCGGCCGAGATGAACACCGCCGCCGACAAGATGGGCATTCCCCAGCTCCCGGCCGAGTGATGCGACTGCGACTGCTGTGGCTGGTGCTGGCCTCGTGTGGTGGCGTGATGACGCCGCCGACGAACTCGACCATCGCGTTCGCGAGCGACTTCGAAGGCTATGAAGCGTGGGAGTCGACGGTGCTCCCCGCGCAGGACGGCGGCTCGGAGCACTCGGCCGACGCGCGCACCGTCTTCATCAACCGAAGGCCGCCAGCGGGCAGCGCCGAGTTCCCCGTGGGCACCCTCATCGTGAAGGAAATGCCGTTTCACACCTTTGCGATGGGCAAGCGTGGCGGCAGCTACAACACGAACGGCGCGCGCGGGTGGGAGTGGTTCGAGCTCACGCGCTCGACCATCGGCACGGTGGCCATCAAGTGGCGCGGCCTCGGTCCTCCAGTGGGCGAGGAGTACGGAAAGTCGGGCGCCACCTGCAACGACTGCCACAAGAGCGCCACCGCGACGGACTCGGTGATGACGCCGGGCCTGTTCGGGCCTTGATCAGCGGGCCTTCGGGGTGCACTCCCCTTCGCCTTCGAAGTGCCCGACGGTGCGCATGTTCTGGGTGATGAACTCGCGCAGGTTGCGAATGCTGGCCGCGCCGGTGGTGCCGTACTGGCCCTGCGGCAGCGACGTGAGCTGCACCGTCGCGAGCTCGTCGAGCGTCACCTTGTTGTCGTTGTTCGCGTCGGCGTTGGCGATGGGGTCAAAGCGCAGCTTCGCGTCGCCCGAGAGCTGGTCGTAGAAGAAGTGGTCGCCGTGCACCGTGAGCTGCACCACCACTTCTTTCCCCGGCACCAGCACGACCCCCTTGCTGCCGTCAGCGCGTGTACACGCGTCGTAGAGCGTGTTGCTGGTGAACGACCACTCGAAGCTCTTGGTGACGCCGGCCTTCGTGCCGGTGCCGATGGCGATGAGGCTGGCCGTGCGCGACTTCAGCAGCGCCAGGTCTGACGCCTCGATGTTGGTGGCGTCGGCGTTCGAGTCGGGCCCGATGGCGTAGCGCACCACGTCCCACGCCTTGCCCGGCGCCGTCGCGGCGAAGAGCTCGACAGGCCCCTTCTTCGTCAGGTCGAACGCCTTCGCGCCAGGCTGCTGCGCTCCTGTGGCGCCAGTCGAATCGGCGACGGCTGCGTCGCGGAACACGACGAGGAAGCGCGAGAACTTCACGCTCCAGCCGTCTTCGAACTTCTCGGCGGGAATGCCGGTCTCGATGAAGTCTTCACCCCACGTCGTGAACTTCACGATCGAGATGGGCGGCTCGCAGGCGGTGATGGTGACGAGTGCGGCGAAGAGCAGAGCGTTGCGCATGGTGGGAACGTTCCTCAGTTGGGCTGCCAGGTGAATCGGTAACTTCCAGAATCCGTGACGCCGCGGTCGAAGCCGTTGAAGGCCACGCTCGCGGGGTCGAAGGTGATGACGCCGTCGGCGCCCGGGGAGCTGCCGTGCTTGTCGAAGTCGACGCGCGAGAGCAGCACGCCGAGGTCGACCTCGAGCCGAACGCGACCGACCGACGTGTCCATCTCGTGCTCGAACCGAATGCCCTCGAGCGGCGCGGCGAGCTTCAGTCGGCCGGTGTCGAAACGAATCGTCTGATCAGCCTTCACCGCAGTGCCGCGCACCCGAATGGTACCGAAGCCGAGCTTCGCCGAGCCATAGGAGCCTGTGACGGCGCTCGCTTCGCCCCACGGCAGGACGTCGCGCTTCGAGAGGTCGAGCTCGAGCGGCGTCAAGACCTCGGCCATCGACGCGCCGGGAACGTAGTGGCCCGGGTGCGCGTACGCGGTGGAGATGATCAGCTTCATCGGGCTCCACTGCGCGACGAGCACGCGCCCCTCATAGAAGCGCACCTCGGTCAGCGGCATCGCGCCTGAGAGGTCCGTCACCGTCCAGCCTGTCTCGAGAGGTGACGAAGGAGCCGTCACCACCACCTCGACGGGGAACGTGCGGCGCGTCTGCTGGGTCGCGACGTCGCAGCCGGCGAGTAGGAACAATGAACAGCAGAGCGTTCTCACAGGTGCATCTCCAGGGTGACGAAGACGGAGCGCGGGGCTCCGGCGGTGAAGTGACGCGACGGCAGCTGGCTCGCGGTGCGCGCGGGGTCCCAGTTCGAGGAATAGGTGAACTCACCGTCGCGCCAGCGGCTGTCGAACAGATTCTGCACGTCGAGCACCAGCTCGATGGCCTGCCAGCGAAGCGACGCGCGCGCATCGGCGAGGAAGACGGAGCGTGAGAAGTCTCCGAAGGGCAACGGCCGTGGACCGATGAAGGTGAGGCCGACTCCCGCGTGAGCCGTGAACGGGCCGAGCTGTCGTGTGTAGCCGGAGTCGAGTCTGCCGACGGTGGGCGCGAAGTAGGGAAGCAGGGCTCCCGTCTTCACCACGCGCGCGGTGGCTGCCGTGAAGCTGCCGCTGACCAACCAGCCCTCGAGCGGCTTCGCGGTGACGATGAGCGAGGCGCCGCCACGCAGCGACGCGCCGAGCGCGACCGTCGAGCCCACCGTGTGGTCGAAGAAGAAGTCGTTCGCCACGTGCGAGCCGAAGAGCGAGAGCTTCGTCACCACGCGCGAGAACTCCACCGACGTGCCGACCTCGGCGCCGCGCACGTTCACGAACGGAGCGACCTCTCCATCGGCCAGCTGCCGCGCCTGCGGAGAACGAAAGCCATCGCCGTAGTTCGCGTACGCGCGCACGTGTTCGCCGAGCTGGCGTTCGACGCCTGCCTTGAGCCCCCAGTGCACGCCGAACGAGGCCGTGCGCGGGCGAAGGCCGAGCCGGTCGACGACCTCGAAGCCCAGCGCGTCGGCGCGGCCACCGAGCATGAAGCGCCAGCGCCCGGGTGCCATGGACACCTCGGTCCACGCGTTCGCCGCGCTCTGAATCACCTCGGCGTCGATGCTCGCCGGCAACACCGTCGAGTCGTTCTCGCGATAACGACGCTGCGATTGTTCGATGCCATCGCGCCGCCCGCCGAGCCCGAGGTCGAGCGAGAGGGTCTGCCCGAAGAGGTGCAGGTGGCGGTGGTGCTCCACGCGCGCGCCGAGCAGCCCATCGTGGTGCGTCTGCTCGAGCCCGTCGCCGCCCGGCCCCGAGGTGTAGCCGGTGAAGTTGTTCTTCAGCCGCAGATCCGACAGCACGCCGAAGACCTCGAGCGACGTCTTTCCATCGCCGAGCACATCGACGCCGACGAGCAGTTGATGACGTGACGACGCGCCGCCCTGATCAGCACCGAACGCGTCGAAGAAGCCCGCGCGCGCATCGTCGCGAACGACGCCGGGAGAATCGAAGCGCCCCACCGCGCTGCCGATGACCGCGCGCAGCTTGAGCTTCTCGAGGGGAATGACGACCTGCCCGAGCACGGAGGCGCGACCAAACCCGCGCTGTGGCCCGAAGCCGTCTCCGCGAACGAGCTCGAGCGCCGCGAACGTCTCGGATGACTCGAACGGCCGCACACCCGCGAACAGGCGCGCGCGCCCGAACGAGCCGAAGCTGCCCGCGACCGTCACGCCCCGCTCTTCCAGCCCCAGCTCGTAGCGAACGGTGCCGGCGACCGCGAAGTCGCCCTGCCACGCGCGGTAGCTGCCCTCGGTGACTTTCACTTCGCGCACCGCATCGGCGATGAGCCAGTTCAGGTCGGCGTAGCCGAGCGCGTGAACGTGCGAGACCTCGTTCACCGGCAGGCCAGCGACGTTCAGCTCGACGTCCTGCCCGTGCACGGCGTCGAAGCCGCGCAGGAAGAGCTGGTGCGCTTTGCCTTCACCGGAGTGTTGGGAGGCGACGAGGCCGGGCACGAGGCGCAGCAGGTCGACGGCTCCGGTGCGCGGCGCGGCCTGAATCACGTCTCGGGTGATGGTGACTTCCGAGGCGCTGCGCGAGAGCCGGCTCGAACGAACGGTCGTCTCACGTCGTGCCGGTTCGACTCCGCCGTCTCGAGCCACACTCGCCGCGGCTGCCAGATCAGGTGTTTCCCCCGCATCTGGAGCGAGCAGCACCTCGTCGTCATCGATGCCGCCATCGTCTTCGTGGGCAAACGACGGCCTTGCGCCGAGAACGCAGGTGCACACGATGATGAAGCGAAGCCACCGCACGGGCGGACCTCTTCGAGACCACGTGACGTGAACGAGAAGACACACTCCGGCCTGTCGACGGAGCGCGTGAGAAGAGCGAACTCGAAACGTCGGTCGTTACGGGCCCTGCGGCTGCTCAGCAGACCAGCGCGACGACAGCTCGGCCGAACGCTGCGACCTGGACGCCGGAGCACCCAGCGCGACCGCGAAGAACGTCGGCTCCACCACCTCAGCCGGTGACGCAAACGCGAGCGACTGGTGCTCGAGCGAACCGGCTCCATGACTCATCTGCGACGGCCCGTGCGAGTGCGAGTGCCCGTGGTCGACGCCGTGCAGCAGCGGCGCGATGAGCAGACCGAAGGCCAGGAGCATCAGCCCCAGCCACGCTCCATCTCGCCGGTCCCGCCTCGTCACGTCGTCGTTCTCCCTCGCACACACCCGCAACGCCAGCCCTTCGGACGTGGGCCTCTGGCGGATTCGACCTACAAGCACGCCATGGCCGCTTCGAAGCCGCTTTCGCTCGCCCGCCGCGCCGAGCTCTTCTTCATCGAGACCGTCGGAGCGCTGCTCGCCGACGCCGGCTTTCGTCGAAAGCGCCTCGTGTTTCGCCGGGTTCACGGCAGCGTGGTGCAGCTCGTTCAGGTCTACGTCTCGGTGACGGTCAGCGGCGGCGCCTCGCCACCCGAGGGTTACTTCCGCGTGTGGGTTGGCTGTGCCGACGCCACTCGAGCGCCCACCATCGAGTCCGAGTGCGACGTGCACTTCGAGCTGCACGACGTCGTCGAAGGCGCGCCAGGCTCCTTCAAGGTGCCGCCCACCCGAGGACCGCGGCGCGAGGCCACTGCGAAGGCGCTCACGCCCGTGATTCGGCGGCTCGTGAAACACCTCGACGGCCTGCAGACGAAGGCCGACCTGCGTCGCCCAGGCCTCACTCGTCTGCGCTGACAGAGGCCGATGTCGACGCACATGTGGTGGCGACCAGTCGGCCTGAAAGCCTGAACCCTTCGCACCCTCGCCAGCCTCTCACCGTCACCATGGCTGACGCGAAAGAGCTGATCATCACCCTGCCCGGAAACCGCCGTGTCGACGCGGCCTTCGGCCACCACGTCGTGCACACCGACCAGCCGCTCGACAACGGCGGAGACGACACGGCGCCCTCCCCATTCCAGCTCTTCCTCGCCTCCATCGGCGCGTGCGCGGGCATCTTCGTGCAGGGCTTCTGCGCCAAGCGCAGCATCGACCCGACCGGCGTGCGCATCGTCGAGCGCCCCATCTACGACGAGCAGGGCACGCTCAAAGACGTGACGCTCGACATCGAGCTGCCGGCCGCCTTCCCCGAGAAGTACAAAGAGGCGCTGCTCCGCGTCGTCGAGCAGTGCTCGGTGAAGAAGGCCATCGCGGCGCAGCCGACGTTCACGGTGCGCGCGAGCATCGGCGCTCCGGTCTCGACGGCAGCCTGACTCGCACCCCGCCCTTCTCTATTGTGCGGGGGGTGCTTCGACCATTCGTGCTGGTGCTGGTCTTCGCGACCCTCAGTGGCTGCTTCGCCGAGCTGACTGCAGGGCCGGGCTTCGCGAGCGGTGGAGCCGGTGGCATCGGCTTCTCCATCGGCGTCGTCGCGGGCGTGAACTACGACTTCGGCAGCACGCTCCGCGTCGGGCTCGCAGGCGAGTACCGCGGCAACAAGACCGTCGCGAACCAGGAGACGTTCGTTCACAACCATCGCGGGTTGAGCCTGCTCACTGACACCGCGCTGCTCTCTGACTACGAGACCCGCAGCCTCAAGACGCTGCGGCTGCGGCTTGGTGGTGGCTGGGCGCCCTCGACGACGCTCTCGTTGACGCCAGCGCTGACGGGCACCACCTACCACCCGCCGCTCATCGTCCCCGAAGGCGCCGACACCGCGCGCGACGCCATCGAACAACCGCACACGACCTGGAGCGCGACCGCCGGGCTCGCGTGGGACGTGACCCAGGGGCCCATCGGCTACGCGCTCGGCCTCGACGTGCGAGTCGACCACGTTCCCAGCAAGTGGATGGGCGACGTCACCTTTGTCACGCCACAGGCGCGCGTCGCGTTCTTCGTGACCGCCGACGGCCTCATGCACGTGATGAATGGGGTGAGTGTCTCTGCGGTGAAGGTGCCCCCACCACCTTCGTGGCTGCGGCCACTGCCCAAGAAGCCCGACACGAGCCACAGCGATGACGACATTCGAAAGTCTGGCGAAGAAATCGAGCGGCAGCGGCGCGAAGACAAGAAGCGCTGCCAGGGAGGCGGGCCGTGTTCCAACTGACGCGCCAGCTCTCGCTCGTGCTCGTCTGCGCAGCCTGTGGCGGAGCTCGCGTGCGCGACTTCTACACGCCCGAAGAGCGGGCCTCGGTCATTCCGGTGGAAGCCGACGCGGGCGTCGTTCAGCCACCCTCCGACTCGGGAGTCTCGGCGACCGAAGCTGGCATCGAGCGGCTTCAGAAGCCCTGCCCCACCGTCGCGACCCCGATGCCGCTGACCGGCGCCTCGTACCGCTGCATCAACAAGACAGATGGCTTCGTCGGGTACGAGGGCGTGGCCGACTCGACGTGCGACGACGTGAGCGCACCGCTGCGTCAGGTGCTCGGGCCACGAAGCGACACGACCTGCCAGCTGAACCGGGGCATGCCGACGAAGGTGGTGCGAATCACCGACTCGACGACGCTGTTCTACTTTCGCGCGACCGCCAGCACCGGAACCCTCGTCGTGGAGTAGCGGGCCCGCAAGGTGACGCGCTGCGAGCTCAGCGCCAGGTGATGGTCGAGCGCCAGAGCCCGCTGGACTTCACGTAGAGCAGCTCGGTCTCGCTCAGCCACCAGACGTCGGTCTTCACGTTCGAGCCGTCGACGTACGCGATGGCGCCGTCACGGCTGCGCACCGCGTGCAGCGTTCCGGGCTGGGTGAGCATGGTGAAGGCCGCGGCCGTCGGTGACGTGCGGTTGCTCATCATCAGGCTCGCGCTCTGCACGAGCACCTGCGCCGCGCCTCCGCCTGGCTCGTCGAGGGTGACGTCGCCCGTCGAGCCGTTGAAGTTCGCCACGTAGACGATGTGACTGCCGTCGGCCGTGAACTCGTAGCGGGAGTCCTGCACGCCGTTGGCGATGACGCGCTTGTTCGCGCCAGTGGGCAGGTCGACGACCTCGAGGCGGCCAGAGCTCGAGCTCGCGACGTGCTCTGCGAGGTACAGCGCCTTGTCGGAGCCGGGCGAGTACTCGGCCCACTCGTGCCCGTTGGTGGCCAGCTGCGTGTTGGTGCCCGTCATCAGGTCGAGCAGGAAGAGCGTGCCGCGCTCGAGCACGAAGTCGAAGTTCGCGGCGTAGATGACGCTGAGCGCGTTCGGTGGCTGGTTGAAGCGCCCGTAGACGTTCTGCGCCACCGAGGTCGGGCTTGGGTCACCCGCGCGGTAGGACGTCATGGTGCCGTAGTCAGAGTTGAAGCCGTCGACCCACGAGTCGAGGTACGCGATGGCCGACGACGACGACTGCCAGCTCACACGTGAGTAACCAACGGCGCTCCCAAGCTGGCGCGAGGGCCCACCGACCGTCGAGCCCCACGCCGCCGTTCCCGTTCGCGCGGTGGCGTTGGCGCTGGTGAGGTAGGTGATTCGCGCTCCGTCGGCGGAGGGCACGGCGCACCACGAGCCCGACATGACGGCGGTGGCGCCGATGGTGTTGAGCGTGCCGAACGGCGTCGACGAGCGCAGCCTGCCGCTGGTGAGGTTCGTGCCGGCCGCCACCGCCGAGTCCATGAAGATGAAGGCGTTGCCCGTCGGCGTGAAGAACGCGCACTGAGGGTACGAGTTCATCGGCGTGCCGGTGCCGATGGTGGTGGTGAACATCGAGGGCCACGCGGCCAGCTTGAGGTCGGCCCGGCTCGTCGTGCGGCTGTAGTTCACCGACCAGACCACGGCGTTGCCGGCCGGAGACGCGTCGAGGTGGTGCACGCCCGTGTCGACCGTCGTCGTCTGCATGGTGCCCAGCGTCGTGCGCTGAAGCCGGCCCGAGCCCGCGGTGTACGACCACTGGTCGATGAAGAAGACGGCCGAGCTGTCGAGCGTGATGAAGGGGTCGCTGGAGATCTCGAGCCCCTGCCCCAGCGTGGTGACCGCCCCCGTGACGTTCGAGCGCACCTTGAGAATCTCGGAGCCGCCGTTGCTGCTGTTCGAGTGTGAGTCGACGAAGAGCAGCCAGGTGCCGTCGTTCGAGAACTCGAAGTCGTAGCTGACCTGCGTGCCCACCGAGACCAGCGGGCCGCTGACCGGGCCGACCATGAGCGTGCCGATGCCAGTCGATGAGGTGAGGAACGCGACGAAGCGGTTGTCGGGGCTGACCTTCGCCCACGCGACCGAGCCGCTGTAGAGCTGGAGCGGCGTCGAGGCGGTGGGTGACTCCCAGCAGCCAGCTTCGTCGTACGTGAGGCAGTTGCTCGCACAGCGCAGCACGCCGCCACCATGGCCGCGCGAGACGCAGGTCGCCGAAGCCAACGCGGCGCCGTCGCAGACCTCGGGGCCGTTGATGACGCCGTTGCCACACGAGGACGCGGAGCCACCAGCGCTCGCGGATCCACCAGCGCTCGCGGATCCACCGCCGCTCGCCGAACCACCAGCGCTCGCCGAGCCGCCAGCAGTCACGAATCCACCAGCAGTCGCGGATCCACCAGCGGTCGCGGATCCACCCGCACTCACGAATCCACCAGCAGTCGCGGATCCACCAGCGGTCGCGGATCCACCCGCACTCACGAATCCACCAGCAGTCGCGGATCCACCTGCAGACGCTGATCCACCCGCACTCGCAGAACCGCCTGCCGAGACGAAGCCGCCTCCAGTGCCGTCAAAGCGAGGCGTGATGCACGCGCCCACCGAGCACACCTGCGACGAGGCAGCGCAGTCGAGACACCGGCCGCCGGTCGAGCCGCACTCGCTCGACAGAACGCCAGCGACACACTGACCCGATGCCGAACAACACCCGGCACACGTCGTCGGCCCGCACATCGTCTGCACCGCTCCGCCGCCGCAGCCCACCAACCCGAGGAAAGAAACCAGCACCAACCCGCGCATGAACGACCTCCTGCACCGGGGACACCGGCTGCAGGCGCAGACGTGCATTCACGCTCGGGCGCGAGGGCCCTACCTCGGGTTTTCACCGAGCCAGAACACTCGTGAGTTCAACGTGTTGAAGCCGCTGTCGCCACCCAACAGAATTCAACCATCGGGCTCACTGCTTCACGCACAACCGCAGGGTGATGTGCTGCAGCTCACCCGTGATGGAGATGTTCGCGTCACCGTTCACGCCCGTGGTGGGGCCGACGCGACCGGTGGGCGAGTGCGTGTGAGCGCCTCCGGTGCCGGTGGCGCGCGGGGCATCGAGGCGTTGACCCGTGCCGTCACCGTTCGGCGTGCCGTAGTCATCAGTGTCACCCGAGTCGAACCAGTAATAGTCGTTGTACGCGTGCGCGTGCGCGCCGCCAGTGATGGAGAGGGTGCTCAAGTCCTGGTGGTAGTGCGGCGGCGCCACCAACGTTCTGGGCACGGTCGTCAGGCTCGGCACGCCGAGCCGCAGGTACTCGCCACCCTGGTACGTCGTGTAGCCGAGTGGGCACATGGTGGTGGTGAGGAACGCCGCGCCCGGGTTCTGAATGAGCCACTGAAAGTTGTCGTTCACCTCGCTCGCGCGGGCGGGCGTGTCGGCGGTGAAGACGTTGAAGCCGGGCGGGGCCCAACTCACCTGCGCGTACAGCGTCGAGCTGGCGAGCGTCACCACGAGGGCGACGGCGCCGAGCAGCCACCGTCGTTGAGTGCGGTGCCGTCGTTCCAGTCGGTCGAGGCGCTCGACGAGCACCTCGAGGCGCGAGTCGTTGGGGGCTTCCATGGCGTGTCCTCTCGTGGCGGGCGGGGGCCGCACCAGAGGTGGTACGTCAGGCTGATCCGTTTCGCTACTTTCCGTCGAGCCACGCCTGGAACGCGTCGAACTGGTACGGCCGCCCGAGGAAGTCGGCCACCAGCGCGCCCGCCTCTTTCGTGCCGCCGGGCTCGAGCACCTTCTTGCGGTACTCGGTTGCCACCTCGCTCGAGAGCATGCCCTTCGCCTTGAAGCGGGTGAGCAGGTCCTTCGCGATGACGGTGCTCCACTGGTACGTGTAGTAGGCGGCCGAGTAGCCATCGAGGTGGCCGAAGCCCAACTCGAAGTGCGTGCCCTCGATGTACTCGCGGCGGAACGGCTCGAACTTCGCCTGCAGCTCCTTCAGCGCGGCCGAGGTGTCGAAGCCGGGCGCGCGGTCGTGGTACCCGAGCGAGACGGCGGCGAGGAAGAACTGCCGGCGCGCCGAGAGGCCCACGCCGAACTCCTTGGCGGCCTTGAGCTGCGCGACGAGCGCGGGAGGAATGACGGCGCCCGTCTCGTGGTGCTTCGCGAACGCAGCGAGCGCGCCCGCGTCGAGTGGCCACTCCTGGAGCAGCATCGACGGCACCTCGACGAAGTCCCACTCGGTGCGAATGCCCGACACGCCGCCCCACTGCTGCCGGCCGGCGAAGAGCTCGTGCAGCAGGTGGCCGAACTCGTGGAAGAACGTCTCGACGTCGCCGTGCTGCATCAGCCCACCCGGGCGGGCGAAGTTGCAGACCAGCACCGCCTCGGGCAGCTCGCGCCCCAGCCGGCCCGTCGTCAGCCCGAACTGCGCCGCGTGTTTGTACTTGTTCTCGCGCGGGTGCATGTCGAGGTGGAAGCGGCCCAGCAGCGCGTCGCCCTCGAAGACGTCGTACGTCTCGACGTCCTGGTGCCACACCTTCGCGTCGGTCACCTTCACGAAGCGAACGCTGAAGAGGCGCGAGGTGATGTCCATCACGCCCTGCTTCACGGTGCCGTACTCGAAGTAGGTGCGCAGGGCCTGTGAGTCGAGGCCGTACTGCTCGTTCTTCACGCGGTCTTCGTAGAAGTCCTGCTCCCAGGGCTCGAGCGTCTTCGCGCCGGGCACGTCTTTCTGTTTGCGCGCGAGCAGCACGGCCATGTCGGCCTTCGCGCGGGCCTCGGTGGCGGCGCGGCCCTTCTCGATGAACTCGGCGGCCGCCTTGCCCGTCTTGGCCATCTTCGTCTCGAGCGCGTAGTCGGCCCACGAGGCGTAGCCGAGCAGCGTGGCGAGCTCGTGGCGCTTGGCGAGCAGCGTCTTGAGCACCTCGACGTTCGGCGGGAAGGCGCGGTTGCGGTACGCGCGCCACAGCTCTTCGCGCACCTTGACGTTCTTCGCGTACACCATCACCGGCACGTAGTCGGGCGGGTTGGTGGTGACGCTGATGAGGCCGTCGGCGCCGGGCGCGTGGCCGTCGAGCCAGTCTTTGGGCAGGCCCGCGAGGTCGGCCGGCTTCGCCTTCACCGTGCGCACGTCGTCGCGAATGTTGCGGCCGAACGACTGGCCCAGCTTCACGAGCTCTTCGTTGAGCGACTTCACCTTCTCGCGGGTCGCGTCGTCGCGGTCGACACCGGCGCGGCGGAACTCGCGCAGCGTCTTGAAGAGCCAGAAGTTGGTGATGGCGTCGAAGGCCTTGCCGTCGATGGTCGAGAGCGCGGCGTACAGCTTCTGGTCCTGCGCGAGGTCGACGTTCAGGGCCTCGATGCGCTGCTCGCAGGCCTCGGCGGCCTCACGGAACTTCGCGTCGGGGTGCACCTCACGGGCGAGTCCGCTGCGGGCGCCCGCGTTCGAGAGCGCCGTCATGGCCTCGTCGTAGAGGTGCAGCTTCTTCTCGTCGGAGCCTTTCGGCAGGGCCTCGAGCTGGGCGATGTTCGTCTTCGCCGTCGCGAGCGCCGCGTCGCACATGGCGGTGAACTCGGCGGGCGTGCTCGAGAGCAGCGTCGCGGCCTTCGGCAAGCTGGCGCTGGGCGCCACAGCTGCGGGCATGTTGTCGGCCTTTCTGGCGGGGGACGAACTGGTGCACGACGCAGCGAGCACCAGGGCGGCGAGGGCGCGGCGGGTCACTTCTTCTTCCCGGCAGGCTTCTTCTTCGGAGCGGGCTTCTTCGCGGCCGGCTTCTTCTTCGGCGCAGGCTTCTTCGCGGCGGCCTTCTTCGTCGCCTTCTTCGCCGCGGCCTTCTTGGCGGGCTTCTTCGGCGCCGGCTTCTTCGCGGGCTTCTTCACGGGCTCGGCGGTGGGCAGGCCGTCACGCGCCAGCATGGCCGCGCGCATCGTGAAGTCGAGGCGCAGCTCTCCGGACTTCACGAGCTGGGAGAGCACGGTGGGAATGGCGGCGGTCGCGATGGCCGAGTTGCCGGTGCCGGTGACGAGGGTGGCGTCGAGCAGCTGCTGCAGGCTCTTGCGCGCGAACGTGGGAGCCCCGTCGATGGCGGCGCGCACGGCGTGGAACTGCGCGATGAGCGCGGCGCCCGAGCGGCGGCGAATCTCGGCGACGCCGGCCTGTGAGAAGCCGCCGTCGTCGTCGGTGAGGTCTTCGAGCTCTTCGAGGAGCGGGCCGGTCCACGCGGTGGGCGCGGCGGGGTTGGCGCGGGTGGCGATGCGACCCATCGCGAGGTGGAGCGTCGAGGCCGATTCGAGCTCGGCGCGGAGCCGCTGAAGCGTCTGCGTGTGCATGCGCCGCGTTGTGCCAGCGTCGCGGCGTCGCGTCACCCGGGAAAAACGGAACTGATCAGCCGGCCGCAGCCTTTGCGCTCGCGTCGAGCTTGACGACTCACACGGCCTGCCAGCAGCACGTCTGCTACTCTGCGTGCATGGCGGATCGACTCGTCTCTCTTCGTGTTCAGGGGTTCAGGTGCCTCGAGGACGTCACGGTTCGCCTCGACGGGCTCCAGCTCTTCATCGGAGAGAACGGCACTGGCAAGAGCACACTGGTCGAGGCCGGTTCACCTACGACTTCCTCACCCGACACGGTGACATTCGGGAGCTCGTCAGGAGTCCGACCGAACCGCTGCGACTGACCGTGGTCATCGCCAGTGAAAGTCAGGAAATCGAGTACTCCGTCGAGCTCAAGAGCGAGCCAGGCAGCTCGATTCCTGTCATTGCCCGGGAGCAGATGGAGCGCCTTCTCAATGGCAACCGGGCCTTCCCCGTGTTGCTCAGGGAGCAGACGCGTGGGTCATGGCGTGGCCCGACCGACGGACCAACCCGTGGTCAGCAACTCGCAACCGACCCTGCGCAGTCTTCGCTGCACGCCTTCGGCCTTCAGGGAGGCCCCGACGAAGTCGCGGTGGTGAGGCGTGTTCTGGAGTCGCTCGAGGTGTTCCCTCCCATCGATGTCGGTCCTCTCTGGGCACAGCCCCACGAGCTGGGCACGATTCGAACCATCAGAACACCGTCGCAGGTGGCTCCTGCAGACCGCCTGGCGCGCGACGGAGCCAACCTCGCGTCCGCATTTCTCGCCATCAACGGGCGAGGTCCGGAAGTCTACCGAGCCATGATTCAAGACGTTCGCGCAGGCCTCGGCATGGACGTGACCCACGTCGCTGCGGTGCCGTCATCGCCCAGCCTTCTGCAACTGACCGTGCGCTTCGGAGCCCGCGATGTTCCGGCCTCACAGCTATCGCAGGGGCAGCTGAGCTACCTGGTCCTTGTGGCAGTCAAACACCTTGGTGGAACGACGGGCGCTGTGGTGTTCGACGAGCCCGAGCTGCATCTTCACCCCACGCTGCTTGCCCGAGCCGCATGGCTTCTCGCCGACATCGCACAACATCGCCCAGTCATCGTCTCGACCCATGCAGACGCTCTCCTCGATGCGCTCGACGATGCGGCAAGACACGTCAGGGTCTTGAGCCTCGACGACCAGCGCCGTGTCAGCGTGAAGCGTGTCGACGACGCGCAGCTTCAGCGGTGGCGACAGAACTACTCCACCCTCTCGGAGTTGCGCCGGGGTGGGCTGCTCGACGAGGTGCTCATCGAGGCCGCGACGTGAGTCGGCCCGTTCGAGTTCTCTACGAAGACTCGCATCAACTCAACGAGCGCAACTTCGGCCCGCACATTCTCGCGCTTCAATGTGTCTGCGACGCGATGGGTGGAACGTCGCGTTGTGCAGAAACGGCGTCTCGAAGCTCATCGCCGACGCGAGACTCATCGATGACGCAGCCAGGAAGGTTCTGGCCCCAGATGAGGACCGGATTCGAGAACACCTGGCGCTGGCCGTCGATGCAACTGAGGAGGGCGTCATCACAGAATTGGCACACCGAGGCCTCGCGCTGCCCTCACAGATTGTCCTGATTGTGCGAAACATGGACGACGTTGCCCTCGCCGCGGCAGTCGCAATTGGGCGCTCGTTGACACCGGGGAAGCCCTCTCCGCGCGACCGAGATGCCGTGTGTCAGGCGCTGGCAACACCAGACAACCTGATCCGCCGGCAGCAATTCCTGATGCAGATGCCAAGCTTTGCGAAGCTCGTTGCTTGTCTGTGTGCGGTGCTCGAACGAACAGCATCCCCCTGACGTGCTTCCGCGCGACTCACGCGGCCTGCTGCTTCGCGCTCCGGCAGGCGGCGATGAGCGGAGCGAGCGCGTGCAGTGGCGCCACCTGCTGCGCCGCGCCCAGCTTGATGGCCTCGGCGGGCATGCCGAAGACGATGCTCGTGGCCTCGTCCTGCGCGACCGTCATCGCGCCCGACTGCCGCAACGCGAGCAACCCGCGCGCGCCGTCGTCACCCATGCCCGTCATCAGCATCGCCAGCGTGCGCGAGCCCACCAGCTTCGCCACAGAATTGAACAACACGTCGACGCTGGGCTTGTGACGGTTCACGTGCGGCGCGTCGAACACCCGCGTCGTCAGCGCGCCCGCGTCAGAGACGAGGCTCATGTGGCGGCCGCCCGGCGCGATGTACACGTGCCCGCGCTCGAGCACCTCGCCGCCCTTCGCTTCGTGCACCCGCACCTTCGTCAGGCTGTCGAGCCGCTGCGCGAACGCCAGCGTGAACTTCTCGGGCATGTGCTGAACGATGACGATGGGCGGCACGTCTTCTGGCAGCGCCACCAGCACCTGCTCGAGGGCGATGGTGCCACCGGTGGAGGCTCCGAGCGCCACCAGCGACACCTCGGGCGTCGACGGCGCAGCGACCGCCGCGGTGGGGCCCGGCTTCACGCTCAGCGCGCTCAACCGGCTCGCGGCGGCCTCACGCACCATCGTCACCAGCGCCTGCTGCACCTCGGGCGCGCCCTGTGACGCCTTGAGCCGATTCTTGGGGAAGACCGACACCGCGCCAGCCGCCATCGCCCGCACCGACGCCTCGGCGCCCTTCTCGGTCAACGTCGAGCACACCACGATGGGCGTGGGCCGCTCGGCCATCACCTTCTTCAGAAACGTCATGCCGTCCATACGCGGCATCTCGAGGTCGAGCACGATGACGTCGGGCCAGCGGCGCTTCATCTTGTCGAGGGCGAAGAGCGGGTCGAGCGCGGTGTCGACGCTGAAGTCGTGCGCGGTGGCGAAGGCGGCCGTCAGCATCTGCCGCATCAACGCCGAGTCATCGATGATGAGGACGGAGGTCATGGAGTGGGCTCGTAGCGAAACACCGCGACCGCGATGGACTTGAGCTCGGTGCTGACGTCGCGCACCTGCTCGGCGTGGCCGGGCAACAACAGGCCGCGGGGTTTGAGGTGCTCGAGCACGGCCTTCACCACCTGCCGGCGCCGCACGTCGCTGAAATAGATGAGCACGTTGCGAAGGAAGATGACGTCGAAGCGGCCGAGCGAGGGCGGCAGCTCGAACAGGTTCGCCACCTCGAACCGAACGCGCGCGGCGAGCGCAGGCTGCAAACGGAACGTGCCTTCGGCTTCACGGGTGCCGCGCAGGCAGTGTCGCCGCAGCCGCTCGGGAGCCAGCTGCGCCGAGCGCTCGATGGGAAAGAGCCCCTGTTGCGCCTTGCGAACCGTCTCGGGCGCGATGTCGGTGCCCACCACCTCGAACGAGAGCGTGGGGTCGACCTCGGCGAGGGTCATGGCGATGCTGGCGGCCTCTTCGCCGGTCGAGCACGCGGCGCTCCACACGCGCAGCGGCTTCGGGTGCTTGCTCGCGAACTGGCGCAGCACCTCGAAGTGCGTCGGCTCGCGGAAGAACGACGTCTCGTGGGTGGTGAGCGCATCGACGATGGCGGCCTGCTCGTCGACGCCCGCGCCCGACCGCGCGAAGCCCACGTACGTCGACAGGCTCGAGTGGCCCAGCGCCCGCGCCCGCGACAACAACCGCCCGCGCACCAGCGCCTCTTTGTCACCCTTGAGCGCGATGCCCGTGCGGTTCTCGAAGAAGGCGCTCAACCACTGAAAGTCGTCGGGCGAGAGGGTTTCGTCGACCTCGAGGGCGCTCAGCATACGGCCTCCTTCGCGCGAGCCCTGGGCGCGGCCACCCTTCGCACCAGCTGCCCGATGTCGAGAATGAAGCCGACGTCACCGGTGCCGAGAATGGTGGCGCCGCCGACGCCCTCGATGTGCTGGAAGAGCGGGCCCATCGGCTTGATGACGGTCTGCACCGCGCCGTGCAACGCGTCGACGACGAGCCCGAGGCGTTTGTCGGCGTGCTCCACCACCACGACGCTCTCTTTGGCGGGCCGCTCGCCGCCCTGGGCGAACACCTCGCGTAGCCGAACGAAGGGCACCACCTGGCCACGAATCGACAACCGGTGATGCGGCTCGCTCTCGAGCACCGTCGCGAAGTCGAGGCACTCGTGTATCGATTTGAGCGGCACGATGCAGCGCGCGGTGCCCACCGAGACGCCGAACCCGTCGATGATGGCGAGGGTCAACGGCAGGCGAAGGCGCAGGCGCGTGCCTTTGCCGTCCTCCGAGGTGAGCTCGACGGTGCCGCGCAGCCCCTCGATGGTGCGCTTGACGACATCCATCCCCACGCCACGGCCCGAGATTTCACTCACCTGCTCGGCCGAGCTGAACCCGGGCAGGAAGATGAGCTCGTCGATGTCCTCCGTCGCCAGCTTCGCGCCCGCCGGCACCAGCCCCTTCTCGATGGCCTTCGCCAGAATGCGCGGCCGGTTGAGCCCGCGGCCGTCGTCCGAAACGTCGATGACGACGCTGCCGCCTTCGTGCATCGCCGAGATGCGCAGCGTACCCGTCGCAGGCTTTCCCGCGGCCACCCGCTCGGCCTCGGCCTCGAGCCCATGGTCGAGGGAGTTGCGGACGATGTGCGTGAGCGGGTCGACGAGCCGGTCGACGAGCGACTTGTCGAGCTCGGTGTCGGCGCCGCTCAGCTCGAGCTGAATCGACTTGCCCAGCTGCTTCGAGAGGTCGCGCACCACGCGGTGAAAGCGCGAGAACGTCTCGCCCACCGGCACCATGCGCAGGCCGAGCGCCGTGTCTCGAATGCCGCCGACGAGCTGGTTGAGCGTGGCGAGTGACTCGAGCGCTGCCGCGTCGGTGTTGCGCGAGGCGACGGCCTGGTTGGCGGCCGCGGCGATGACGAGCTCTCCGACGAGGTCGATGAGGGCGTCGAGGCGGTCGGCTGGCACCTTCACCAGGCGGGCCTCGACCCGCGGCGTCGAGCTCTCGAGCAGCCCAGGCGCTGGAGCCGCGGGCGCAACGGGCGCGGGCGCTGGAGCACGCGCCTCGACGACCTCGGTCACCACCACCTGCGTGCTGTCGAGAATGAACTCGAACGTCGACTGCACGGTGTCGGCCGAGACGGGCGTCACCAGCGTGGCCTCGACGTGCAGGTAGCAGCTCGTCGGGTCGAACGCGTCGCCTGCCGGCAGCTCGGGGAAGGTGGCCTCGCAGTCAGAGAGCTCGCCCAGCGTCGCGAGGAAGCCCATGAAGCTGATGGGGTCGAAGCCCTCGCGCATCACGGGCGCGCCAAACTTCACCGAGACGCTGTAGCGGTGCTTCGCCGCAACCTGCGCGACGACGGGAGCCGCCGGCACTGCAGCTCCACCCGCGCGCGCGAGCAGCAGCTGCACCAGCTTCTGGTCGCCCTGCCCGTCATGGCCCTGCGCCACCTCGTCGATGAGGCGCTCCAATTCGTCGTGGGCCTCGAGCAGCGCCTTCACCGTGCCCTCGTCGAGCGCCACCGTGCCCGAGCGCACCGCCTCGAGCACCGCCTCGGCCGCGTGCGCGAACTGCACCACGCCCTCGAGCGAGAAGAGCCCCGCCGCGCCCTTGAGGGTGTGCGCGCTGCGGAACAACGCGTTGATGGCCTCGGCGTCGCGCGCGCCGCGGTCGAGCAACCCGCGCTGAAACGCCTCGAGCAGGTCTCTGGCCTCGTCGAAGAAGATGGGGGGAACGTTGGGCGTCATGGCGACACCAGCTTCTCGAGGCCGATGAGCGCGAACGTGCGCACCACCGCCTTCGGAGCGCCGACCAGGGCGAGGTCCTTCACCTCGTACGTCTTGAGCCAGTGCAGCAACTGCACGCCCGCGGTGTCGATGAGCTCGAGGCCCGAGAGGTCGAGCCGTCGCACGCCGCCCGCGCACGCCGTCGTCAGCAGTGGCTTTGCCTCCTTCATCGCGCCGACGTCGAGCGCTCCGGTGAGCCGCGCCGACGAGCCATCGATGGCGACGAGGGAGAGCATGTCAGTGGCTCGTTCGCTGGCCATCGAGGGACGACAGCTCTTCCACCGACAGCACCTTCGCGACGTCGAGCACCACGAGGAACTTGTCCTTGTGCCGCGCGATGCCCGCGATGAAGGCGTCACGAATCGACGCGCCGAAGCCAGGCGGGGGCTCGATGGTCGAGGGCGGCAGCTCGACCACCTCCGACACGGCGTTCACCATCACGCCCACGAGGTGCTTCGAGTCGTCGGCGCTCACCTCGGCGATGACGACGCTGGCGCGTTTGCCGGCGGCCGTCGGCTCACGCCCGAAGCGCACCGACAGGTCGACGACGGGCACCACGCGGCCGCGCAGGTTGATGACGCCCTTGAGCACCGGCGGCATCATCGGCACCGTCGTCACGCCCGCGTACTCGATGATCTCCCGCACCTGCGCGATGTGCACCGCGAACGCCTCGGCGCCGAGCACGAAGAGCAGGTGCTGCGTGGTGACTTCGCCGCTCTCTTCTTCGACTGGAGTCGTGGGCGTCATGGGCGCACCTCACGAGAACGGGACGAAGCGGTCGTCTGCAGCCACCTTCACCGGCTTGCCGAGCGCGACGGCGTCGACGACCGAAGAGGGCTGCGCAGGGCGGGAGGCCTTGCCGCCGTTCGAGAAGAAGCCGATGACGGCCTCGAGGCGGGCAGTGGCCGCGGCCATCTTCTCGCTCGTGGCCGAGAGCTCTTCGCTGGCGGCGGCGTTCTGCTGTGTCGTCTTGTTCATCTGGTTCATGGCGGCGTTGATTTGCCCGACGCCGGTGGACTGCTCCTGCGACGCGGCGGCAATCTCCTGCACGAGCTCGCTCGTCTGCGTGATGGCGGGCACCACCTCACCGATGAGGCTGCCGGCGCGCTCGGCGTCTTTCACGCTGCCGCCCGCGAGCGTTCCAATCTCCTGCGCGGCGACCTGGCTGCGCTCGGCCAGCTTGCGCACCTCGGCGGCGACGACGGCGAAGCCCTTGCCGTGAGCGCCCGCCCGCGCGGCCTCGATGGCGGCGTTCAGGGCCAGCATGTTCGTCTGGTAGGCGATGTCGTCGATGATGCCGATGCGCACGGCAATCTGCTTCATCGCCTCGACGGTCTGCCGCACGGCCGAGCCGCCTTCGCTGGCTTCCCGCGCGGCCTTCTCGGCGCGCCCGCTGGTGAGCTTCGCGCTCTCGGCGTTCTGCGTGATGCTGGCGGCCATCTGCGAGACGCTCGAGCTCGTCTCTTCGACGCTCGAGGCCTGCTCGGTGGCGGCCGAGGCGAGCGACTGGCTGGTGGCGCGCACCTGCTCGGCGGCGGCGGCCAGCTGCGCGGCGGTGGCGACGACCTCGCTGATGGTGGTCTGCAGCTTCTCGCTCGTGCTGTTGACGGCGACGCGCAGGGTCTCGAGCTGGCCGCGGTACGGCGTCTCGACGCGGCGGGTGAGGTCGCCCTGGCCCATGGCGCCGAGCACCGTCATCGTCGCGTTCACCGGCCCGATGATGGAGTCGAGCGTGGCGTTGACGCCCTCGACGATGCGCTTGAAGTCGCCCTGGTGGCGGGAGCCGTCGGCGCGCACCTCGAGCCGGCCGGCCACGCCCGCGTCGGCCAGCATCGCGGCGTCGGTGACGAGCGCCTTCACCGAGGCGGTGGCGGTGTTGAGGTTCTCCTTGAGGCGGTTGAAGTCACCACGCCACTCGTCGGTGATGGGCTCGGGCAGGCGGCCGGCGGCAATCTGCTCGACGTTGGCGGCGGCGGCGGTGAGCGGCCGAATCACCGAGTCGAGCGTCGAGTTCACGCCCTCGATGATTCTGCGGTACTCGCCCTGGTGCTTCGTCGGGTCGGCGCGCACCGAGAGCTGGCCTTCGACGGCCGCGCGAGAGAGCTGCCGCGCGTCTGACATCATCGCCTTCAGCGACGACTGCACCGAGGCGAGGCGGTCGATGAGAATGCCCATCTCGTCGTCGTGCTGCACCGCGAAGGTGGTGCCGAGGTCGCCTGCGGCGATGCGGTTGGCCGCGTCGGTGGCGGTGGCCAGCTTTCGCGAGAGCGGCCGCAGCAGGCCCGCGCCCAGCAGCAGCACCTGCAGCAGCACGGCGACGACGGCGAACACCGCGAACGAGACCTCGAGGGCCGACACATCGCGGGCGAACGAGCGGGCGCCCTGCTCGCTGCGCGCCTGAACGAGAGCCGTCGCCTGGTCAGTGGCGTCGTGCACCTCGCGCTCGAGCACCGCGAGCCGCCGCTCCATCGCCTGCACCTCGGCGTCGACCCTGCCGCCGTTCTTCTCGAACCGGGGCAGCAGCTCTTGCTGGGTGAGGGCCGCCATGGCCTCGAAGCTCGTCGTCACGCGGGCCAGCTCGGCCTCTGACACGCCGCTGGAGCGCGCCGCCGCGAGCGCCGCACGCCCCGCCGAGATGGCCTTCTCGATGTCGGCCTTCGACTCCTGCGGCTTCGCCGAGATGATGGCCGACTTGACCGTCGACGCGAGCGCGCTGCCAATCTGGCTCAGGTGCACATCGGCCACGACCTGCTGCCGTGCCGCGCCCAGGTCTGACTCGAGGCGGCTGAGCCGCTCGACCGCGCTCCACGAGAGGCCAGCGAGCAGCAGCACCGAGCCGACGGCCGCGACCATGCCGGCGATGATGCGGGTGCGCACGCTGAGGTTCGCGAGCGCGGCCGAGAAGCGCGACTCGTGGAAGGGGTTCTTGATGCGGCGGGCGTTGATGTCGGCGTACAGCTTCGAGGCGCGCTCGACTTCTTCGCGGGTGGGGCGCGTGCGCACCGAGCGGTAGCCGATGAGCCGCGAGCCCTCGTACACGGGCGAGACGTCGGCCTTCACCCAGTAGAAGTCGCCCCGCTTCGTGCGGTTCTTCACGAAGCCAATCCACGAGCGGCCCTTCTGAATCGTCTGCCAGAGCGACGCGAAGGCCTCGGGGGGCATGTCGGGGTGGCGCACGAGGTTCTGCGGCTGCCCCATCAGCTCGGCTTCGGTGAAGCCCGAGATGCGCACGAAGTCGGGTGAGGCCGACAGAATCATTCCACGCGGGTCGGTGACAGAGACGATGACGTCTTCGGTCGAGAGCTCGACCTCACGGTCTGTGACGGGCTCGTTTTTTCGCATGGTGCTCCAAAGTCGGAGAACTTCCGACAGAGCAACCCCTGCGCCACGAGCGAATGTCAGCCTTTGCAACGCTTTTGGTCGACGTCAGGCCGGTCGATCATCGACGCCTGGTTCAGCACCGACTCGGATCACCCCGGGACCCCCACCTGACGAACGTCATGCCTCAATCGTTTCGCAACCTTCCTCACCTCGGCGGCTTCGAATGGGGCTCCTTGCGACGCAGGGTGAGCAGCGTCAGCTCTGGCTCGGAGTTGACCCTCGGCAGCCTCGTGCCCCGCCCGAAGCCGATGCCACGATTGACGTACAGCTGATTTCCGCGAACGCGATAGTGGCCGCGGTACCAGGGCTGGCCGGCGCGCTTGAAGACGCCCTCGGTGAGGCGCGGCACGTCCCACTGGCCGCCGTGGGTGTGGCCCGAGAGGCAGAGCACGTCCTCCCACGCAGGCAGCTTGCTGGCGCAGGCGGGCGTGTGGGTGAGCACGAGGCGCGAGGTGTTCTGGCGCGTGCCGCGAAAGGCCGCCGCGACGTCGTCGTTCTTCGTGGTGCTGTCGTCGATGCCAATGATTGACAGGTCGACCCCACGAACCCGCACGTTCGTGTGCTGATTCTGCAACACGCCGATGTTTGCCTTTGCGAGCCCGAGCGAGACGGCCTGCGCGTCGCTCCAGTGGTCGTGGTTGCCCAGCACCGCCCACGCCTGGGGCTCGATGCGCTCGAGCAGCTGGGGCACGCGCTCGTGGGGGTCGAAGCGGGTGGTGACGAAGTCTCCGGTGAGCACCGCGAAGTCGGGCTGCTCTTCGTTGAGCGCGTTCACGGCCGCGATGATGCGCCCGTCGGGCACGCCCGAGCCGATGTGCAGGTCAGAGAGCTGGGCGAGCCGCACGCCATCGTGCGCAGGGTCGAGGCTCTCGAGGAAGAGCTCGACGCGGGTCACCTCGAACGACTCGCGGCGCTCCTGACGGCGTTCAGCGCGAACAGCCGAGGGCGCGAGCACCGCCGCCGACACCGCAGAGAGGAGGCTTCGTCTGGTCATTGGGGGCATGGAAGGGGCGACTGTAGAGAGCAGAGCAACGGCGCCACCAGTCGCCGAATTCCGAGCAGGCAGGCTGCGCAGGTTCATGCGCAAGCCCGACCTGATTCCCGACCGGTCACCGCAAGAAGGCGTGAACGCCCCTGCCTCGACGCAAGAGTGCGCCGATCAGCAAGAACACTCCCGCGAGCGCCGTCGGGTCGGTCGTGGAGCACCCAAGACCGCCGTTCATTCCCCCACCAGCCGTTCCGCCAGCAGTCGTTCCACCAGCAGTGCCACCGGCCGTCACTCCGCCTGCGCTGCCCCCGCCCGTCACCGCTCCGCCTGCAGTGCCACCGCCCGTCACCGCTCCGCCTGCAGTGCCACCGCCCGTGACGACTCCGCCTGCGCTGCCACCGCCCGTCACCGCTCCGCCTGCGCTGCCACCGCCCGTCACCGCTCCGCCTGCGCTGCCACCGGCCGTCACCGCTCCGCCGGCGCTGCCACCGGCTGAGCCACTTCCTGCGTCAGACGCCGCAGGCTGGCCACCACCCGCGGCCCCACCACCGAACCCAGCGGAGCCGCCAGCTGCGACGAAGCCTCCGCCGTAGCCGCCTGATCCGCCGTAGCCGCCAGACCCACCGCCGTAGCCGCCTGATCCGCCGTAGCCGCCAGACCCACCGCCGTAGCCACCGCCGCCGTCGAGGCTGACTTCGGTCACCTCGATGGAAAGCGTCTGCGCGTACGACTCAGCGAGGAGCGTCACGGTCTGACCAGCAGTCATCGCCTCCCACCCGGAGAACTGCTGGCAGCTGCCCGAGCAGTCGCTCCTGGTGAGGAAGCCCGTCGACCAGAACCGGAACGTGCCCGTGGTCGGCGCGGTGAACGAGAACACCACGTCGTTGACCCCCGAGTAGCCACACTGGCGCGACCCACCATCAGGAAGCGCGCTGTTCGGTCCCGGGTAGTCGTCGATGGCGTCTGCGATGGGCACCGTCACCGGCACGCCGAGCGTCAACGCCATCGGCGCGCTGCACAGGTCGTTCGCGACCGGCGCAATGCTGTTCACCGTCAGGGCGAAATCAACTCCATACGTCGAGCTGTCGATGACCACGAAGTACGGCGTCGACGCGGTCGCGCGCAGGGTGTTCGAAGCAGACACGCAGCCGCCATCACACGAGGCCGTGCGCCACGAGGCCTGCGGCCAGCCTCCGTCGTTGGCCGTGATGTTCGCGCGGTACACGCCCGAGGCGTTCGTCGTCACCGAGTAGAAGACGTCGACGCCATCGTCGAAGCCGGAGCACGACAGGTTGGCCGTGGCTCCGCGGGTCGTGCCCTGCACCGTCGTGCCGAGCGAGATGGCCTGCGGCGCGGTGCACTGGTCGTTCGCCGGTGTCGGCACGAAGTCGACGCGCACCACGCCGCTCTGCGAGCCGTAGCCCTCGACGATGAGCCACACCGTGGTGCCTGCGACGAGCGTCGCGGCGAGGGAGTTCCAGCTGTTGATGCAGCCGACGCCGCACGAACCCGTCGAGAGCTGCGCGTACCCCGGCGCCCGGAAGTCGTAGCGGCCGCTCACCGTCGGCGTGAACGAGAACACGAGGTCGGGCGCGCTGCTGCCACAGCTCGAGAAGCCACCGTCGGCGCCAGTCACCGGGAAGGGGTCGTCGAAGGCATTGGCGAACGAGACCGGCACGGGCACGCCCTCGGTCAGCGCCTGCGGGGAGGCGCAGGTGTCGTTTGCCGCAACCGTGAACGAATCGACCCGAAGGCTGAAGTCATTCGGTATCGGCGAGCTGACGCCGAAGGTGATGGGCTGGCTGGCCACGCCCCGGAAGGCGAGCGAGCTGGAGGTTCCTTCTCCGCACGTTCCCGCGTCGGCTGTACAGCCATTGGGCATCACCGAGACGAAGGCGAAGCCGCCATCGGTCGTGTCCGATTGAAGGGTGACGCGATAGCCACCCGAGGTCGGCGGCGTGAAGCGGTAGAAGACATCGGCCTCGTACAGGCACACGAACTCCTGGCGCGCATCGCGTGTCGTTCCCTGAACGGGCACGCCCAGCGAGAGCGTCTGCGCGTTGCTGCAGAAGTCGTTCGGCGGAGGCTGGAGCCGGTCGACGCGCAGCCGCGGGCTGAAGAAGCCCGACGACTCGACGATGACCCACACGGTCGTGCCCGAGGCGAGCGTGAGGTCGAGTTGCTCGTGGCCCGAACGCCAAACGTACTGCGAGCCGAAGCACGAGGAGCCGCCACAGCTGCCGGTGCTGACCGCGAACGGCACCTCACTGCGGAAGCGGTAGTCATCAGCAGTCGGCGCGACGAACGAGTACACGACATCGCGCTGGCCCGGCTCTCCACACGGCTGACCACTGGCGGGAAGGTCGTCGACGGCGTTGTCGAGCGAGGCCGTCACCCAGGTCGCGAGGGGAAGCGTCGTGGCTTGGGCGCAGGTGTCGTTCACGGGGGGCGTGATGGAGCGCACCGTGAGGTCGAACTCCTGCTCGAAGCCCTGAACGAACATCGTCACGGGCGTGCCCGCGGTGGCGCGAAAGTTCTCGGAGGTCGTCGTGCTCGCGCTGCAGGCGAGGCCGCCGTCTGCACACCCTGAACCGAAGCCCAGCCGGGTGCCGTAGACGCCTGCATCTCCACCCGTGAGCGAGACGTTGAAGGCGCCCGTCGTCGAGGGCGTGAAGCGATAGAACACGTCCGACTCCCGACCTGGGCACAGCACCTCGTTCGTCGCGCCGAGCGTCGTGCCCCGAACGGGTGTGTTGAGCGTCACCGCCGTCGCAGCCGGGCAGAAGTCGTTGGGAGGGCGAACCATCAGCTGGGCCGTCAACGTCACCGTTGGGTACCACCCCGAGGACTGGGGCTCTGCGACGACGAACACGGTCACGCCGGCGGTGAGGTCGGCCTGCACCTGAGGACCACCGGTGCCGAGGCATGAGGTGCTGCACGCGCTCGTCAGCAGCGAGACCTGCCCTGCCGTGATGCTGAACCGGTAGCGCCCGCTCACGGCGGGAGTGAAGGAATAGAAGAGGTCGTCGGCGGGCGAGCCACAGCCTCCGTCGCCGTACGTGAAGTCGTCGAAGGCGTTGTCGAGGTCGAGGGTGACGGGCGTGCTCAGCGGGAGCACCGTGGGCGAGCTGCACGTATCGTTCACCGCAGGCGTGAGCGTGTTGACGGCGAGCGAGAACGTGCCGCTGCCCGAGTAGCTGTCGACGATGACGTTCTGGGCTGCACCGGCCGAGGCCGCAAAGCGGTACGTCGTGCCCGAGCCGCTGCAGAGGCCTGCGTCACACCCGCTCGAGAGACGAACCACGGGGAAGTAGCAGCCGCCGTCCTGGCAGGCCGCAGAGAAGGGGTCGATCGCGCCGCCATCGGCTCGCGTGCCCACGACCTGCGCGCGGAAGTAACCAGAGGTCGGCGGCGTGAAGCGGTACACCACGTCGGGGCCCCAGAGGAAGCAGCCGAGGTCGTCGGTCGCGTCGACGGTGGTGCCCTGAACTGGCACGCCGAGGCTGATGGGGGTCGCGTTGCCGCACTCGTCATTGGCCGGAGCGAGGGCCTGCCGCAGCGCCCTCGCCGGCTGTGACACCGTCTCACCAGAACACGCTGCGAGCGCCGCGATGACCGCGCCTGAAATCCATCGATTCATGAGTTCACTCCCCACGCCAGAGTGCAGCGACCGGCCAGTTGGTTCACGTGCAGCTCAGCCTGACGCTTCGACACCCGACGTCGTCGCGCTGGGACTTCGGGCTGCGCGCGACCTTCCCGTCACGAGCGTTGTGGGGTGGCGCGCGTTCCGTCACTTCGCCAGCACGCCAGCAGCGCGAGGCAGGCCCAATCGGCTGGGCGATGGAGCGGGAAGTCGAAGAAGCTGCGTGAAATCAACACGAGCAACGCCGCCGTCACGAGCGGCTGACGCGCGTCTCGCAGTTGCTTCACGAACCACAGCACCAACGCGCCGACCGCGAGCGGGCCGAGCTCGAGCCACAGCTCGAGCCAGTCGTCGTGCACGTGGTCTTGCAGGCCGTTGAATGGGAACTCGGGGTGCGCCTGCACGCAGGCAGCGTCGTCACCACAGCGCGAGCGCCAGAGGTCGAGCTCCCACCGCGGCCAGTGCAGCTCGACGGCGCCGGGCCCGAGCCCCCCGAGCGGCGAG
>JBEOKA010000087.1:0-8294 GCA_040275325.1 Myxococcaceae bacterium | reverse complement strand
GAACGTGGGCAGAAACGGCAGCGGCCCCGGAGATTGCTCTCTGAGGCCGCAGTTAACTTCGATGTCGTCCCGGTTGGTCACCGGCGACGTTCAGCTCCTCGACTTGGGCTCGAACCAAGGACCTACGGATTAACAGTCCGACGCTCTACCGACTGAGCTATCGAGGAATACGACGCGCGCGTCTCTACGTTCCACGTGCGAGCCTGTCAACCCTGACGATGACCCCACCGATCAACATTCCCGAAGGCCTCATGCGGGCGGTGGTCGCGGCCTACGCGGCGCCACCCCGCGCCTACCACTCGTTCACGCACGTCCAGGAGGTCCTCAAGCACCTCTCGACGGTGCCCGACTGGGGGCACCCCAACGAGGTCTTCCTCGCCGCGCTCTTCCACGACGCCGTCTACGTCGCCGGCCGGAAGGACAACGAAACGAAGAGCGCCGAGCTCGCCCGCCAGGCCATCGACACCTTCCTCCCGCGCGCCGGCCTCGACGTCGACCTCGTCACCCGCCTCATCGAGCTCACCGCGAAGCACGGCTCCGTCACGCCCGCCGACCCCGACACCGCCCACTTCCTCGACGCCGACATGGCCATTCTCGGGAGCGCCCCCGCCGCCTTCGACGCCTACGACGCCGCCATCGCCGACGAATACCGCCCCGTCACCAACGCGCTCCTCTACCGCCTCGGCCGCCGCCGCTTCCTCTCGAAGCTGCTCGACGCCCCACGCATCTTCCACTCCGAGCACTTCCACACCCGCTTCGACGCCCCCGCTCGCGCGAACCTGCGCCGCGCCCTCGAGCGCGAATGATCGCCCGCCTGCACGACGTGCCCTGGCACGTGCTCCCGGGCCTGCTCCCGCTCCTCGAGCCCGCCCTTCACGCCGTGCTCGACGGCCGCCCGGCCGATGACGTGCTCGACACGCTGCTGCGCGCGAACCGCACGTTCACCGCCGACCAACGCCGCGTCTGCGCCGAGTCGATCTTCGGCGTCGGGCTCTGGCGTCGCCGTCTGCGCGCCACCGTCGGAGCCCTCCCTCCGCTCCACCTGCTCGCCAGCCTCGTGCGCGATCTCGCCGGCGTCTCCCTCGACCTCGGGCTCCACCTTCCACCCGCCCAGCCGCTCACCGACTTCCGCGATCGCACCTCGATTCCCGACTGGCTGGGAGACCTCCTCGACGAACCGCTCGCCACCGCCCTCAACGAACCGGGCGCCGTCACCCTGCGCGTCAACCGCGCGCGCCTCTCGCGAGACGAGCTGCGCCGTCGCCTCGCCGACGAAGGCCGTCACACCGAGCTCGGCCGCTGGAGCGACGACGCGCTCCACGTCGCCACCCGCCCCGCGAACCTCACCGCCACCGCCGCCTGGCGCGACGGCCTCTTCGAGATTCAAGACGAAGGCAGCCAGCTGCTCGCGGCCATCGTGCCTGACGGCGACTCGCTGCTCGACCTCTGCGCTGGCGCGGGAGGCAAGACGCTCGCCCTCGCGTCACGACTCCCGACCGCCGCGCTCCACGCGACCGACCTCGACAAGGCCCGCCTCGAGCGCCTGCGCACGCGCGCCACCCGAGCAGCCGCACGCGTCCGCATTCACCACACGCTCCCCATCGACCTGCGCGTCACCCACGTGCTCGTCGACGCGCCATGCTCCGAGCTCGGCGCCCTCCGTCGCGGCCCCGATCTGCGCTGGAGAATCGACCCGGGCACCTTCACCACCTGGCCACCGATTCAACGCGCGCTGCTCGACACCGCCGCGTCACACCTGCTCCCCGGCGGCACCATCACGTACGCCACCTGCACGCTGCGCCCCGAAGAGAACGAGCACGTCGTCGCCGCGTTCCTCGCCGCGAACCCACGCTTTCGAATCGAACGCCCAGCGCTGCCCGACGAACTCCTCCACCCCGACGGAACGCTGCGCACCTTCCCGCACCGCCACGGCACCGACGGCTTCTTCGCCGCCGTGCTGCGCGACACATCCACCCGATGACCGATGGGCGATGACACTCGCTCTCCGCGACGCTCACATCCACCTCGGCATGCGCGCCCTCGTCATCACCGCCTTCATCGTCGTCGCCTGCGGTGTCGGCTCGCTCGTCGATCTGCCGTACCGCGTCGACCAGAGCTCGTACCAGTTTCGGCACCACCTGCTCCCCGGCTACGCGGCGGCCTTCCTCTTCGCGCCACGGAGCGAGCTGCGGCCAGCCGCCTGGGTCACCGACTGCACCACCGAGTGCCTCGAGTTCGACGTCGACTCTGGAGACGCCGCCGCGCTCGACGCCACGCTCATTCAACCGAACGGCCTCATCATGCACCCCGTCATCGATTCGAAGCGCGAGCGCCTTCGTTTCGACTTCGCGCCCGCCACCACCACCGACGTCTGGCTCACGTGGAAACCGCAGGTCTTCGACCCGGGCTACGGCATCAGCCCGCCGCCATGTGGCCAGGCGCTCAGCATGATCGGCGTTCGACCCACCAGGCTCGAAGGAGGACGGGTGGGCGTGCAGTTGAAGCTCGCACCCCGGCGCGACCGCATCGAAGTGACCTTGCTCGGCGACCAGCCGTACGTGCCGTGAGTCAGCCGCGCAGGGCCGTTTTCAACACCTTGCCGCGGTCGCTCCTCGGCAGTGCGTCGACGAACACCACCTGCCGCGGAGCCTTGAACGGCGCGAGCGAATCACGCACGTGTGCCTTCAGCGCCTCGGCCAGGGCGTCTGTTCCAACTTGTCCAGCGTTCAGCGCGACGAACGCCTTCGGCTTCTCCAGCCCGTCGGCATCTTTGAAGCCAATCACCGCGGCCTCCCGTACCGCCGAGTGCTGCAACAGCGCGTTCTCGACCTCGACCGGCGACAACCACTTGCCGCCAACCTTCAACATGTCGTCGCCGCGCCCGCAGAAGAAGAAGTACCCCTCGTCGTCCTGCTGGAACTTGTCGGCCGACACGCACCAGTCACCGCGAAACGTCGACTTCGACTTCTCGTGGTTCTGCCAATACTCCAGCGCCATCGAGTCGCCCGACACCCAGAGCGTTCCCACGTCTCCCCGCGGCAGCTCGCGCCCTTCGTCGTCACACACCTTCGCGCGATAGCCATTCACCACGCGCCCGAGGGAGCCCAGCTTCACGTCACCCAATCGGTTGGTGATGAAGATATGGAACATCTCGGCCGAGCCGATGCCGTCGAGGATCTCGACCCCCGTGCGCTTCTTCCATCGCGAGTACAGCTCTGCGGGCAACGCCTCTCCGGCGCTGATGGCAAGTCTGAATGACGAGAGGTCGACCTGCTCCACGCCGTCGTGGTTCAGCATCTGGTTGAGGGAGGTCGGCACGGCCGTCAGCACGGTGGGGCGGTGCTTCTTGATCAGCTCGAACAGCTTCTCCGGAGCCGGCTTTTCTTTGAACAACACCGTCGCCGCGCCAGCCATGAGCGGGAAGAGCAGATTGCTTCCCAGTGCATAGCCAAATGCCAGCCGCGGCACGGAAAGACAGATGTCTTTGTTCGTATAGCCAATGACCGGCAGGCCGTAGTTGAGCGCGTTGAAGACGAAGTCGTGCTGTTTGTGCACTGCGCCCTTCGGGAAGCCCGTCGAGCCAGACGTGTACAACCACACGCACGTGTCATCTCGGTGCGTCGGCGCGAAGGAAGGGTCCGGCGTCACCTTCGCGAGCTCTGCGTCGTACGAGAGGTGCTGACCTGCGCTCCCAACCACCACCACATGCTTCAGGTGCGGCAGCTTCGTTCGCAGCGCGTCGATGGTCGGGGCCGTCACGTCATCGACGACGACGATCTTCGCCCGCGTGTAGTTGACGTAGTACTCGACCTCTTCGGCCTTCAGCCCAGGGTTCACCGCGCTCACGACGCCGCCGGCCTTCACCACACCCAGCCACGCCGACGCGAACTGCGGCACGTCGGGCAGCATCAACAACACGCGCTGCTCCTGCTCGAGGCCCAGGCGTTTGTAGAGCGCGGTCGCCCGGTTCGTCTGCTCCGCGAGCTGGCCGTAGGTGATGACCTGCTCCTCGAAATAGATGGCCGGAGCGTTCGGCTGCTTCGCCGCCTGCTGAAAGAGGAACACCTCAGCGAGGTTGAGGGACTCGGGCAGGTTGTTCGGGTCGAGCGTCATGGGGCGCGGAAGGTAGCCGAGAATGTGCGCGGCCCAAGAGCCGGCTGCGGGGGCTGACGTGTCGTGTCACTCTCGCGACGTGTTCGATTTCTCCGGGCTCGAGGCACGACTCACCGCGCACGTCACCGAGCGGATGATCGGCCTCGCGGAGCTTCGTGCAGGCCAACGGGTCGTCGATGTCGGCTGCGGCGACGGAGTGGTCGCGCTCGCGGCGCTGAAGCACGTGCAGCCTGGTGGTGCGGTGCACGGGTTCGATCCCGATGCCGTAGCGATTGGTCGCGCGCGATCACACACGGCCCAGGGGCTCACCTGGGAGCGCTCGACGGCAGAGGCGTTCTGCTCGACTGATCGGTTCGATGCAGCGCTCGCGCGATGGAGCCTCGCGTCGATGCCTGACCCGCTGGCAGCCATCACGGCCATCGCTCACACGCTCCGGCCGGGCGCACCGTTCGTCTTCGCGACCTGGGCCTCGGCACCGTGGTGGTCCATTCCGCGCGCAGTCATCGAGCGCTTCGTCGCGCTCCCTCGCCGGCCGGAGGGCGCGCCTGGTGCCATGCGTTTTTCGAACATCGACCACGCGCTCGTGTTGCTGGCGCCACGGTTTCAGGTCGAGGTCGTGGAGCAGGTCGACACCGCGGTCGTGGAAGGCGCGCCCGAGCTGCTCGTTGCCTGGGTGGAGCACGTCTTCGGCGGGTGGATGACCGCTGTTCCAGACCTCGACGCCTGCCGCGCTGCCCTTCGCGCCGAGTTCATTCGGCACCCGCGGCTCAGTGGAAGCACGCACCTCGTGCTGGCGCGGCGCTCATTGGGAACGTGAGCGGCGCAGGAAGAGGAACAGTCCTCCCGCGAGAATTCCCATGCCGAGGGCCGCGAACGTCTGCAGTCGCGCGATGCCCGACGCGAGCGCCTTCTCGAAGTTGCACTCTTCGGTCGCCATGCCCGAACAGTCGACGTTGAGGCGAACCACCGCGAGCACCAGCAGCACCACTGCTGCGATGCCGAACGCGGCGACGAGCCCCAGGCCCACCGAGCGCAGCAGCCGTTTGCCGACCGTCTCCTCCGCCATGCGCACCCCGTGCGCAGAACCGTGCGCAGCCCGCTTCGAACCCTCACCACCCCCCGCGCATTTCCGCGCGGGCCTTCCTCGTGCAAATCGCTACGCTCGCACACTCAGGGAGAGCCACCACATGAAGATCCTCTACGGCGTCGTCGGTGAAGGCATGGGGCACGCAACGCGCTCGCGGGTCGTGCTCGAGCACCTCACGAAGTACCACGACGTACACATCGTCGTGTCGGGCCGCGCGCGTGACTACCTCGCCAAGCGCTTCGAGAACGTGCACAACATCTGGGGTTTCACCATCAGCTACGAGGGCAACTCGGTCTCGAAGTGGCAGACGCTGCTCGGCAACCTGAAGGGCGCCATCACCGGCTGGCCGCAGAACGTGAAGAAGTACTTCGAGCTGGTCGACTCCTTCGAGCCCGACGTCGTCATCAGCGACTTCGAGTCGTTCAGCTACCTCTACGGTCGCAACCACCGCCTGCCGGTGATCAGCGTCGACAACATGCAGATCATCAACCGGTGCGCGCACGAGCCCGAGCTGCTCGCCGGCCACGAAGACAGCTTCGAGCTCACCCGCGGCATCGTGAAGTCGAAGGCGCCGGGCTGTTTCCACTACCTGGTGACGACGTTCTTCTACCCGCGCATTCGCAAGGAGCGCACGTCGTTGGTGCCGTCGATTCTGCGGCCCGAGATTCTGGGCGCGAAGAGCGAGCAGGGCGATCACCTGCTCGTGTACCAGACGATGACGAGCAACACGCAGCTCATCGACGACCTGAAGCGCTCGGGGCGCGAGTGCCGCATCTACGGCTATCGCCGCGACATCACCTCCGACGTGCGCGAGGGGAATCTGCTGTTCCGCCCGTTCTCCGAGGCTGGCTTCATCGACGATCTGCGCACCTGTCGCGGCGTGGTCGGTGGTGGCGGCTACACGCTGATGAGCGAGGCCGTGTACCTGCACAAGCCGATGCTCTCGGTGCCGATCGGCGGCCAGTTCGAGCAGGTGATGAACGCGCTGTACCTCGAGAAGTTGAACTACGGCATGTACGCGAAGTCGCTCGAAGGCGACGTACTGCAGCAGTTCCTCGAGCGCGTGCCCGGCTGCGCGAAGTCGCTCGCGAGCTACACGCAGGACGGCAACCGCACGATGTTGTCGTCGCTCGACGCGCAGCTCGCCGCCGCCGCCGAGAAGAAGGGCGTGGAGTGGGACTCGGTGACCGTTGGCTGAACCTCAGGGCTTGAGCAGCTCGGCCCACGCGGCAGCGTTGCTCCGGCAGTTCAACGGCGCGCCGTGCGGGGTGTCTCCCAGACACACTGGCGCGTTCCTCGTCTGCGCCGTCATCGGCATGGCCAGCGCGTCCCACGCGTCTGGCGCACGAGGACACGTGGTGTCACCCATCGACGCGAGCCCGAAGAACTTCGTCGCCGGACTCGTGGCGTAGCCCGCTGGACTCGCGAGCCATGACGCGACCGAGTTCCCCACACCGTCACACGGAGACGCGAGCATCACCACGCGCCCGACCGACTGCCGCTTGCCCACCAGCGCCGCGTGCCCACCACCCTGCGAGTGCCCCGCGACGAACACCTTCTCCCAGCGAATCGCCGCCTCGGCGTCGGGCAGCTTCGAGCGATCGAGAAACGCGCTCCACCCACCAGCAGGATCCGAGTCACTCAGCGTCATGAGCGCCGCTGCGATGCGCTCGAACGCGCCCTCGTCGGTCGTCACGTCGTTGAGCACGTTCGCTGCGCCAGCCTGCGGCTCTCCCGTGAGAATCGTCGCGCGCGTGGGCTCGAAGCAGCCGTCGTTGCCGTTGCACAGCGCGCCCACCGCCTGGCCGCTCACGTAGCTCACCGCCAGCACATGAAGGCCCTGCGCCCGGGCGACGCCGTAGAAGCTGCCGGCCGCGCTCCCGATGCCTGCGCGTGGAGAGCCGCCGCTGCCGTTGAAGAACACCAGCAACACGCCACGCGCGTTCATCGGGGGCCGCAGCGCGTATTGCTCGACCGTCGCGCCGCCACCCGACGCGGGCAGGCCAGTCTCAGCAGGCGTCAGCACGAAGCAGACATCGCCCTCCATCGCGCCAGCGCCCGTCGTCGGGCACGGCCGCAGTGAGATCTGCGCACCCGCGTCGGCCCGCAGCCCTCCGTCCACGAACGTGGCTGGGCCTCCATCGGGAACGAAGGTCGGGCGCCCACAGCCCACGAGGAAGACGAGAACCAGAGCCACGCGCATGGAGCTGCTCATTTCAGGCGGGCCAGAAGTCCGCAAGCTACGCTCCACGCTCCGCATGCCAGGTGACTCGGACATCTCGGACCGTGTGTCGCAGCTGCTCGCGACCATCAACGCCGACGACGCGAAGACGGTGCTGCGAAACCCACGCTCCACGGTCGAGCCGCCGCAAGAGGTCAAGTCGGGGCAGCGCGCGCTCGAGGTGCTCCAGGGGCTGACGCACGATCACCGCGCGTACATCGAAGAATCGGTGCTGGGGCAGGGCGGCATGGGCGTGGTGAAGCTCGCCCGACAGGTGAGCCTCGATCGCCCCGTCGCCGTGAAGATGCTCAAGCCGACCAGCTCGGTGCACGAGGCCGAAGCGCTGCTGGCCGAGGCCTGGCTGGCGGGCTCGCTCGAGCACCCGGGCATTCTGCCCATCTACGCGTTGTCGCTCGGCGCCGACGGCAAGCCCTTCGTGGTGATGAAGCGCATCGAAGGCGTGACGTGGGGGAAGCTGCTCGCGGGAGAGGCCGACCTCGAGACCTACGCGCCCGGCCGCACCCGCCTCGAGTCACACCTGCGCATCGCGATGCAGCTGTGCAACGCCGTTCACTTCGCCAACTCGCGCGGGGTAGTGCACCGCGATCTCAAGCCCGACAACGTCATGCTCGGCCGCTTCGGTGAGGTGTACCTGGTCGACTGGGGCATCGCGACGGCGGCTGGGCCCACCACCCAGTTCGCCGGCACGCCCGCGTACATGGCGCCTGAGATGGTCGGTGGAGCAGGTGCCCAGCTCTCGGGTCGCACCGATGTGTACCTGCTCGGCGCGATCCTCCACGAAGTCGTGACGGGAAAGCCGCCGCACGTTCGCCCGTCGACGCCCGAGATGTTCGAGAGCGTGTTGCGCTCCAC
>JBEOKA010000086.1:0-14256 GCA_040275325.1 Myxococcaceae bacterium | reverse complement strand
GTGCGCGTCAACATGAGGTGATCGGTGTCGAAGAGCTCGGGCGGCTCGATGCCGATGAACGTCGGCACCGCGTCGAGCACCTCGTTGTACAGGCCGAAGCGCCGGTACGTCTTGCCAGCCCGAACCTGGAGCGCGCTGCCCAGCAGTGGCGCCTCGACCCAGGCGTTGCGAATTCGAACGAACTGGTCCGTGCCCATCGCGCCAGCGCTCCGGGCCACCATGTTCACGAAGTAGCGATAGCGCCCGTACACGCTCCCCTGCGCCATGATGTGCAGGTTGAGCACGTCCCACTCCCAGCCACCTTCGGCGTAGGCGGGCTTGCCGTTCGCGTCGAGCAGGCCGGTCGGCGCGCCGAACGTGTTCTCGAGGTACGAGTCGATGTAGCCGTACAGGCGGCCCTCGAAGATCTTCGGCGCCGCTTCCTGTGCGAAGTCGCCCCAGCCTTCGGCGGTGTCTGCCACGGGTTCAGGTGCCGCGGGGGCTGGCGCCACCGCCTCGGCAGCAGGGCTGCCGGCATCGATGCCCTCACCAGACTGGATCTCACCAGGTTGCCCAAGCGCTCGAAGGCTGAGCAGCACGACTGCGGTCACGGCGACGTTGCGCCCCATCGAAGATGTCATTTCTTCCTCCCGCGCCGCCCTTCTTCACGTCGCGGGCCGCACCATTGACATTCGGCAATCGTGCGGAATCTGCGCCCAGCGGCCCTGATGCCTCGCAGTCGATCGGCCGTCAGAGGTCGAAGCCGACTCGGTTGACGCCGATGTCGCTCGGCGTCACGGCCCTCGACTTCGTCTCAGTGGAGTCGGCGACCCTCGTCGCTACAGTGCCGCCGCGATGGAGCACATCAGCGTCTTCGACATCTTCAAGATCGGCATCGGGCCCTCGAGCTCTCACACCGTCGGCCCCATGCGCGCCGCGAGGCGGTTCGTCGAGCGCCTGCGTGACGATGGGCAGTTGCCTCGCATCGCCCGCGTGAAGATCGAGCTGTTCGGCTCGCTCGGCTTCACGGGCAAGGGCCACGGGAGCGACGTCGCGGTGATGCTCGGCCTCGAAGGCGAAGACCCGAAAACGGTCGACGTCGACGCGGTGCCTACCCGCGTTCAATCGATCATCAAGGCGCAGTCGCTGAAGCTGCTCGGCGGGCAGACCGCCGCGTTCGGCTCGGACGCGATCGTCTTTCATCGGCGCGAGAAGCTGCCGCTGCACCCCAACGGCATGCGCTTCTCGGCCTTCGACGGCGCGGGCGCGGTGCTGGCCGAGCGCATCTACTACTCGGTGGGCGGCGGCTTCGTCGTGAACCACGAAGGCCACCCCGAAGGCGCGAACACGGCGGCATCGACCGTGACGATTCCGTACCCGTTCTCGACGGCAGAAGACCTGCTCGTGCTCGCCGAGCAGCACGGCCTGAGCATCTCGACGATCATGTTCGAGAACGAGAAGTCCGTGCACCCCGAGGCCGAGCTGCGGCGAGACGTCATCGAGATCGCCCGCGCCATGGAGGCCTGCGTGAAGCGCGGCTGCGAGCGCGAGGGCATTCTGCCGGGCGGGCTCAAGGTGAAGCGTCGCGCGGCGGCGCTCCATCGACGGCTGCGCGCCGACCCTCGCGGCTCGACCGACCCGCTCGCCGTCATCGACTGGGTGAACCTGTGGGCGCTGGCGGTGAACGAAGAGAACGCGGCGGGCGGGCGCGTGGTGACGGCGCCGACGAACGGCGCGGCCGGCATCATTCCGGCGGTGCTCATGTACTACCTGCGCCACGTGCCCAACGCCGATGACGAGGGCGCGATGCGCTTTCTGCTCACCGCCGCAGCCATCGGCGCACTCTACAAGAAGAACGCCAGCATCTCGGGCGCCGAGGTCGGCTGTCAGGGCGAGGTCGGCGTGGCGTGCTCGATGGCCGCTGGCGCGCTCGCCGAGGTGATGGGGGGAACGCCGGAGCAGGTCGAGAACGCCGCCGAGATCGGCATGGAGCACAACCTGGGCCTCACGTGCGACCCCATCGGCGGGCTGGTGCAGGTGCCCTGCATCGAGCGCAACGCCATGGGCAGCGTGAAGGCGATCAACGCCGCGCGCCTGGCGCTCTCGGGCGACGGAAAACACAAGGTCTCGCTCGACAAGGTGATCGCGACCATGTGGCAGACCGGCGCCGACATGTCGTCGAAGTACAAAGAGACCGCGCGCGGCGGCCTGGCGGTGAACATCATCGAGTGTTGATCAGAGCGTGTTGCCCGCTTCGGCGGCCAGCCTCGCGCGCAGCGTCGCGTCGGCAGCGTCGAGCGTGACGGGGTAGGGGCGCGTCCACCCGGTCGTGCCCGAACAGCCGACCCCGAACTGCAACGGCGCGGTGCTGCCTGGCGCGATCTGCACGTTCACGCTGTCGATCTTCCCGTTCGTCTCGCAGCGCGTCGCGTGATCGGCCTGTGAGCCGAGGTCTTTGGAATGCGGGAGCCGGCGCACGAACGAGTTCTCGAACCGAATGCGAGCGCTCTCTTGTGCCTGCACGGCGAACGACTCGCGGTACGGCGCGAGGAACGCCCAGTCGAACATGCGCCAGTCGTCGAAGAAGCAGTTCCAGATGTCGGTGACGCCGTAGCGGGCCTGCGGGTGCCGGCGCCCCGTGGCGGTGGTGAGAATGTGGTGCATCGAGACGGTGATCGCGCCGTCGACCGACTGCGGTGCGTCGCCGTTGCCGATGAGAATGAACTTCTCCCAGCCTTCGATCTTCAGCCACGAGAGCGTGATGTCGCGGGCTCCGAAGACGACGGAGATGGCTTCGTCGACGTTCGCGCTGTCGCCGCGGCTCTGGGTGGTCGCGCGGAAGGTGACGTGATCGATCACCACGCGCTCGCTCGGCCCCGAGGGGTCGCCGATTCGCAGGCCGTCTTCCGAGTTCGGGCCGACGTCTTCGATGGCGAGGTTCGTGATGATGACGTCGTCGGTGCCGACGAGGATGAGGCCCTTGCCCGTGAGCGTGATCCGCTGGCCCCGACCGTCGATCGAGACGTTCGATGGCACGAGGAGCGGCGTCGTGAGCGGAATCACGCCGCTGAGATCGAAGCGGATGACGCGCGGACCGGTCGCGGTGTCGAGCGCCTCGCGCAGCGTTCCCGGGCCGGCGTTCGCGAGCGAGGTCACCAGCACTTCGTCGTGGTTCGGTTGCCAGCCTCCACGCGTCGCCGCACCGAACCCTTCGATGGGGAAGAGGCCAGGTGGGCCGGCGTCGAGCACGCCCGCGTCCACCTCGCCTGCGTCGGGCGGTCCAGCGTCGAGTTGCGCTCCTGCGTCGAGCGCGACACCCGCATCGAGCGTCACGCCGGAGTCGAACGTCACGCCGGAGTCGAACGCCACGCCGGAGTCGAGCGTCACGCCGGAGTCGAGCGCCACGCCGGAGTCGAGCCCCACGCCGGAGTCGAGCGCCACGCCGGAGTCGAGCGCCACGCCGGAGTCGAACGTCACGCCGGAGTCGAACGTCACGCCGGAGTCGGCGGTCAGGCCCGCGTCCATGAGCCCAGCATCGGAGACCACGCTTGCGTCCGGCGCACCTCCGACTGGCACACCGCCACAGGCCAGCACCACCACACTCGAGAAGAAGACGAGCCGCCGCACGCTCGAGCCACTACAGGCCCGTCAGCGCGTCACGCAATCGCCGCGATCAAAACGAAGCAGCAGCGCTGGAAGGGCGAAACCGCGACCACCCACGCGACACGACCTGGGTGAGCGGAATCGGCTTCTCGCCCCGCGCGCGCGTCACCTTCTGGGCGTTGCGCTGAACGAGGCGATCCTGCGCCCACTCGGCGATCGCCAGCTGCGCCTCGATGTGAATGTCGGTGAAGATCACGCTCACCTGCGTACCGGCCGCCACGCCAGAGCGCGCGATGACCCGGCCCGCGGCCACGATGTGCCCCTCGACGTTCGGGAGCAGGAAGCGCACGAGCACCGAGTCTCCGAGCGGCGGAGCCGTCGTCACGAACGCGGCGCCCTCTGGCGACAAGTCTCCGAAGCAGGAGCGCGAGCGGCCAGTCGGCTCACGCACATCGAGCGCGATCTCGAAGCGCGGGTAGTCGCGGCGCTCCTCGGCGCGGCGGGTCTCGAACTGCACCGTGCGTTCACTTCGACGATCGCGGTTTCGGCGTTCACGCATCATGTGCGACACGGTGCCACGGGCTTGTCGCGTCGCCAGTTTTCGGTCGCAGCCGACCCTCTGCGTCAGGCACCAGCGCAGCCTCCAGCGAGCCTTTTGACCCAGCGGCAAGAGGTGTATGGGGGCGCGACCGTCTTTCCGAGGCATTCCATGGATATCCAAATTTCGAAGACCACCAGCCCGAAGGCGAAGCCCGCCGAGGGTGATCTCGGCTTCGGCCGCTTCTTCAGCGACCACGTCTTCACGATGGACTTCTCATCCGAGAAGGGGTGGTTCGACGCGAAGATTCAGCCCTACGGCCCGTTCGCCATCGACCCTGCCGCGGGCGTCTTCCACTACGGCCAGGCGATGTTCGAGGGCTCGAAGGCGTTCCGTGGCGCCGACGGCAAGCTGCGCCTGTTCCGCCCCATGGCGCACGCCCAGCGCATGATGGTCGGAGCCCCGCGCCTCTGCATGCCGACGCCCACGGCCGAGCAGATGGTCGAGGCGTGCAAGGCGCTGGTGCGCGTCGACGCCGACTGGGTGCCGAAGTCAGAGGGCACCTCGCTCTATCTGCGCCCCACGCTCATCGCGACCGAGGGCTTCCTGGGCGTTCGACCCGCGAACACGTACCGCTACTTCATCATCGCCTCGCCGGTGGGCAGCTACTACGGCGGCAACAGCCTCAAGCCCGTGCGCATCTGGGTCGAGACCGTCGAGGTGCGTGCACCGCGCGGTGGCCTCGGCGCTGCGAAGGCGGGTGCCAACTACGCCGCGAGCCTGCACGCCGCCGTCAAGGCCAAGAAGGCCGGGTACGATCAGGTGCTCTGGCTCGACAGCAGCTCGCACGAGCTCGTCGAAGAGGTCGGCACCATGAACCTGTTCGCCTACGTGGGGAACACGCTGGTGACGCCACCGCTGTCCGACTCCATTCTCGCGGGCGTGACGCGTGACTCGGTCATCACGCTGGCGAAGGAGCAGGGCGTGAAGGTCGAAGAGCGCGCCATCTCGGTGAAAGAGCTCAAGGCCGCCCACGCGAAGGGCGAGCTGAAAGAGGTCTTCGGCACCGGCACCGCCGCGGTCATCAGCCCTGTCGGCGAGCTCGCGTTCGACAACAACGAGACCTTGAAGATCAACGACGGCAAGCCCGGCGCGTTCGGGCTCAAGCTCTACGAGACCATCACCGGCATTCAGCGCGGCACGGTGAAGGACACCCACGGCTGGCTGATGGACGTCTGAGCGGTTTCCCGCTGCCGACGCCCATCACGGGCGCCGGCTACTTGCGGACGGCCGAGACCAGCGCGTCGATGCTCTTCTTCGCGTCTCCGAAGAGCATGCGCGTGCCATCGAGCGTGAAGAGCGGGTTGTCGATGCCGGCGTAGCCCGCCGCCATGCCGCGCTTGAGCACCACCGTGACCTTCGACTTCCAGCACTCGAGCACGGGCATGCCGTAGATGCTCGAGCTGGGGTCGCTGAGCGCGCTCGGGTTCACGATGTCGTTCGCGCCGATCACCAGCACCACGTCGGTCTGGGGGAAGTCGGCGTTGATGTGCTCCATCTCGAGCACGATGTCGTACGGCACACCGGCCTCGGCGAGCAGCACGTTCATGTGCCCAGGCAGGCGGCCGGCGACCGGGTGAATCGCGAACCGCACGTTCACGCCCTTCTCGCGCAGCGTGCGGGTCAGCTCGTTCACCGAGCCCTGCGCCCGCGAGACGGCCATGCCGTACCCGGGGATGATGACGACGTTCTTCGCCTGTGAGAGCGCCTCACCGAGCTCGTCGGCCTTGATCTCCTTCACCTCGCCGGTGATCGCCGCCGCAGGACCCGCCGAGGGCTTCGCGTCGCCCGTGCCGAACCCGCCGAAGACGACCGAGAGAATCGATCGGTTCATCGCCCGGCACATGATGATCGACAGAATCGTGCCCGAGCTGCCGACGAGCGCGCCGGTGACGATGAGCAGATCGTTCGAGAGCATGAAGCCCGCCGCTGCGGCCGCCCAGCCCGAGTAGCTGTTGAGCAACGAGACGACGACCGGCATGTCAGCGCCGCCGATGGCCATCACGAGGTGCACGCCGAGCAGCGCTGCGATGACGGTCATGCCGACGAGCAGCCAGATGCCGTTGCCGTTGGCGTTCTGAACGAAGGCGACCGTGCCGCCGAGAATCGCCAGGCCGGCGACGCCGTTGAGCGCGTGACGGCCGGGCAACAGCAGGGGCTTGCCCGAGATCGAGCCCTTCAGCTTGCCCCACGCGATGATCGACCCGGTGAGGGTGATCGCGCCGACGGCCACGCCGATCCACACCTCGACCTCGTGCACCGTCTTCGCGACCTCGTCACCCGACAGGCCGTGCGGGTGCAGGTAGCTCGAGAAGCCGACCAGCACCGCGGCCAGACCGACGAAGCTGTGCAGAATCGCCACGAGCTCGGGCATGCCCGTCATCTCGACCCGCTTCGCCAGCACTGCGCCGATGAAGAAGCCGACGCCGATGGCGCCCGCGAGCATGGCGAGGCCCGTCGTGCGCTGGTTCAGCTCGAGCGCCGAAGGGTCGTTGGCCCCCAGAATCCACGTCACCATGGCGACGGCGACGGCGATGGCCATGCCGACCATGCCCAGCTCGTTGCCCTGCGAGGCGGTCTCCTGCTTCGAGAGCCCGCCCAGTGAGCGAATGAACAACACGCCTGCCGCGAGGTAGGCGACCACCAGCACGCCAGTCATCGGTGACCTCCCGACGACGACGGTGCCGCGTCTTCACGTCTGAACATCTTGAGCATTCGCTCCGTGACGAGGAAACCACCCGCGATGTTGATGGTGGCGAAGAAGACGGCGAGCACGCCCAGCACCGAGGCGAGATCGACGCCGCCGCCGACCTGCAGCAGGCCGCCGACGATGATGATGCCCGAGATGGCGTTGGTGACGCTCATGAGCGGCGTGTGCAGCGCCGGGCTGACCGACCAGATGACCTGCCAGCCGACGAAGCACGCGAGCACGAAGACCGTCGAGTGCTGCAGGAAGTCGGCAGGCGCGAAGCGGCCGAGCCCGAAGAGCAGGGCGATGACGAAGATGCCGCCGAGCGTGCTGCCCCAGGCCGAGCGATTGGGCGCCTGAATGTGCTCCTGCTTCGGCTTCGCGTCGGGCGGTGGCGGCTGAGGCGCAGGCTTGGCGGGCTGGGGAGGGCTGGGTTCTTTCGCGGGCAGCGGCGGCAGCACCTCGCCCTTGTGCAGCAGCAGCGCCGGTCGAACGACGTCGTTCTCGAGCGGAATCGTGAGCGTGTCGCCCGTGCCGAGCTCTCCCGACAGGTGCACGAGGTTCATCGCGAAGAAGCGGCTCGAGGTCGCCGCCATGCGGCTCGCGAGATCGGTGAAGCCCAGAATCTTCACGCCGTTGTGCACGAAGACCTCGCCGGGCTTCGTCAGCTCGCAGTTGCCACCCTGCTCGGCGGCCATGTCGACGATGACGCTCCCGGGCTTGAGGGCCTCGACGACGTCACGCGGCACCAGCGTGGGCGCCTTCGTTCCCGGCACGAGCGCGGTGGTGATGATGACGTCGACCTGCGCGGCCTGCGCGCGGAAGAGCGCCATCTCGGCGGCGATGAACTCGGGGCTCATCGTCTTGGCGTAGCCACCCTGGCCCTCGCCCGACTCCTTGATGGTCACCTCGAGGAACTTGGCGCCCAGCGACTCGACCTGCTCGCGAGCAGCAGCGCGCGTGTCGAACGCCCGCACCTCGGCGCCCATCGCGCGCGCGGCTCCCACGGCCGCGAGGCCCGCCACGCCGGCGCCGATGATCAGCACCTTCGCTGGAGGCGTCGAACCGGCAGCCGTCACCTGCGGCCCCATGAAGCCCTGCAGGTGAGCCGCCGCCTCGACGACCGCGCGGTAGCCCGAGAGGTTCGCCTGCGACGACAGCACGTCCATCTTCTGGGCGCGCGTCACGCGGGGAATGCGCTCGAGCGCCAGCGCCGTCACCTTCTTCGCCTTGAGCGAGTCGATGAGCAGCGGGTTCTTCTCGGGCTGCATCAAGGAGACGACGAACGCGCCCTCCTTGAGCTTGCCCACCTCGTCGACCGACGGAGCGCGAACCTTGAAGAGCGTCTCGCACTGCCAGACCGAGTCGACGATCGTCGCGCCGGCCTCGACGTAGTGCGAATCGGCGTAGCCGGCCTCGGCGCCAGCTCCCTTCTCGACGTGAATCGAGAGACCGCGAGCCGACAGCTTTTTCACCGACTCTGGTGTCGCAGCCACGCGACGCTCACCGGGGAGCGATTCCTTCGGGACTCCAATGATCGATGCCACGGCGCGCACCATCGCCGACCGATGGCTGCCTCACAAAGGAAACTTCTGGTGTCGACGCTGACCGTCAGCAGCCCTGCTTCAGTGCCTAGAAAGGAAGGCCCCTGCCGCTCAACACGTCGAGGCCGAGGCGCACGAGCACGAAGGGGAGCACTGCGGGAACGGCCTGCATCACGAGCAGCGCCGCGCCATGTGTCCCCAGCGCGCCCAGCGGGTTGTCGAACTTCGCCACCACCCAGCTCGTGATCGCCGCGAACGCAGCGAACCAGCCCCAGAAAAGCGCCACGGGAACGAAGGCCGACAGCGCGAACACGGCCTTCAAGGTGAACAGCGCCCCCGCCACCACCCAGATGCCCAGAATGCCGAGGTGAACCAGGTTCTTCATCGCCTTCATGTGTCGCTCCCGTGAGTGCTGCGTTGATGGTGATTCAACGCCAGCGCCATCAATCAGGTGCAGGACAAGAAATTCGCTCATCGATTACGATTGGCTATCGATGAACCTCCAACGTCTCGAAGGCTTCTATTGGGTCGCCAGGCAGCAGGGCTACGCGCGGGCGGCTCGTGCATTCCCGTACCCCATCACGCAGCCGGGCGTGCACCAGCAGGTGCGGCGGCTCGAAGACGAGCTCGGCATCAAGCTCTTCGAGCGGGTGGGGAAGGACAAGGTGGTGCTGACGCCAAGGGGCCAGCTGCTGTTCGATGGGTTCGCGCCGTTCTACGAACAGCTGGCGGTGCTCGAGGCGCGCGTGAAGGGCGGGCAGGTTGGAGGCACGCTCAAGCTCTGCGCCGCAGGCCATCTGCTTCGTCACCTCATGCCCGAGTGGCTGCGACGGCTTCAGTCGCGGCGACCCGACATCACGGTGGCGCTCACCGAGCTGCCGCACGCCGATCTCGAGCTGCTCCGGCGCGGCGACGCCGATCTGCTCGTCGATTGGCTCCCCGAGATTCCCGCCGACGTCGAGGTGCGTGAGGTCGCGCGCGCGGAGGCGTGGATTGTCGCTCCGACGCATGGCCCGCACGCGCAGAAGGGGAAGCTGTCGCTCACCACGTTGGCTCAGGTTCCGTTCATCGGCTACCAGGCGGATCGTCAGCTCAAGGCGCTTCAGCTCGCTGCGCTGGAGGCTCATGGCGTTCGGCCACGCGAGGCCTTTGGTGCTGACTCCTCAGACACCATTCTCGGGTTCGTCGCCGCAGGGCTTGGGTTCTCCCTGATCCCCGGCTTGAACGCTTCGGGTCCGAAGGCGCCAGGCGTCATCGCCCAGCGGTTGGAGCGTCCCCAGGCCCGCTTTCCGATCCACGCGGTTTGGCGCAGGGGTCGCCCTCACCCCCTCGTCGAAGCCGCGCTGGAGTGCGCTCCAACCCCTTGATCAGACTGGTGGCAGCCGTAGGGGTGCGGAATTTCTCGCGTTCTGAGCAACTGCGGCCGGGCTTTTGCGATACTCCTGCACTCGTTCTTCCGTCTTCAAAAGGGGCATCTTCATGTCCAACAACGTCGGCAACAACCCGTTCTCGAACCTCTTCAACGCGGTGAACAATGCGGTGAAGAAGACCGCCGAGAACATCACCAAGACCGCCAACAACACGGTCTCGACGCTGCGCAACGAGACGAAGAAGCACACCGAGGCCGAGGACTTCCACAAGTTCGGCTCGTCGTTCGAGGCTGAAGACGGCACCGCAACGCTCGGCTACGGCCGTGGCTTCGGCTCCAAGATGGACGAGGCGCCGACCCTCAAGACGGTTCAGACCAAGGGCTACACCGAGCCTGAGGCTCCGGTCGGTCTGAAGGCCAAGGGCCGAGAGGCGATCAAGAACGGCATCAACGCGCTCGGCGTCAACGTGATCGACCCCGAGAAGTCGAAGTTCGAAGCCGAGGCTGCCGTCGTCTCGAAGAAGATCGACGAGAGCGTGGTGGACTCGAAGGGCGTCGACGTCGGCTACCGCGTGCTGTCTGCCTTCGCTGAGGGCTCCGCCACGGTGAAGGTTGGCAAGGCCACCAACATCGAAGGCAAGGTCGAGGCGGGCGCGGTGCTCGGTCAGGCCACCATTCAGGGCAAGAAGCAGCTCGGCGCGGTCGATCTCACGGGCAAAGCTGAAGCGACGGTCGGAGCGACGGCGTCGGCTGAGGGCAAGGTTCAGATCGACATCTTCGGCAAGAAGCCCACCGTCAAGGTGAAGGCCGGTGTCGACGCCTTCATCGGTGCCAAGGTGAGCGCCGAAGGCCGCGTCGGAAACGACTACGCGGGCGTCGGCGTGAAGGGCGAGGCGATGGCGGGCCTTGGCGCGAAGGCCAAGATCGACGCTGGCCTCGAGGGTGGCCGCTTCAAGGCCAAGGTCGAGCTGGGCGCGGCGCTCGGCATCGGCGGCTCCATCAGCTTCAACGTCGACGTGAACTACCAGAAGATCGGCGAGAAGGCCGTGGCGGTTGGCAAGTCGGCGCTCAACGCGGTCGGCAACGCCGCCTCCTCTGCGGTGAACGGCGCGAAGAACGCCGTCAGCTCGGGCTGGAAGACGGTCTCGGGCTGGTTCAGCTGAATCCAGACTCCGTGGTTTGAGGAGCGCCGCGTCTCGGGCATCCTCCGCTCATGACCGCACTTCAAGATCTGCTGGACCGTGGCGACCGCGCTGGAGCGCAGGCCGCCGCTACGAAGCAGCTCGCGACCAAGCCCACTGATGGTGAAGCGCTCTCGGTGCTGGCTCGCCTGGCGCTCGAGAACGGCGATGTCGACACGGCTCGCGCCCAGCTGGCCCGGGTCGGCCCGAAGGATCGCCAGAGCTACGAAGTGCAGCTCGCCGAGGCGATGGTTCAGCAGTTGAGCGATCAGGGAGACAGCGCGCGCCTGGCGTTCGCCCAGCTCACCGCCGCTCACCCGACCCGTCACGAAGGCTTCTTCGCGCTGGGCCTCTCGCTCCTCGACAAGCAGGACGCGAAGGGTGCTGAGAAGGCACTGGCCACCGCGACGAAGCTCGCGCCCAACCACTTCCTCTATCGCTTCCGTCACGCCGAGGCGCTCGCCCAGGCCACCCGCTTCGAAGACGCCGGTACGGAGCTGCTCAAGGCCATCGAGCTCAAGCCCGACTTCACGCTCGCATACACGGCGTTCGCGCGAATGCTCGAAGCGAGCGGACAGGTGCCGAAGGCGCTCGAGTTTCTCGACGTGGGCCTGAGCGCGGTGCCCAACGATCGACGGCTGCTCGCCGAGCAGGTTCGGTTGCGCATGGGCACGGGTGACGTGAAGGCCGCCCTCGCGAACGTCGACAAGGCTCCAGGTGGGGCGCTCGGCATCGCCGAAGAGTTGATGCGCGGCAACGCCCACGACGCAGCCATCGAGCTGTGTGACTGGCTCGACGCGAACGGAAACGGCTCGGCGAAGGTCACGCTCGTGAAGGCGCTCGCGCTCGAGAACTCCGCGCAGACCGACGAGGCGCTCGACGCCTACGCGAAGGCGGCCACACAGGACGCGGCGGATTGGTCAGCGCTCAGCAACCGTGGGCTGCTGCTGCTCGAGACGTACCAGGAAGAGGCGACGAAGCTTGACGAGGCGAAGGCCAACCTCGATGAGGCCATCAAGCGAGCTGGAGGCAAAGCCGCCGATCCGCTCTTCAACCTCGCGCTGCTGCACGGTCGTCGCAAGCAGTGGGCCGAGGCCATCGCCGCTGCGCAGAAGGTGATCACGCACCCTCAGGCCGGTGCGCTCAAGGCTCAGGCCGAGAAGATGATCGTGTCGATGCAGAAGGCCATGAAGCAGGCATGACCGTCGTTCGCGCCGGGCTTGCGGTGATCGCTGCGATCTTCGCGGGCGCGAGCGTGGTGCTGCTGGTGCTGGCGGTTCGGCGGGCGTTGCAGCTGCAGCGCTTTGCGTCGTGGCGTCGCGTGCGAGCCACCGTCACGAGCATGGGCTTCGAGGCGCGGGGTGACGATCTCGGCGTGCTGCGGGTCGTCTTCGACGTCGAGGGCCGCTCGTCGACGCTGCTCGACATCGGTGAAGAAGAGCGGCGCGTCACCGAACGTGCGCGCCTCGTCGAGACCTTCGCTTCAGGCACCACCCACGACGCACTGGTCGACCCAACTGGAGCGTCTGCGCCGATCCTCGTCACCGGGCTCACGACGACTCCGGCCTCCATGGTCTTCCTCTCGGTCGTCTTCCTCGTGCCGGTCGGCATCCTCCTGGGCGTGACGTGGTGGCTCGGCCAGCCGTAGCCGCTCACCGCCGGGTTTCGACCGTTCGCCCACGGCTCGACGCTCGAGAATCGGGCCGTCGCATCCTTCGGGCATGACGCCGTTTCTCGTTCGCTACCTCGTCTCGTGGCTTGCGTTCTGTCTGCTGGCCGTCGTGCTCTTCGTGAAGGACGTACGGGTGGCGTGGCGGGAGCAGGCTCGGGCGTTGCTGGTTCCATGGCGGCTCGCGCTCTTCATTCCTGCAATCGTCTTCGTGACCTTCGCCGGCCGCTACACCGACGACGAGACGTGGGACTCGATCTGCGGCGGAGGGATGGCCCTGCTCACGTTCCTCACGGCGGGCTTCTCGATCGGCACCCTGGGCCGTGCGCTGCGGGGCCGTGCGTCGTTCAGCGAGGTGGTGGTGGCGCTCGCCGTCGCGCTGTTCTCGAGCTCGTGGTTCTACGACGGCTACCTGCTGCTCCGAGACGGCGCGTACACGCATCGGTGGCTCGGCAACCTTCGTCTGTCGCCGATCATCTACGCGTGCGCGGGGCTCGTGCTGAACCTCGAGCTTCGTTCGGGCCGGCTCGCGTTTGCGTTCTCTCGCGACGACTGGCCCAAGCCGCTGGCGACGGCGCCGTCGTGGAGGCTGGCGCTGGCCTCGCTGCCGCTGGTGCTCGTCGCCGCGTACGTGTTGGTCGCGTTCGTCGGCTGGCGCTCACCGCTCTGAGCACCGCTGACACGAGGGACAGAAGTAGGTCGATCGCTGCTGCTCGCCCTGGCGCTGCATTCGAATGAGGGTGCCGCAGTCGAAGCAGGGCTCGCCGAGGCGTCCGTACACACTGAGGGGATTTCGAAGGCGATCGCGGCCCGTTCGAGTGACCCGCGACGCGCGAGCCTTCAGTGCCGAGCCGATCAGGTTCTGCTGCATCACGCTGCGCGCGTGAGCCAGGAACTCCGCCAGCTGCGCGTCGGTGAGGGTCGAGACGGTCGCGAAGGGGTCGAGCCTGCGGTTGAAGAGCAGCTCGCTCTTGTAGACGTTGCCGATGCCGGCGACGGCCGACTGGGTCATCACGGCAACTCCGAACTCGAGCGAGTCCAGCTCGCGCAATCGCCGGAGGGCCTCGCCGGTCTCGAAGTCAGGGCCGTGCAGATCGGGCCCCAGCGCGCGCAGCTGCCGGTCTGTCTCGACTCGGCCCGGCTTCAGCAGTCGAACCAGCGGAGCCTTGAAGCAGACCGCCTCGTGGCCCTTCACACCGAGAATGGCCACGGCCTGCGAGGCGCCGCGTCGCCACGGCTGCCCGTCTTCGTAGAGGTGCACGACGCCCGTCATCTTCAGGTGAACGTGCAGCGTGCTGCCACCCGAGAACGAGATGAGCAGGTTCTTCCCGCGTGCTTCGATTCGCTCGACGGTCTCGCCGATGAGGCCAGCTCCATTGGCGTGCCCTCGCGGGAACTCGAGCCGCACGATTCGTTGGCCCAGCAGCGGGCTCAGCGTCGTCGCGAGGTTGTGGAGCGTGTCACCTTCGGGCACGGCTCACGGCCAACGCGCGTTCCACGTCATGCGCGTCACGTCGATGCAGGGCTGGCCATTGACGGGCCGGTCGTTGATCAGGTCCCACGCCTGGAAGCGAAGGTTGGTCGCTTCACCCACGAAGGTGCCGCTCGACGAGTTCGCGACTCC
>JBEOKA010000085.1:0-10740 GCA_040275325.1 Myxococcaceae bacterium | reverse complement strand
CCACGGCTGGTGGCTCCACGGCTGGTGGCTCCACGGCTGGTGGCTCCACGGCTGGCGGTTCCACGGCTGGCGGTTCCACGGCAGGTGGCTCGACGGCAGGTGGCTCGACGGCTGGCGGCTCCACGGCCGGTGGCGCCGCGGGCCTGGCGTGCGCGGGCACCCTGCGCCTCTGCACGAATCGATGTGTCGACACGCTCTCAGACCTGGAGCACTGCGGAGCATGCGGGCGCATCTGCGGCCAGGGAGAGGTCTGCAACCGCGGCGTCTGTGCGCTGCTCCCAACTGACTGCACGGCTGCGGGCGCTGGCTGTGGCCCCGGCTTCTTCTGCGAGCCCATCTCGCGCATGTGCCGCGCCGGCTGCCGGCTCTCGACCGACTGCCCGATGGGCGCGACCTGCTCGAGCGGCGTCTGCGCGTGCCCGACCGGACAACACGCGTGCGGCCAGCAGTGCGTGAGCGACACCGCCACCTCCTCCTGCGGCACCTCATGTGTCGCATGCCCGACGTCTGCGAATGGGCAGGCGACGTGTCAGGCCGGCACCTGCGGGCTCTCGTGCACGACGGGCTTTCGGGCCTCGGGCAACACCTGCGTCGACATCGACGAGTGCGCGACGGCCAACGGAGGCTGCAGCGCCAACGCGACCTGCACCAACACCGTCGGCAGCCGCACCTGCGCCTGTCGTAACGGCTTCACCGGCGACGGAGTCACCTGCACCGACGTCGACGAGTGCGCGAGCGGCAACGGCGGTTGCAGCGCCGACGCCACCTGTACCAACACGCCGGGCGCGCGCACCTGTGCGTGCCGCTCGGGCTTCACGGGCGACGGCGTCACCTGCTCCGACGTCAACGAGTGCGCGATGAACAACGGTGGTTGCAGCACCAGCGCCACCTGCACCAACACGCCAGGGTCACGCACCTGCGCCTGCCTCACTGGCTTCGCGGGCGATGGCGTCACCTGCAACGACGTGAATGAGTGCCTCACGAACAACGGCGGCTGCGCGGCCGTCGCGAGCGGAGGCGTCTGCACCAACACCCCGGGCTCCCGGACCTGTGCCTGCGCCGGCGGCTTCTCGGGAGACGGCGTCACCTGCATCGACCTCAACGAGTGCGCGACGAACAACGGCGGCTGCAGCACCAACGCGACCTGCACCAACACGCCCGGCTCCCGCAGCTGCGCCTGCCTGAGCGGGTTCTCGGGCGACGGCGTCACCTGCACCGACATCAACGAGTGCGCGACGAACAACGGCGGCTGCGCGGCGGCCGCGAACGGTGGGGTGTGCAGCAACACGCCGGGCTCCCGCACCTGCGCGTGTGCCACCGGCTACTCGGGCGACGGCTTCAGCTGCGCCGACATCAACGAGTGCACGACCAACAACGGCGGCTGTGCGGCGGTGGCGAGCGGTGGCGTGTGCACGAACACACCAGGCTCCCGCACCTGCGCCTGCACCACGGGCTACACGGGCACCGGCTTCTCGTGCAGCGACATCAACGAGTGCCTCACCTCGAACGGCGGCTGCGCGGCGGTGGGCGGGGTCTGCACCAACACGCCCGGCTCACGCACCTGCGCCTGCGCGAGCGGCTACGCGGGCAACGGCGTCAGCTGCATTCCTTCTGGAGAGCGGTGCAGCTCGCCCATTCCCATCGGGCTGGGCACCTCGTACGGCTACACCCACGGGCGGGCGGCCGACGAGACGTCACCTCGCGGCGGCGCCTGTGCCGGCCTCGACCCCACGCACCTCACCGGGCCCGACACGGCCTTCAGCTTCACGCCGACCACCACCGAGCGGTTCCACGTCGTGGTCGGCTCGATTGGAGAGTTCGACGTGCTCTCGTTCGCGCTCGCGAGCTGCTCGGGCACCTGCCTCGCCGCGGCCGAGCTCTCGGGGTTCAACGAGTTCGAGATCGCGGGCACCGCCAACGTGCCCGTCGTCATCGTGGTGAAGAGCAACGTACCCGGGGCCGTGTCAGTCACCATCACGGCCAACGGCACGCTCTCGCCGAACGGCGACACCTGCTCGTCGCCGCTGTTTCTGTCGCTGGGCTCACCGCGAACCGTCACCGGCCTCGCCAACGCAACCGACGACCTGACCCCGACCCGCACCGCCGCCTGCCCGCTCATCGAAGAGCCGCGGCACGACGTCGTGTTCTCGTTCACCCCGTCGTCGTCGGGGCTGTACGCGTTCACCGAGACGGGCACCGCATACACGTCGATGTGGCTCAGCGCAGGCACCTGCGGCAGCGCGTGCATTGCCTACTCGAAGGGTGACGTGCTCTCGGCGAACCTCACCGCAGGCGTCACCTACTCCCTCGCGGTCGAGCCTCACTTCTTCACCTATGACGCGGTCACGGTGCGCGTCGACGCGGCGACCGTGCCTGCGAACGACACCTGCGCCTCGGCCACCGTGTTGCCGCTGAACACCAACGTCACCAGCAACGTCACGGCGGCCACCGCGCAGCTCACGGGCTCCCCCGGCGCCCTCTGCTCGGGCGTGGCGACGGGCGTCAAAGACTCGTTCACCGTCTTCACGCCGTCGACGACGGGCAACTACTACGTCGTCTCGTCCGGAGGTGCGTCGGCCATCGTGACGTCGACCTGCGGCGACCTCTCGACCTGCATCGGCGGCGTCGACGACAACGACCCCGTCTCGCTGGTGTTCGCTGGCGTGGCCGGAGTGCCCGTCTTCATCGCCAACACCGGCTTCTCGGGCAGCACCTCGACGACGGTTCGGGTCTACCCGGTGACGGGGCCGACGAACGACACCTGCGCGACGGCCGAACCGCTGACGCTGTCGACCCCCGTCACGAAAGACATCTCGTACGCGACGAACGACCTCGCGCCGAACACCGCCGCCTGTCCGGCGACGCGCACCATCAACCCCCAGCTGCCCGACATCGTCTACAGCTTCACGCCCACCACCACGGGGCCGTACGTGTTCCGCGACGCGAGCGCCAACCGCACGGCCCGTCTGTTCCTCATGGAGGGCAGCTGTGGCGCCTCGGCCTGCGTCGCAGCGCCGTCGACCCAGTACATTCAGCGCACGCTCCAGGCCGGCCTGACGTACTACCTGGGCGTCGAGGCCGAGAACGGCAACGTGACGGTCGTCGTCGACCCCGCCCCGCCGCCTGCGAACGACGGCTGCACCACGCCAACGCCGCTCACGTTGAACACCACGTACACCCTGCCCACCGTCGGCGCGACCGACACCTTCAACACGCCAGGCACGGGCGCGTGCGCGATGCCTGCGATGACGACTCCCGACACCACGTACGTCTTCACGCCCAGCACGACGCGCCGCTATCAGCTGATGCACTCGGCGCGGCGCGCGTGGGTCTCGAGCACCTGCGGCAACATCGCCACCTGCCAGGTCGCCTCACTCGAGCGCGCCGACCGCCTCATCTTCAACGGCTTCGCAGGCGTACCCGTCTACATCACGCTCGAGAGCGTCAGCTGGTACCCCGTCTCGCTGCAGGTCATCGCCGCGCCCGCGATTCCCTCGGGAGACACCTGCCCCGGCACCTTCGTGGGCACCCAGACCCTCGTCGGCGCGATGGGCGACCTCACGCCGTCGAGCGCGGCCTGCGGCAGCGGGCAGGCGGGCCCCGAGATCGTCTTCGCCTTCACCGCTTCTGCGGCGGGCACGTACCTGTTCCGCGAGGCCACCAACGCGTCGGTGGCGCTGTGGGCGTCGAACGGCACCTGCGGCGGCGCCTCGTGCATCGCCACCAGCGGCACGGCGGAGTCACTGCTGCTGACGCTGACGGCCGGGCAGACCATCTACATCGTGATGGAGGACCTCTCGACCTTCGGCGGCGGCTCAGCGGCCCAGTTGGTGGCCACGCAGATTCCGTGAGTCACCACCGTACGAAGTCGGGCGTCGACGTGCGGCTGGGCTGCGAGGGCGTGCCCGAGCCAAGCTCGCCAAAGTCGTTCGAGCCCCAGCACCAGGTGACCTGCGTCGCGGCCACGTACGCACAGGCGTGAGCGCCACCTGCCACGAAGAAGGCCACGTCGGTCTGCCGGCTGGCGATGGGCGCCGGGTACGACGGGCCACCAGGCGTGAAGGCCGCGCCGTCACCACAGCCACCGCGGCCGTTCTGCCCCCAGCAGATGAGGCCCTTCGCCGGCGTGCGCGCGAGCGAGAAGCTGTTGCCGACCTCGAGCTGGTCGACGGTCTCGGTCGTCATGACGGCGGTGGGCACGAACTTGCGAACGACGGTGCCATCACCAATCTGCGGCGCGGTTCCCCAACAGAAGAGGCCGCTGGTGCGACGCGCGCACGCGTGCGTTCCGCCGGCTGAGATCTCGAGCGCGTCGGTGATGCCCATGACGTTCACCGGGCGGCGGGCCGAGTTCTGCGTGCCATCTCCGCACTGGCCGTCATCGTTGGCGCCCCAGCAGAAGGCCGTGCCGTCGCCGCGCACGCCACAGACATGCACCGGCGTCGCCGCGCCCGAGTTCGGAGCCACCGACAGCTGCGTCACGTTCGTGAGGTTCTGCACGGCCGCTGGAACGAGCGCGTTCGCGACGATGCCGTTGCCGGTGTCTCCGCCGCGGCCCCAGCACGAGACGGTTCCGTCGGTGAGGCGCGCGCACGAGATGTAGACGCCCGCGTGCACCGACGCGACGTTCGACAGGCCCATGACCTGAACGGGCACCAGGCTGCGCATCGTCGAGTTGTTGCCGAGCTGACCGGTGGCGCTCGTGCCCCAGCAGCGCGCCGTGCCGTCTTCGAGCCGCGCGCAGGCGTGCTCGTAGCCCACCGAGACCTGCGTCGCGGTGGTGAGGCCCGTGACGGCGACAGGGCGAACACTGTCCATCGTGGTGCCGTTGCCGAGCTGCCCTTCGTTGTTGCGGCCCCAGCACTTCACCGTCTTGTCGGCGAGCACCGCGCACGTCGACTGGTGGCCAGCCGAGAGGCTCGTGATGGCCTGCGGCGAGGGCATGACGACGCCGCCAGCCGCGCCACCCGCCGCGCCGCCTGCTGTGGTGGAGCCTCCGCCGGTGCCCGACGTTCCGCCGGCCGTGCCCGAGGTGCCACCGGCCGAGCCGCCTCCCGTCGTGCCCGTGCCCGGCGGCGCGGAACACCCGACTGCCAGGAGTGCAGCGAACACCAGCCCACGACGAACGAGTGAAGAGCGCATCGCGGGACGATACCCACGGCCCCTCGCTCCGTCGTTCAGTTTGTCGTCGACAACGTCGGCGTGAAGCGGCGGGCGGTTCGCGGTAGACACGGGCTCCCGTGCGCGCCGTCGGCCTCGCTCTCTTTCTCTTCGCGCTGAACGCGCTCGCGCAGGACGGTGGCGCGGGCGTGCTGACGAAGGCGCCGACGCTCGTGCGTCAGGTCGAAGCGACGTTCCCACCCGAGCTGCTCGACGCCGGAGTCGGCGGCACGGTGGTGATGGAGATCGACATCGGCCCCGACGGCGCGGTGATGGACGCGCGGGTGGTGCAGAGCGCGGGCGCCGGCTTCGACCGTGAAGCGCTCGCGGCGATTCGGCAGTTCGGCTTCACGCCCGCCGAGGTCGACGGCCAGCCCGCGGCCGTGCGCATTCAGTTCAGCTACGAGTTCTTCTTCAAGCAGCAGGTCGTCGAGGTGCCCGTCGTTCCCGACGCGGGGGTCACGGGCGTCGTGAACTTCGCCGGCGTCGTGCGCGAGCGCGGCACCCGAGACCCGCTGGCGAACGCGCAGGTCGTCATCGGCGAAGGCGACGCAGCGATGGAGACGCTCAGCGACGACCGCGGGCGCTTCGAGGTGAAAGACGCTCCCGCAGGCACGCAGCGCGTGGTGGTGCTGCTGCCGGGCTACTCGAAGTTCGAGACGACTGAGACGTTCGCGAACGGCCAGCGCACCGACGTCACCTACTTCGTGCGCAAGCAGGTCTACGGGGGCTACGAGACCATCGTGCGCGCGCCGCGGGAGCGCAAAGAGGTCGCGCAGGTCACGCTCAAGCAGGAGGAGATTCGGCTCATCCCCGGCACCAACGGCGACGCGTTTCGAGTGGTGCAGAACCTGCCCGGCGTCGCGCGCTCACCGTTCGGCCTCGGCTTCCTCGTCATTCGCGGCTCGAAGGCGTGGGACACACGCACCTTCGTCGACGAGGCGCCCGTGCCGCTCTTGTTCCACTTCGGCGGGCTCTTCTCGACGTACAACTCGAACCTGCTCGAGTCGCTCACGTTTCAGCAGGGCAACTACGGCGCCGAGTACGGCCGGGGGACTGCGGGTCTCGTCAGCGCCACCGCCCGCACGCCCTCGAAGAAGGGCGTTCACGGATACTTCGACGTCAACGTCGCCGACATCTCGGGGCTCATCGAGCTGCCCATCACCGAGTCGTGGTCGGTCGCCGTCTCGGCGCGGCGCAGCTACATCGACGCGTTCCTTCCCGCGGTCCTCAGCCTCATTCCCGGCGCCACCGACACCATCGGCTTCACCGTCGCGCCCCGCTATTGGGACTACCAGGCACGGCTCGAGTGGAAACCACCGAAGGGCAAGAGCCGCTTCTTCGTCAGCTTCTTCGGCTCGAACGACCAGCTCATCGCGGCGTTGCCCAACCCGGCCATCGACCCCGAGGGCCGCGCCACCTTCGGCACCACCATCGCGTACAACCGGCTCGTCTTCGGCTTCGACACGAAGCTGCACGAGCGCGTCGACTTCCGCACGCGCACGACGTTCGGCCTCGACAACGTGGGCTTCACGGCGGGCTCCGACATCTTCGCGAACACGCGGCTGTTCCCGTTCATCTCGCGCAACACGTTCACCATCGACGTGCCCGAGGCGAAGCTGTCGGTGGCGACGGGGCTCGATTTTCAGATGTTGCCGTACACGCTCGAGATTCAGGCGCCGCCACCACCACAGGTTGGCCAGATTCCCGACCCGTTCGCGTCACGGAGACTCGTGGCCGACCGCACCTCGGTGTTTCAGGTCGAGCCCGCGCTCTTCGCCGAAGCCATCTGGAAGCCGGTCGAGCCGCTCAAGCTCGTGGCGGGCCTGCGTGGTGACTACAACTCGGTCATGAACAAGGCGTGGGCCGACCCGCGCCTCTCGGTGTTGTGGCAGGCGCACGAGCGCGTGCTCGTCAAAGGCGGCGTCGGCATCTACCACCAGCCGCCCGACTACCGGCAGGGGCTGCTCAGTCAGAAGTTCGGCAACCCCGACCTGAAGCCCGAAGGCGCGCGGCAGGCGATGGTGGGCGGCGAGTTTCGCTTCACCGACGCCATCAGCCTCGACGTGCAGCTCTATTACAAAGACCTCTTCGACCAGGCGCGCGCGACGCTCGCGACGAACGGCGGCGACACGTCGATGAGCGCGAGCCCGCTTCGTTACGACAGCTTCGGGCGTGGCCGCAGCTACGGCGCGGAGCTTCTGTTGCGCCACGCGCTGACGAAGAACTTCTTCGGGTGGGTCTCGTACACGCTCTCGCGCTCGGAGCGTGACTTCCGCGGTGGCACCGTGTGGGCGCGTGGCCAGTACGACCAGCCGCACAACCTCATCGTGGTCGCGAGCTACAAGCTGCCGCTCGACTTCATCGTGGGCGCGCGGCTTCGCTACACCTCGGGGCCCCTCAGCACGCCCATCGTCGGCGCCATCTACGACGTGAACGGCAACTACTACTTCCCGATTCAGGGCGACCAGTTCAGCGAGCGCCTGCCCGACTTCTTCCAGCTCGACGTGCGCATCGACAAGCGCTTCGTCTTCCAGAACTTCATGCTGGCGCTCTACGTCGACGTGCAGAACGTCACCAACCGGGCGAACGTCGAAGGCGTCTTGAACTCGTACGACTACTCGACGCGCACCTTCGTCACCGGGCTGCCCATTCTTCCCGTGCTGGGCGTGCGAGGAGAGTATTGATGCGGCGCGCGCTGCTGCTCGTCTCGTTGGCGCTCGCGGCCTGCACGCCCGAGGACTTTCCCACCGAGTCGCTCGTCGACAACCTGCGGCTGCTCGGCGTGACCGCGACCCCGGCCGACCTGAAGCCGGGCGAGTCGGCGCAGCTCTCGGCGCTCGCCGTCGACCCGAGCCGCACTGCGGGAACGACCACGTTCTGGATTGGCTGCGACCCCGACCCCTTCAATCTCAACCGCACCACGTGCTCCGACCCGGCCGTCATCAACGACCCGTCGAAGCTGGGTGACATGAGCGCGCTGCCGCCGGGCGTGAAGCTCATCGGGCTCAACTCGACGGCCGTCTACACGGCACCGCGCGGGCTGTTCGACGTGCTCGCCGCCGATGACCCTCAACGAAAGCTCGGCACCACGGGCCAGGCGCTCGCCATCTCGGTGGCTGAAGAGGTGTCTCCCACGGCGTCGATGGAAGAGCTGCGCGCCGTCTTCACCCGCGTGCAGAACAAAGAGGTGCGGTCACTGGTCTCGCTCTTCCGCGTGCGCATCTCGGAGGACCCGGAGCGGAACAAGAACCCCCGTGTGTCACGGCTGCTCGTCGACGATGGTGACTGGCCCAGAGGCGCGCGCGTGATGATGAAGCCCGCGCAGACGCTGAAGCTCGACGTCGACGCCGATGACGACTCGTTCGAGCCCTTCACGGCGTCGACGCCGGCCGGCCCCGAGGCGAAGACCGAGCGCATTCTCGTCGCCTGGTACACGACCGCCGGCCGCTTCACTGAGGAGCGCACGGCCATGCGGGAGGGCGTGAAGACCGTCTTCACGGCGCCCGGCGCGAAGGCGTTCGACCCGATTCCCGAGCGGCGCACCGTGACGCTGTGGACGGTGCTGCGCGACACGCGTGGCGGGCTGGCGTGGAGCGAGTTTCCCATGTTCGTCTGTGACGAGGCGCTCCCTGCGCCGGTGGTGACGCGGGTGCGGCCGGTTTCCTCGCGCTCTGATTCGGTGTTGCTCGAAGGCCAGAACCTCGGCTCGGTGCTCGATGTGGTCGTCGGTGGGGTCGCACTTGCCCGTGGGCGCGCCGATGCGACGGGAACGACCTGGGAAGGAACGTTGGACCCCTCGGTGCCAGCGGGCAGTCAGCCGGTGTTCGTCAACACGCGCCGGTGTGAACGCCTCGACCAGGCGCCGCTGACGATTCCCTGAACGGCTGGCGTGCAGTTGCGGAGGCGCGAAGTGGTCGATAGTGTCTCCAGTGGAGACATGAACACCGACACCGACCTCACCCTGACCGCGGCAGATGGCTACCCGCTGGCCGCGAAGCTGTTCACGCCGAAGGAGCCTGCCCGCGCCGTCGCCGTGATGGCGGGCGCGACCGGCGTCGCCCAGCGCTACTACCGCCGCTTCGCGCAGGCGCTGACCGAGCAGGGCCTCGAGGTGGTGACGCTCGACTTCCGTGGCACCGGAGCGTCGAAGCCCGCCTCACTCGCCGGGTTCGACTGTCGCTACCGCCACTGGGCGACGCTCGATGTCGCAGCAGCCGTGGAGTTCGCGCTGGCTCGCGGCCCGACCGTCGTCGTTGGTCACAGCTTCGGTGGGCACGCCTTCGGTCAGCTCCCCGACCCGAACCGAACCCTTGGCCTCGTCACCGTCGCGACCGGCGCGGCGTGGTCTGGCTACATGCCGCTGAGCGAGCGGCTCAAGGTCGAGCTGCTGTGGAAGGTCGTGGGGCCCGCGGCGACGCGCACGAAGGGCTACCTGCCCGGCACGCTCTGGGGCGGTGAGGACCTGCCGCTCGGCGTCTACCGCGACTGGGACAACTGGGCGCACCGGCCGAACTACTTCTTCGATGACCGCTCCATCGACATGCAGCCGCTGTTCGACCGGGTGACGGTGCCGGTGCTCGGGCTGACCGCCGCAGACGACCTGTGGGCGCCGCCGAAGTCGATGACGGTGTTCCTCTCGCACTACCGCAACGCGCCGCTCACGCTGAAGACGCACCGGCCGCGAGAGCTCGGCGTTCCGTCGCTCGGCCACATGGGCCACTTCAAGGCCGCTGCCCTGCCCGGCTTCGTGCCAGAGGTGATGGGCTTCGTGAACGAGCGCCTCGCGGCGTGACACACTGCTTCGCGCATGGCCGACCCACGCATCGAGGCGTTGCTGCGGGCGCTCCCCAACGGGCAGCGCATGTGGCTTCGCGCGGGTGGACGAAGCCTGTGGCCGCTCGTGCTCGACGGCGACCAGGTGCAGGTGCTGCGCAGTGATGAGTCGACGCTGCGCCCCGGCGACATCGCGCTGGTGGTGAACCCAGCCGGCCACCTCGTCGCGCACCTCGTGAGAAGTACGGGCCCGCTCGTGACGGAGTCGAGCGTCGGCGTCGTCGACCCACCGGCGAGAGAAGTGCTGGGCCGCGTCGTCGCCGTCCGTCGTGGAGCGCTTCGCCTCTCGATTCCCCGCGGCGCCCACCTCGTGCTGAGGCAGGTGCCGCGCGTATCGTCGGTGCTCAAGCGCGTGCCGGGGTTGCGGTCGCTCGTTCACCGCCTGCGAGACCGCTGACCGTCAGAGCGCCGGCTTCAGTGGGTCGTGCTCGGCGATGAGCCGCGACACCCGCGCGTCGTCGATGCGCTGTTTGATGCTCATGGCCTCGTGCTGGTCGCGCACCGTCTTCGCGAGCGAGAACGTCGAGCCGACCGAGAACAACAGGCCCATGCCCATGAACGCCTTCACCCAGATGTCGACGGGCAGGAACCAGATGCCCATCGCGGTGATGCCGACGGCGACGACGAACGAGATCCACGTCTGCGCGATCCACGCGCTGGAGTGCGGCTGAATCGGCTGCGGCATGTTGGCCATGTGCTGCTCCCTGGTTGGTGACGCAGGGAATGATGCCGAAGCCACCCTGA
>JBEOKA010000084.1:0-13555 GCA_040275325.1 Myxococcaceae bacterium | reverse complement strand
GCGGCTCTTCCTCGAGGGCGCCAACGTGCTGGTGCTCGACGAGCCCACCAACGATCTCGATCTGCAGACGCTCAACGTGCTCGAGCGCCTGCTGCGCCAGTTCGAGGGCGTCGTGCTGCTCGTCACGCACGACCGCTACTTCCTCGACAAGGCGGCGAGCTCGATTCTCGCGTTCGAAGGCGACGGCCGCGTCGTTCGCTACGAAGGCAACTGGTCGATGTACGTGAAGTTGCGCCCGCCGCCGGTGGCCGACGCGAAGCCGAAGCCCGCCCCGAAGCCGGTGGAGAGCGTGGCTCCTGCGCCGAAGAAGGGCGGACGGCTCAGCTACAAGGATCAACGCGAGCTCGACGGCATGGAGGCCGCCATCGACGTCGCCGAGACGAAGAAGCAGCAGCTCGAGCAGCGCCTCGCCTCACCCGAAGTCGTCTCGAACGCGAAGGAGCTCACCTCGCTCTCGGCCGAGTTCGAGCTCGCCAGCAAAGAGGTCGACCGCCTCTACGCCCGGTGGCAGCAGCTGCAGTCGCTCGTCGAAGGCGTCTGAACGATTGACCTGCGGCGGCTTGGTCGCCATGTACCGGTCCGCCCCATGTCTCCGTTCTCGACCGAAGCGCTCGTTGCCGTCGTCTCCCTCACCGCGATGGAGGTGGTGCTGGGCATCGACAACATCGTCTTCATCTCGATCGTCGCGGCCAAGCTGCCGCCCTCGCAGCGCCAACGCATCGTGCGCATCGGCGTGCTCGCGGCCCTGGTGCTGCGCGTCGGCCTGCTCTCGACGCTGAACTGGCTGATGGGCCTCACCGCGCCGCTCTTCACGATTCTGCAGAACGAGTTCACCGGGCGAGATCTCATTCTGCTCGCGGGTGGCCTCTTCCTCATCTTCAAGGCGACGCGCGAGCTGTACGCGAAGGTCGAAGGCAAAGAAGAAGAAGACGCGTCTGCGGCCGAAGAGCTCAGCGACGAGGCCGAGCTCGTGAAGAAGGGCGAGGCCGACCCGAAGGCCGCCGCCATCAAGCGCAAGGGCATCACCTCGGTGATCCTCCAGATCCTCGCGATCGATCTCATCTTCTCCCTCGACTCCATCATCACCGCCGTCGGCATGGCGCAGGCGCTGTGGGTGATGATCACCGCCATGGTGATCGCCGTGCTGACGATGATGCTGTTCGCCAACGCCGTCGGCGGCTTCGTCGAGCGCCACCCGTCGGTGAAGGTGCTCGCGCTCTCGTTCCTGCTGATGATCGGCACCATGCTCGTGGCCGATGGCCTCGGCACGCACGTGCCCAAGGGCTACGTCTATTTCGCGATGGCCTTCTCGCTCTCGGTCGAGTTGCTCAACCTGCGCCGCGCCACGAAGGAAGGCGGCGAGCACGAGAAGAAGAAGCCCGCCTGAAGACGGAGGTGGAAAGGCCCATGCCCTTCAGGTAGAGGCCGCGTCACGGCGCGCTCGCGCGTCGGTCACGGAGGAAGTCTTTTGCGGGAAAAACTGCTGGCGCTCGCGGCACTCCAGAAGGTCGACACCGAGGTCGCGGCCCTCAAGAAGAACGCAGATGGGTACCCGAAGGACATCGGCGAACTCGAGAAACAGCTCGCCACGGCGAAGGCCGCCGTCGACGCCGAGCGCACGAAGTTCGACGAGCTCGAGAAGCAGAAGCTCACGCTCGAGCAGACGATCGTCGAAGACCGCGACAAGGTGAAGAAGTGGGAGGGCCGGCTCACCGAGCAGCGCTCCACGCGTGAGTACTCCGCGCTCGCCCGCGAGATCGACATCGCCAAGAAGGGCCAGCAGACGATGGCCGAAGAGGTCATCGAGCTCGGCCGCCAGGCCACCATTCAGCGCGAGGTCGTGCGCGCGAAGGACGCCGAGTTCAAAGAGAAGTCGAAGGGCCTCGTCGAGAAGATCGACGCCCTCAAAGAGAAGCTCGCCGCCGCCGAGGCCGCCGTGAAGGCGCTCGATGGCAGCCGTGAGACCGCCGCGAAGGCCGTCGATGCCACGCTGCTCAAGCGCTACGACGTCGTTCGCAAGAAGCGCATGCCCGCGATGAGCCCGCTCGTGCCGCCCGGTGTCTGCAAGGGCTGCGGCATGAACGTGCGCGCGCAGTTCTACAACACGCTGGTCGCCAGCAAGGGCGTCGAGACGTGCCCCTCCTGTTCGCGCATCGTCTACGCACAGGAAGTGCTCGAAGAGCCTGCGACGAAGTAACGTCTGCCCTCCTCCATGACGTCGAAGGCGAAACTGCTGAGCGGTCGCGCCCTGTCGAGCGCGGTCCTGCGCTTCCTGGCGCGGGAGGAGCCGCTCGTCGCGACGCTCGGCGCTTTTCCCCAGCTCGATCGCGCCCGCCTGCAGCGCATTCTCGAGAAGGCCGCCGGCATGGTCGACGGCCTCAACGGCCACGATGAGCCGGCCGAGCCGGTGATCAGCCGCGTTCGCCTGTACTCCGATGGCGCCGCGCGCGGGAACCCGGGCCTCGCTGGCGCCGGCGCCGTGCTCGTCGAGCCGTCGGGGCAGGTCGTCGATCGCATCGGCAAGTTCCTCGGCAAGCAGACGAACAACTACGCCGAGTACATGGGCCTGCTCCTCGGCCTGCGGCGTGCGCGCGAGCTGTCGGTGCGCGAGGTCGAGGTCTTCGCCGACTCCGAGCTCATGCTGCGCCAGCTCGGCGGCCGCTATCAGGTGAAGAGCACCTCGCTGCGCCCGCTCTACGAAGAGGCACTCACGCTGCTCAACGACTTCGAGCGCGTGAAGCTCGTGCACGTGCCGCGTGAGATGAATCGCGCCGCCGACGAGATGTCGAACCGTGCGATCGACGAGCGGCTCTGAGCCCTGACGGGCGTCGAGCTTTTGTCGTAGCCCCGCTCCAGAGGCACTCCTACGGTGCCGCCGCTTCACGAATTCCCAGTTCGACTTCGCCGTCGCGAGCCTCATTCGCCGCGGCACCGCATCGTCTCACGAATCACGTCTCGAGGAGATCGTCATGGCAACGCGTGCATTCCACTTCTTCCGCGCAGGTGGCTTCGATCAGGTGCGCTTCGACACGGGCGCCGATCTGCTCGCCATCGATCAGCTCGATCAAAAGCTGTGGGTTGCGCTCGCCTGCCCGACGAAGGGCCTCGCGTTCGACTCCCGCACGCTCGAGCTCATCGACGCCGACAAAGACGGCCGCATTCGCGCGCCCGAGCTGATCGCCGCCGTGAAGTGGGCCGGTGGCCTCATCAAGAACCCCGACGATCTGCTCAAGAGCTCGGCCGAGCTGCCGCTCTCGGCCATCAACGACTCCAGCGATGAAGGGAAGAAGATCGTCACCGCCGCGAAGACGGTGCTGGGTGGCCTCGGCAAGGGCACCGCCGCGACGATCTCGGTGGGCGACACCGCCGAAGCCACCAAGGCGTTCGACAACCTGCCCTTCAACGGTGACGGCGTGGTGCCGCCCGAGTCGGCGAAGGACGACGCGACGAAGAAGCTGCTCGCCGACATCGTGGCCACCCACGGCGCCGTGAAGGATCGTTCGGGCAAAGACGGCGTGAACGCCGACAAGGTGACGGCCTTCTTCAAGGACGTGGCCGACTATGTCGCCTGGCTGAACAAGGCCGACTCGGTCGCGGGCCTGCTGGTGCTCAAGGCCGATACGGGCGCTGCGTTCGACGCGCTCAAGGCCGTGCGCACGAAGGTCGACGACTACTTCGCCCGCTGCCGCCTCGCCGCCTTCGACGCCCGCGCCATCGCCGCGCTGAACCGCGAAGAGAAGGAGTACCTCGCCGTCGCCGCGAAGGATCTCTCCATCACGGCCGACGAGGTCGCGAACTTCCCGCTCGCGCACATCGAGGCCAAAGCGCCGCTGCCGCTCCTCGAAGGCGTCAACCCGGCATGGGCGGGCGCGCTCTCGACGTTCGCCACGAAGACCGTGAAGCCGGTGCTGGGCGAGAAGAAGGCGCTCACCGAAGCGGAGTGGATGGAGCTTCGCGGCAAGTTCGAGGCGTACGAGGGCTGGCAGAAGGACAAGGCCGGCGCGGCCGTCGAGAAGCTCGGCGTCGAGCGGCTCAAGGCGCTGGCGGCCGAGGGAGCCCGCAAGCCGGTCGACGCGCTGTTCGACGAAGAGAAGACGCAGGAGGGCACCGCGGCGACGCTGGCCTCGGTCGAGAAGCTGGTGCGCCTGCACCGCGATCTCTTCCGCCTCGCCAACAACTTCGTCTCGTTCAAGGACTTCTACGAGCGCAAGGAGAAGGCCATCTTCCAGGTGGGCACCCTCTTCCTCGATCAGCGCGCGTGCGAGCTGTGCATTCGGGTCGAAGACGCGGGCAAACACGGCACCATGGCGCCGCTCTCGCGCGCCTACCTCGCGTACGTCGACTGCACCCGGCCGGCGAGCGGCGAGAAGATGACGGTGGCCGCCGCCTTCACCGCCGGCGACAGCGACAACCTCATGGTCGGCCGCAACGGCATCTTCTACGACCGCGACGGCAAGGACTGGGACGCGACCATCACCAAGATCGTCGACAACCCCATCTCCATTCGCCAGGCCTTCTGGTCGCCGTACAAGAAGCTCATTCGGTTCATCGAGGAGCAGGTCGCCAAGCGCGCCGCGGCCGCCGACTCCGACTCGGCCGACAAGCTCACCGGCAAAGCCGCAGCCGTGGGCACCGCCGCCGAGACGGGCACCTTCAAGCCGCCCGAGAAGAAGTTCGACATCGGCGTGGTGGCGGCCCTCGGCGTCGCGGTGGGCGGCATCACGGCGGCCATGGGCGCGCTGCTGCAGGCCTTCTTCGGGCTCGGCTTCTACATGCCGCTCGGCGTCGTCGGCCTGCTCCTCCTCATCTCGGGCCCGTCGATGCTGATCGCGTGGCTCAAGCTGCGGCAGCGCAACGTCGGCCCCCTGCTCGACGCCAACGGCTGGGCGGTGAACGCGAACGCACGCCTCAACGTGCCGTTCGGCGGCTCGTTGACGCACACGGCAGCGCTGCCTTCGGGATCACGTCTCGACACGGTCGACCCCTTCGCTGAAGAGCAGAAGCCCTGGGGCACGTACGCGGTGCTGGTCGCCGTCGTGCTGATCGCGGGCCTCTGGTACTTCGGCAAGCTCGACAAGGCGCTCCCGCCGGCCGTGCGCAGCATCACCGTGCTCGGCAACGCAGCGCCCGCCGCGCCGCAGCCTGATGCGAAACCAGCGGCTCCCACGGAAGCGCCGAAGGCCGACGCGCCGAAGGCTGATCCTGCGCCAGCGAAGTGACGCGCGCCTCCGCTGATCCACAACACTGACGGTTCCCCCTTACCCCCGTGGTCTCACGCGACCCATCGTCGCGCTCGATGATCACGGGCCTTACGGCTGGCCCTCTTCTCGCAAACTGCGGTTTCCCGTCGGCGATTCAAGCCGAGCGCGAAACGCGCCGAAGACGAGACGAAACCCAAACCGTGAAGAGGGGATTTATGAAGAATCGAACGTCGCTGTTGTGGAGTGCGGTTGGCGTGCTCGCCGTCGTCGGCGTGTGGGCCTGCAGCAATGAAGTGAACGAAGGCCCGACCTCGGTGACGACCCCGGGTGCGCGCACCAACCCGGGCGACTTCCCCGGCATCGATGACGTCAGCGAGAACCTGGCGCAGCTCGCCTCGGCCTGCAGCTTCACGGCCGATGGTGGCGTCGTGGCAATCAACCTGGCGGCTGGCGAATACGCCCTGATCGCCCGCGGGTCGCTCAACGACGGTGGCCAGTCACTGAGCGTCAACGGCACGCCCTGCGGCAACGCCACGCCAACCAGCGCCACCCGCATCAACATCACCAGCGCAGCAGACGGCGGCAGTGAGACGGTCATCATCGACTACCTGGGCGGCACCTTCGCGCTCGGCTCGGCCTCGTCGGTCGGCATCAACGTCGACTTGAAGAACGGCGCGTCAGACAGCCTCAAGATCCGCGGCTCGTCGGGCGTCGACAACGTGCTGCTCGCCACCACCACCGCTGACGCTGGCTCGAACGGCGTGTACACCGTCGCCGTCGGCATCAGCGGCGTCACCAACCCCGGCACGAAGGCCATCAGCTTCACGGGCGTCGAAGCCCTCGTCGTCAGCACCGGCCCCGGCGCCGACGTCGTTCGCACCGCTGGCCAGGCTGACGCAGGCGTGGGCGGCACCCCGTTCGGCCGCACCCTGAGCGGCACGGGCCCCACCCTCACGTTCTACGGCGGCGATGACGCCGACACCCTGAACGCGGGCGCGACCAAGGTGGGCAGCGCGGTCACCTTCAGCGGCGGCGCCGGCAGCGACACGGCCGACTACTCGTCGCGCACCATCGACCTCTCGTGCACCATCGGCGGCGGCGCGGTCTGCGGTGAGTCGAGCGAGAACACCACCATCAACACCGACGTCGAGGTGTTCAACGGAGGCTCGGGCAACGACACCATCGTCTGCGCGGCGGCGGCGGTCTGCACGGTCGCGGGCAACGCGGGCAACGACACCATCACCGGCGGCGACTTCGACGACACCCTCGCTGGCGGCGCTGGCGACGACGTCATCACGCCCAAGGGCGGCACCGACACCGTCACCTGCGGCGATGAGACCGACACCATCTCGTACTCCGACCGCTCGGCTGACATCACCGTCGCGCTGGGCACCGGCGTCGCGGCGGCTGCGAGCAACGGCGACCCCGCCTACGCGCTGGCCGACGGCGGCACCGTGGCCGAGAACGACTCGGTCGCAGCCTGCGAGAACATCATCGGCGGCTCGGGCGACGACACCCTCACGGGCAACAACTTCGACAACGTCATCACCGGCGGCGCTGGCGGCGACACCCTGAGCGGCGGAACCGGCAACGACACGTTCCTCATGGGCGCGGCCTCTGACGGCGACGACGTCATCGACGGTCAGGGCGGTGAAGACACGGTCAGCTACGCCTCGCGCAGCAACACCCTGGACCTCACCCTCAACACCTCGACGGCCACCACCGGCAACGGCGAAGGCAGCGAAGACGACAGCATCGTCAACGTCGAGAACCTCATCTGCGGCGGCGGCGCGGACAACGTGACGGGCGACTCGGCCAACAACCGCATCGAGGGAGGCGGCGGCAACGACACCATCGACTCGTCCACGGGCGACGACGTCATCGACCCGGGCGCTGGCACCAACACGGTCACCTGCGGTGGAGGCAGCGACATTCTGCTGCCGGGCGGCACCACCACCAACGCGGCGGCCGACTGCGAGAACTGAGTCCCTGAAGCAGACGTGACGAAACACCAGGCGCGGGTCGCTTCCACCGAAGTGACCCGCGCCGCTTCGTTTGGGTGGGGAAGGCGCGATGCTCAGACACCTCGAAATCGCCCTGCTCTTCGCCGCCCTGCTCTCGTGTGGCGTCGGCCGGCAGGCCTCGGTCGAAGAAGCGACGGCGGTGGGCACGACGGGCCGGCTCCCGCTCGCCCAGCCGTGCAGCCTCTCGAGCGGCGTCGTCTCGGTCGTCCTGGCCGCCAACGAGACGGCCACGCTCACCCTCGACGGCAGCAACCAGCTCACCGTCAACGGCGTGGTGTGCGGCGCAGCGACGGCCACCTCGGCCAAGCGCATCAACGTGACCGTGCAGGACCCCGGCAGCGCCACCGACGAGACGGTGATTCTCGACGGCACCAACGGCTTCTTCGCGGTCGGCGCCACCAACGGCGGCATCTTCGTCACCCTCGGCGCGGGCACCAACGACGGGGTGCAGGTCATTGGAACGGCGGCGGCTGACTCGATGGTGGCGGGGCACTCCACCAGCGACGAGTGGGTGATCGTCAACCAGGACTCGTACAAAGACGTGAGCCTCATCGGCGTCGAGGGCCTCACGCTCTCGGGCGCTGGTGGAGACGACGTGCTGAACGCCTCGGGCTTCCACCCGGTGTGGATTCGCGGCAGCTACTACTCGCCCGGCCTTCCCGCGCAGCTCTCGGTGACGCTCGAGGGGGGCGCTGGCAACGACTCGCTGGCTGGCGGGGCGGCGAACGATGTCTCGCATGGCGGCGACAACGACGACACCCTCATCGGCAGTGCTGGAGACGACGTCTCGTACGGCGATCTGGGTGATGACACCTTCGACGAAGGCACCGCGGCGAACGGCGCCGATCAACTCAACGGCGGCGATGGCACCGACGTCGTGCGCTACACGGGTCGAACGCAACCCGTCACCGTGACGGTCGGGTCGATGGCCAACGACGGCGAGAGTGGTGAGCTCGACGACGTTCGTGCCGATGTAGAGGGTGTGAGTGGAGGCGCTGCCGCTGACGTCCTGACGTGCTCGGTCACCACCGGGTGCATTCTGCGTGGCGGCCCCGGCGGCGACACGCTCACCGGCAACACGGGCGCAGACACGCTCGACGGTGAAGCCGGTGATGACGTGGTGCGGGCAGGCACCGGCAACGACGTGCTGGTGGGTGGCGCCGGCGTCGACGTGCTCACCTACGCCGAGCGCTCGGCCGCGGTGACCGTGGTGCTCGGTACGCCTGGCACGCCAACGACGGGCAACGGCGTCAGCGGCGAGAACGACTCGGTCGACGAGTTCGAGCAGCTCATCGGAGGAACCGGCGCAGACACCCTCACGGGCAACGCGCTCGACAACCGCCTCACGGGCGGCGCGGGCAACGACACGCTCTCGGGTGGTGCGGGCGACGACCTGTTCGACGAGGGCTCGAGCTCGAACGGGCAAGACACGTTCGCGGGCGGCGCGGGCGTCGATCGCGTCGACTACGGCGCCCGCAGCGCGGCCCTCACCGTCACCATCGATGGCGCGGCGAACGACGGCGCGGCTTCGGAGCAGGACAACGTCGCCACCGACGTCGAGGCCATCACCGGCGGCAGCGCAGGCGACTCGCTCACCGGCGGCGCAGGCGACGACGTGCTCGATGGCATGGACGGCAACGACACCCTCGTGGGGCTCGGAGGCAACGACGTGCTCAGCGGCGGAGATGGGTTCGACACCTTGACCGGCGGTGACGGCGACGACGTGCTCGAAGACGTCTCCCAGGGCGGCAGCTGCGACTGCGGCGACGGGTTCGACATCGGCATCTGCGACGCGCCCGCGGCGACCTGCGAGGTGCGGTGATGAACGGGTTGGTGCTGCTGCTGCTCGCCCAACCCTTCGTGCGCACGATGACGGGCGCGCAGGAAGACGCGGCCTGTCTCTGGTGGGAGGGCCCGGCCATCGAGTTCAAGCAGAACTCCGCGGGCAACCCCGCGACGGGCGCCGCGGCATCACTGGGCGCGGTCTCGAGCGCCTTCACCAACTGGAACGACGCGATGAAGTGCTCGCTGCTGTACCTCACCGAGGGCGCGAAGGTGCCGACCCGACGGGTGGGCGCGGTGACGAGCGGCGCGAACGTGAACCTCGTGCTCTTCCGCACCCGCACGTGCTCGAAGGTGGTGCCAGCCGGCAACCCCTGCTGGGCCGCCAACGCCTGCGGCAACACGTACGACTGCTGGGATCAATCGTCGGCGCTGCTCGGCACCACGACGGTCTCGTACGACGCCACCACGGGCCGCATCTTCGACGCCGACATCGAGTTCAACGCGGCCGATCACACCTTCACCGTCGTCGACTCGCCCGTGTGCACCGACGGAGCCCTCAGCCAGCGCTGCGTCGCTACCGACATTCAGAACACGGCGACCCACGAGATCGGCCACTTCCTCGGGCTGGGCCACACCACCGCGCACAACTCGACGATGAACGTGAGCTCGACCATGGGTGAACGCTCGAAGCGCAACCTCGACGAAGGCACACGCTCGTTCCTCTGCGCGGCCTACCCCCCCGACACGGGCCCCGACGACTGTGTGATCCGACCCGTCACCGAGACACTGGGCACCTCGGCGAACAAGGGCTGCTCGACGACTGGCCTCGCGCCGTTGGCAGGGCTTGCCTTGCTGACGCTGGTGCGACGGCGCCGGCTGGCGACCCTCGCGACCCTGCTGCTGGCGACCGCCTCGCAGGCGACGACGGTGCTCTCGCTCGAGCTCGATGCGCTGATCGACACCTCCGACGCGATCGCCCGCGTTCGGGTGGAGCAGGCCCAGGCGCAGTGGACCGGCGATGGCGCGCGCATCGTGACCGAGGTGACCCTCTCCGTTCTCGATGGGTGGAAGGGCGGCGTGAAGCAGACGATGACGGTCTTCCTCCCTGGAGGCGTGGTCGGCCGCGTGGGCCAGCGCATCGACGGCGTGCCGAGGCTCGAGCCAGGCAGCGAGCTCATCGTCTTCCTCGAGGCGCGCGGCGATCGGTTCGTGCTGACGGGGCTGTCACAAGGCGTGTTCGACGTGACGCGCGCGACGGCGAAGCAGCGCTCACTCGAGGCGAGGTACGTCGACCAACGAACGGGCGCAGCGATCGAGAAGAAGCCGCTCTCGCTCGAGGTCGACGCGCTGAAACGACGGGTGCTGGAGCGACTTCAGGGCGCCGACTCGAACCGCGCTCTGCCCTTCGCCTTGCCGACACAGATGAGCCGATAGCCCTGGCTCTTCTCGGCGTCAGACAGGCACGCGTCGTCGGGAATGCCGATGTCACCCTCGACGAGCTTCACGCGGCAGGCGCCACACGCGCCCATCTCGCAGCCTGACGGCAGATCGAACCCGGCGCGACGCGCGGCCGCGAGCACGTGCTCTCCGGGCTTCACGTCGAAGGGCTTCACCTTGCCGTCCTGCACGAGCTCGAGCTGCTCGGTCGGCCCATCACCGACGCTGTCAGCGCTGGCCGAGAACTTCTCTTCGAGCACCGTGACGCCGGGGAACTTCGCGAGCGCGACCTCTTTCGCGTTGTTCATCATCGGCTCGGGGCCGCACATGGCGACGAACGAGGGCGCGTCGACCTTCGCGAGCAACGTGCCGAGCAGCTCCTTCGTGAGCGGGCCCTGCACGTCGTCGGTGACGTGAACGCAGGTCAGCTTTCCGTTCGACTTCTTCTCGAAGGCGTCGAGCTCGGCTTTGAGGATCTGCTCCTGCGCGTTGCGGTTGCCGACGATGAGCGTGACGGGGAACGGCCAGGCGCGCGCGTCGAGGGCCTGAAGCCACGAGAGGAACGGCGTGATGCCGCTGCCGCCGGCGATGAAGAGGCCGCGCGTCACGATGGCGGGGATCAGGAACTGGCCGTACGGGCCTTTGACCTCGAGGCGATCGCCGACTGCCAACGTCGAGGTGAGGTGCGTCGACACCTTGCCGCCTTCGACCTTCTTCACGGTGAGGCGCAGCGGCTGGCCCGGAGCGCGGCTGAACGAGTACGCGCGCCACGGCAGCGAGGCGTTGGGGCGCACCAGCACGAACTGGCCGGGCTGGAAGTCGAGGGTGGCGTCGACGCCGAAGCTGACGGTGGTGGGCGTCTCCTTCACCACCTCGGTGACGGTCCACGTCGAGGCGAGCGACTTCGGCGCGCCTCCCGACATGGCCGCCTGCCGCGAGGCGATGACGGCGACGACGATGATGACCGCGACGACGATGGCGATGATGACGACGGGCGACATGCGGCGGGTCTTTGGCCCGTTGCGGGGGGAACGTCTAGCGGTTTGGTGGGTTGCGCGCGGTCACGTCAGCGGCGGCGTTTTCCCACCAACCACGGAGGCACCGGCGCATCGCCACCCTTCGCGAGCCGCTTCACCTTCGGGCGCACCTTCTTCTCGGGAGCGGGCGTGGGCACGACGACGAGCGGCCCGATGGAGGCGAGCGTGACCGCCTCGTGCGTCATCTCTCCATCGATCGGCGCAGGCGGCGCTTCGAGCTTCACGGTGCGGGTGGGAGCGCTCAGCTGACGGGCGGGCGCGCGAGTCCACTGGTGCTGGCTGAGCAGCGCGCCGACGAAGAGCCCGCAGGCGGCAGCGATCGGCCAGCGCGATGGATCCACCTTCGTGCGTGCGCGCTTCTTCTTCGACTCAGCCACCACGGGGCGCGGGAGCGGAAAGGGAGGCTCGCGACGTGGCTCAGCAACGGAGCCCTGCGGCGCTGCGACGACGATGGCGGGCATCACCGGCGCGGTGCGGCGCTTCTTCGGCGCGAGGTGGGCGGTGAGCGCGAGCTCTCGACGACGCCGCGTCTCGAAGGCCTCGCAGACGAACCGGGCACGCGCCTCCTGCTTCCACATGAAGGACGATGCGGCCTTCTTCAGCGCCTGCGCGAACTCGGCGCCGTTGGTGAAGCGCACCGCGCGGTCGACCGAGAGCGCGCGCTCCAACACCGCGTCGAGTGACTTGTCGACCATGCGGTTGAGGCTCGAGATCGGTGCCAGCGCACCACGCTCGAGCTGCTTGAGGCGATCATCGAAGCGGCCGCGACGCAGCGTCTGGCCTGACAGCAACTCGAAGAGCAGCAGCCCCAGCGAGTACACGTCGGCTTTCGGGTCGGGCAGGCGGCCACCGAGCACCTGCTCGGGCGCGAGGTACGGGCCGGTGACCTCGATCACCTCGGCCCACGAGCGACGCTTCGCGAGCACGTTGAAGAGCCCCGCGTCGAGCAGTCGCGTGATGCCATCGAACCCGACGGCGACGGCTTGATCGCTGATGAGCCCGTGGGCCGTGCGCGAGTGCACCTCACCGAGCGCGAGCGCAGCGTCGTGAATCGCCGCGAGCACGAAGCCGACGGGCAGCCCGCTGCCGCGCTGTCGGCACGCGTCGGAGAGCTCGAGCAACGTCGCGCCCGAGACCCGCTCCGAGACCCAGAAGAGCCCTTCGTCGGTGCGCTCGAGCTCGAAGATGCGCGCGAGGTTCGGGTGTGAGAGCCGTGCCGCCTCCGACGCCCACGCCTCGATGGTCGGCGCGTCGGCTTCGGCGACGTCGAGCAGCCGCACGTCGACCACCTGCGCGTCTTCATCGAGCGCGGCGTGACGAAGGGCGAGCAGCCGACGCGCAGAGCCGGGCGTGAGCCGCCGAATCACCTCACAGCGGCCGATCTCCCAGCCCGTGCACGGGTCGCCGTCGAGCTCGTCTTCCTGATCGAGCACCGAGCCCTTCGCGGCCTTCGGCGGAGCGGGAGGAAGGCCGTGCTTCGGCAGCGTCGCGCGCTCCCACGGCAGCCCGATGGTGAAGGCCTGGCCAGGCAGCAGGAAGGTGTCGGTCGGAATCGGGTTCTCGGTCGAGGAGGCCACGGAGGGTCACACAGCAACGCCAGTGCCGGGCTTCGCCGCAGGCGCCCTGTGGACAGGAATGGAAAGCGCCTTGATCCCGAGTGTGCACGGGAGTGGTCAACTCGAGTGGGGTGGGCTCACCACGTCGGCTATCGTCCTGGGGTGCGGCTGCGGTGCCCCGAGTGCCTTCAAGTGGTGGTGGTCGACGACGCGACGCCCACGGAGCGGCTGCCCACCCACTGCGCGCGGTGCGCCCTGACCCCAACCGAGGGCCGTGCGACGCCGCAGCTCGAGGTCGTTCGCCGGCTGCACTGCGCGCGCTGCGAGAACGTGTGGGACTGGCCAGCCCGCGAGCTCGAGCAACCCGATGCGCGCGTGCAGTGCGGCCGGTGTCAGCTCACCTTCGAGGCCCGCTCGGCCTTCGCTCCTGAACCGGTCGTCGTCGGAGCGCCCGACCCGTCTCGCCAGACCCTCGTGCTGCCATCGGGCCCGCCGCCTCGAAAGGCGATGGTGTT
>JBEOKA010000083.1:0-3867 GCA_040275325.1 Myxococcaceae bacterium | reverse complement strand
TTCCTGTTGGAGCCGCCGCTCCTCTGGCTCGCTTTGGGCTTCGTCTCACGCTTTCCCAGTTCGACTCCGCCGTCGCGAGCCAACCTCGCCGCGGCATGGTTCGGCAGTCATCGCAGCGCTCCTCTGGCTCACTCGACCGACACGTCCGGCAGGCCTGCGCCCATCAACACGTCCAGCAGCTGCACCACGTCCTGGGCGGGCACGTCGTCATCGGGCGTCAACTTCACGCTGATGGCCTGCTCGTTCTGAGCCTTCCACGCCTCGAGGAACGCGCGCAGCGCCTTCACGTCGACACGCCCCGAGCTCGTTCGGCCCATTGGCGCCGTGAACAGCTGCGCGCTCTCGAGCGAGACGGTGACCGCCGACGCCGTCAGCCTCACCTGCAGCTGCGGCGCCGGCGCGGCACACCCGTCACACGGCCCGTGCGATGCCGACGCCGCCTTGACGCGCCCCAGCTGGGTCCACACCGCCGTCATGATGAGGAACACCACCGTCACCGCCATCAGGTCGATGAAGGGCACGAGGTTCAGCGCCGCATCGAGCGAGCGCTTCTTGCCCCGGCCGCCGCCCGAGCCCAGGTCCATTCCACCCGCCATGTCGTCTGCTCCCTGCGAAGAGGTGCCGAACTGACAGCACCTCAGGCGTGCGGGTTTCCGCTCGCGCGCTCGAACGCCGGACACGCGCGCACCGGCTGCGGCGGGTACTTCGACTCGAGCACCGCGCACCGCAGGAACCACGACCGCGGCGTCTTCACGTCACGCCGATGCGCGCACGCGTGACACTGGCTCGTGGGGAACGGCCTCGCTGGCTCGTCGAAGGTCACGCGCCGCGCTTGCCGCCCAGCCCGCCCGCGCGCCACGAAAAAAAAGGGGGCGAGCAGCCCTCCCAGCTGCCCGCCCCGCTCCTCCCCACCGTGATGCGCCTCGCGAAAGGTCGCGTCAGCCCATCACGTCCTACCGTCTCCCCCGGCATCCTGGAGTCATCCCCCAGGCCCCGGTCCCTCTGTCGGCCTCGCCCACCTCCCTCCCAGGAGTGGATGAACCGACCAGTCTCGTCAGGCAGCGTTCGCGTACGTCACCACCGCGTCCTCCATGGAGTGCGCTCCACCGCTGCGTTTGTCCTCGTACATTTCTTCGTCGGCGCGGGTGAGCAGCCGAAGCTCGTCGTCACCCTTCTCGTACGTCGCGCTGCCCAGGCTCAGGCCTCGCTGGCCAAGCCCCACCGCTTCGAGCGCCGGCAGATGAGCGCGAATGCGGCTGAGCACCGTCTCGACCTGCTGCTCATCGGTGTCGGGCAGCAACACCACGAACTCGTCTCCACCGACGCGGCACACGAGGTCAGACGTGCGCGTGAGTGACTCGAGCAAGCGGCCCACCGCCACCAGCGCCGCGTCTCCAGCCGCGTGGCCCATCGTGTCGTTCACCTTCTTGAAGTCGTTCACGTCGATGCAGATGACCGACAGCCCACGCGTGCGCGCGCGACGCAGGCGGCAGAGCTCTTCGCCAAGCCGCTCCGAGAAGTAGCGACGGTTGCGCAAACCCGTCAGCGCGTCGCGGTACGCCAGCGCCGCCAGCCGCTCGTTCTCCTTCTTCAGCCGGTCGAGCTCGGCCTTGAGCTTCGTCATCGAACGCTCTGCGACTTCGGCCCGGCTCACGCGCTTCCGAGGCTCCCCCGCCCGTCCGTCCCGTCCCATGGTGCCCTCGTTGCTCACGCCCCCTCTCAGAGCAACGTGCAGGCCAGCGCGCGCGAAGCTGATCGAATCGGATCATTCGCGGGTTGGAACGCCGACGCGTCAGCGCTCTGACGAATCCATAGCGCTGCAGGTGGGGTGCATTATTGAACGAGTCGCCGATGACACCCGACACGACCGGACTTGCCCCACTCACCGTGCTGACCGTCGACGGCGCGAGCGTGACCGTGGGCTCGGCATGGAGCGAAGGCCCCGCGGTGCTCGTCTGGCTGCGGCACTTTGGCTGAATGTTCTGCCGCGAGCAGGTGGCCGGGTTCCGGTCACGAGCAGACGAGCTGAAGCGCGCCGGGGTGAAGCTCTTCTTCATCGGCAACGGCACCCCGATGATGGCGAAGGACTTTCAACAGTTCATGCAGCTGCCCGAGCTGCCCGTGTGGACCGACCCGAAGCGGCAGACGTACGCGCACCTCGGCTTCAAGCGTGGGTGGCTGTCGGTGCTCGACGGCGCGGTCTTCAAGTACGCCATGCGCTCGATGCAGGCCGGCTTCCGACAAGGACGCACGCAGGGAGACCCCGTACAGCAGGGCGGCGTGCTGGTGGTGAAACGTGGTGGTGAGGTCGTCTACGGCTACGCGTCGGCGATGGCTGGCGACCACCCACCGGTCGATGAAGTCATCACGAAGGCGCTCGAAGCCGCAAAGGGGTGAGTGCTAACTGGCGGAGCATGCGACTCCCCGCGCTCGCCGCCGCCTGTCTGTTGTGTGCCTGCCCGAAGAAGGAAGAGCCGAAGCCTCTCGTCGTCGAGCCGAAGGTCGAGCCCGCGAAGGTGGAGCCGAAGCTGCCCGAGTCGCCGCTCTCGGCCGCCGCCGTTGCGCAAAGGCCCGACGCCGAGGTCGAGATCACCGGGCTGTGGTCGACGACGGTGAAGGGCGCGGCGAAGCACGTGGTGGTGATGCAGGAGGAGCCGTGTGTTCCCGTGCCGACGGCTCCGAAGCGCTTTGGTGAGCAGACGCTCGGCGAGCCGGGGTCGTTCCTCGTCGAGTTCTTCGTGCCGCAGGGCATCACCGCGTCGGTGTGTCTCTACGCGCTCGACGACAAGGGCGTGGTGCTCGGCGCGTTGGCGATGCCCGAGACCCCGAGGCGCTTCGAAGGCCTGGGCGAGTTGATGGTGGGGCCAGCGAAGGTGCAGGTCGTGCCGCTGCCGAAGTGACGGCGCCTACTCGGCGGCCGGGCAGGTGTACTCGAGCGACTCTTCACCATCGGCGGGCACGGTGACGCTCTTCGCCGCGCCGGGAATCGTGTTGCCGGCGGCGTCGTAACAATCGAACCGAACCTTGTGCGCACCAGCGCGAACCTTGAGGCCCTCGACGGGCGAGCCGCCCACCTTCTTGCCGTCGACGAAGACGTCGGCCGTGTCGGTCGCGCGCAGGTTCAGCAGGCCTTCTCCAACGGGCTGCGGAGGTGGCGGCGGCGGGCGGGGCGCGACGGGGGCTCCAGCGTCGGGCTTCGCAGCAGGCGGCGGAGGCTGCACGGGCGCAGCGCCAGCATCGGGCTTCGCGGCGGGAGCAGCCGGTTGGCCGGCATCGACGACGACGGGCGCAGGCGCCGGGGTGCCTGCATCGGCCTCAGCGGGCACGGGTGACGGAGGGGTCGGAGGCGTCGGCGTCGCGGCCCCAATCGAGGGGAACGGGCGCAGGGCCACTGGCGACACGGTGACGGGCGAGCTCGGGCCAGCAGCTGGCAGGTTCATCGCAGCGAGCACACCGAACGCGAGCGCCCCCAGGCCCAGAAGCGTGCACAACCCGATGAGAACCCACTTCGCCGCCGCCATCGCTTCCCACTTACCTCTGCTGACTGGGGTTGGCCACTTTGCACTGCATGGGTCCCCAGCGTTCCTTCCGACGCAATTCAGCGGAAAAGGGTGGCCGCAACAGATGTCGGGTTGGTAGGCGCGTGGCGACTCTCGCAGGGAGAACCACCATGATGACGTCGCTCCTCGTTGCTGTGCTGCTCACCCAGGCCGATGCGGCCGTCGCTGAAAAGTCCGCCGCTGAACGCGCCGCCATCGCCGCCGAGAAGGCCGCCGAGGCTGCCGCGAAGGCTGCCGACGCCGCCCAGCGCATCGCCGACCGCGTCGCGCCCGCCCCCGCCGCGGCTGCCGCTGCTGCCGCGCCTTC
>JBEOKA010000082.1:0-45979 GCA_040275325.1 Myxococcaceae bacterium | reverse complement strand
CGTCGAACGTCGGTGGCGGAACGAGCAACGTCGGCGGCGGAACGTCGAACGTCGGCGGTGGAACGACGAACGTCGGCGGTGGAACGACCAACGTCGGCGGTGGAACGACCAACGGTGGCGGAACGGCGAACGTCGGTGGCGGAACGGCACCCGACTGTCGCGGCGGAGTCCCGTGCGGTGCGAACGCGAGCTGCGACTTCCAGACCGGTCAGTGTGTCTGCGACGCCGGCCGGCGGTCGTGCGCTGGCGCGTGCGTGGTCTGCCCGACGGCTGGCGTGGCGACGACGACCTGCAACGGCTCGGTGTGCGTGGCCGAGACGTGCGCACCCGGCCAGCGCGTCTGCGGCGGCGCGTGCACCTCGTGTCCCGCGAACGCTACGGCCACCGCTTGCGACACCCAGAACCGGTGCATCGCGACGGCGTGCAGCCCCGGCTCCCGCGCCTGTGGTGGCACCTGCGCGACCTGCCCCGCCGGAGCGGCCACGACGACGTGTGGTGGCGCCAACCAGCTCGCCTGCGTGCCGTTGACGTGCGTGGCGACGACGAACCTCTGCAGTGAGCAGTGCGTTCCCGACTCCGACCCGCTGCGGTGTGGCGCGGGCTGCCAGACGTGCGCGGCAGAGACCGCCGGCTCGACGACGGGCACCTGGGCGCCGGTGTGTCGCTCGGGCGTGTGCGGTCAGGGCTGCGCTCCGGGCGAGAGTCTGTGCAAGGGCGTCTGCGCGACCGGAAGCTGCGTCTGGTCCACCACGACGCTCACGGCCTCGACGACGAAGTTCGCGGTGGGCTCGCGAGAGAACATCACCACGCGCGAGGGCTTCCTCGTCTTCCAGAAGCCCGACCCCTCGACCGTCGGTTCTCCCACGCGCACCTTCGTGCACTCGTTCACGCGCACGAGCGCCGTGCAGGCACCGACGGGCACCGGCTACCAGTCAGCGGTCGATGGTCAGGGCCTGCTCGACCTCTCGCTCTCGATGAGCTCGGGCATCTTCACCTTCGGGCTGCCGCGCTCGCCGGTGGTGGGCGGCATGACGAACCGCGAGTACCTCGTGTGGACGTGTGGCTCGACCTCGTGCTCGGTCTCGACGCGCAGCAACCCCGCGCTGGTGGACTCGACCGAGACGGGCATCGTGGTGGTGTCGCAGAGCGTGTCGTCGTCGCTGCCGTGGCGCCTGATGCACGACAACGAAGATTGCTGCGGGCTGTCGTCGCCGCCCACCGCGGTGTGGAACGTGTCGACGCCGACGACGAAGCGCATCGCGTGGCTCTCAGGCTCGACGCTGCAGCTCGCCACGAAGGGCACCAGCAGCTGGACGACGGCGGTGGTGAGCTCGCTCCCGCCACAGGTGACGCTGCTGCGCGCTTCGCCGAACGGAAGCCTCGCCAACCTCGAGCAGACCGCGACCGGCCTCGAGGTGCGCTTCCAGGCGTCGAGCTGGTCTGCCGTGACGCTGCCGCTGCCGTCGGGCGCGGTGTGGAAGGCGAAGTACGACTTCAACGGCGTGTTCCGCGTCGTGAGCAGCCACTCCAGCACGGGCACCGTGCTGTCGACGCTGCAGGGCAATCGGTTCACCAGTGAGCAGGTCGCCGCGCAGGCCTTCTCGAACGTCGACTTCACGGTGCTGCCAGACGACCAGGCCGTCGTCGTCGGCGCGGGCGCGAGCGTGTCCATCTTCCGCTGAAGCGTCGCCTCAGTCGTGCCAGTCGCGTCGAACGAGCCGCATGCGGCGCGGGCCGTTCGAGAAGAGGCGGTGCGAGAGGGGCCCGATGGTCTCGTCACCCACGACGGGCAGCTGCTCTCTGACGAGCCAGCCGCAGTCGTCGAGCAGCAGCTCGCCCTGAAGCTCGAGCGCGGCCTTGCCCTTCACGGTTTGAACGAGCGGCGGCCCGCGGTCCCAGGTGCTGGCGAAGAAGGAGCACGGTCGACCCGGTTCGAGCCGGAAGCGGTAGCCGTCATCGGAGCAGGGCGCTGCCTGGACGAGCTTCGCCAGGGCGTCGGTGAGCGTCTGGTGGGCTGCGAGCTGTTGCTCGAAGCGCGTCTTCGCTGCCTGGTTTCGCGCGAACACGGCCTCGACGACCTTGCGGCCCTCGGCCAGGCGCGCGGCCTCTTCTCGCTCGAACGCCTTGCGTCGGGAGGCGGCCTGCTGGCTCCAGAGCGCCTTCTCGCGGGGCGACAGCGGCACCCACTGCGCTTCGCGGCCCAGGTCGGAACCGAGGAAGATGGTGCTCAGCCCTGCGGTCATCATGGCGAGGGTGAGCTGCGCGGGGTCGACGTTGCCTCGGTACACCCATTTCCCGGGCGCTTCCTCTTCGGCGTACTCGCGGGGAAGGCTCTGGGCGGGCACCGTCTCGTACGTGGGAGGCCACGGAGCGCGGAGCAGGTCGCGCACGTCGTCGAGGCCGCGCGACGCCGTTGGTGCGGTGAACACGTGCAGCACCTCGGCATGCAGCGGTGACTCGAGTTCGGGGCGCGTCAGCACCAGCGCGGAGTTCGGGGGCAGGTCCCTGGCCTCGAAGCTGAAGCGGTAGAAGGCCGTGTTCTGCAGTTGCTCCAGCCCCGTCGCGACGCTCACCGCCTCTTGCGGCAGCAGGTCGAGCAACGAGACGCGCTCGATGTTCCACGTGACGTCCAGCTGCGCGGTGAGCAGGGCGTGCAGGCGATCGCGCTCGGGGTCGTCCTGAGGCACGTGCGAGTCGTTGGCGATGCGACACGCGCTGCCCAGCTCGCCGCGATCGATGGCTGCGCGCATCGGGTGACAGGCGACGAGGGCACTGCTCACCATCACTGCGAAGCAGTTGCGCATCGGCAAAAGCTAACAGCGGCACCGTGCCTGGCCATCGAACGGCTCATCGAACGGCTCATCCTGCGAGCTGAACCGCTTGATTGAGGAACATGGCCGAGGGCACCTTCACCAGCGCGGCAGTCTTCGTGAACTTCCCGTTCGCGGGCCGAACCACGCCTCATGGACAAGCCGCGAACCTCGCGTGCTACACGCCCTCGCATGTCCGAAGTGATCTCGCTGCTCCGCGACCTCGTGGCCATCGACTCCACGTCGATGAAGACGAACGTGCCCATCATCGATGCGCTCGAGCGCCGGGTGCTTGCGCTCGGCCTTCGCACCGAACGTCAGCGCTACGTCGACGACGCGGGCATCGAGAAACAGAACCTGCTCGCGTTCACCGGTGAAGGAACTCCTGAGCTCGCCCTCGTCGGCCACTCCGACTGCGTGCCGTTCGATTCCGCCTGGAGCGAAGCCCTCTCACTCACCGAGCGCGGCGACTTCCTCTACGGCCGCGGCGCGTGCGACACCAAGGCGTTCATTTCGTGCGCCATCACGGCCATGGGCCGCGCGAAGGCGAAGCTCAAGAAGCCCGCGATGCTCGTCTTCACAGCCGACGAAGAGCTCGGCTGTGTCGGCGCCAAGAAGCTGGTCGCCGCCGGCCTGGGAAAAGCGAAGCGCGCGATGGTCGGAGAGCCCACCTCGCTGCGCCCGATTCGCGCGAACAAGGGCTACTGCCTCGCTGAGATCGACGTGCACGGGAAAGAAGGCCACTCCGCCTACCCCGACACCGGAGCCTCGGCCGTCTTCCGCGCCTCCCGCCTGCTCACGAAGCTCGAGGCGTTCAGCAAGACGACGCTGCGCGAGACGACCGACGCGGCCTTCGAGCCTCCGTTCGGCACGCTCAACGTCGGCATCCTCAACGGCGGCAAGGCCAAGAACGTCATCCCCGGGCTCGTGCGCTTCATGCTCGAGTGGCGGCCGCTGCCCGGGCAGGACGTGAACGTGGTGCTCGACGCGCTCGAGCGAATTCGCCTCCAATGCGTCGCGGAAGAGCCGTCGTTCTCGATGACCGTGAAGCCGCTGCGGCTCGACCGAGGCTTCGCCACCGACCCCGCAGCTGACCTCGTCACCTTCATCACCAGCCAGACCGGGAAGGCCGCCGACACCGTCTCGTTCGGCACCGAAGGCCCGCAGCTCGCCGCGCTCGGCGCCGTGCCAGTCGTTTTCGGGCCCGGCGACATCACCGTCGCGCATCAGACCGGCGAGCACGTGCCCACAAAGGAGCTCCTGCGCTGCGCCGAGGTGATGGAGGCCGCGCTGCTGCACTTCGCAGGCTGACGACGAGCCCGGGCTGAGTATGCTGCTGCGTCCCGTGACACTCCGGCTCCTGCTGCTCAGCGTCGTCGCTCTCTGCGCCTGCCCGGCGCCGATGCAGGTCGTCGATGCCGGCCAGCCGATGATGGAGGTCGACGCGGGCGTTCCGATTGCCTGCACGAAGCCCGAGTCGTGCCGCGACCTCGGGTTCACATCGGCGGTGTGCCGCGCCGGTTTCTGCAACCCCGACGTGCCCTGCGGCAGCGACTTCGAGTGCAGCCTGGGCGAACGGTGCACGAAGGGCCGCTGCGGGTTCACCGGCTGCACCAAAGACGCTGACTGCCCCACCGGCCGCTGCCTCGGCGACACGTACACCTGCGTCGAGTGCTCGACGAACGCCGACTGCCCGCGCGACCGCCCCGCGTGCGACCCACAGCGCAACACCTGCCAGGCCTGCCGCACCGACGCCGAGTGCACCGTGCCCGGTCCGGCGCGCTGCGACCCCTCGGGCGCGTGCGTGCACTGTCTGTCGAACGACGATTGTCCGAACGGCCTCACCTGCAGCGGCACCGTCTGTGTCGGCGCGAAGAAGGGTGAGCCCTGCCCGACGGGCACCGCGTGTGGCGCGAACCTCTCGTGCGTGACGCTCAACCAGATGCCGGTCTGCCTGCCCTCGTGCAACCTGTACCAGCCGATGTGCGAGATGGGAGAGATCTGCTTCCGCCTCACCTACGCGAGCTCGAGCTCACTCGTCTTCGAGTCGCAGGGCCCCATCGGCGTCTGCTTCCGCAACCAGGTGGGCCTGCGTGGCCCGCGCGAGCTCTGTCAGCGCAACGACATGGGCGGCAGCAACTGCCAGCCGAACCTGCAGTGCGTGCCCGAGACCGCGTCGACGGCGTTGTGCCGCACCTACTGCAACCCGCTCATCTCGGGCGGCTGCGTCGGCAGCGAGAAGTGCGTCAGCTTCCCCGGAGACTTCAACGGCCGCCGCTACGGCCTCTGCCTGCCTGACACCGGCTTCGCCACCTCGTGCCTGCGCGACAGCCAGTGCCCCGCGAACCTCTCGTGTCAGCCGTACGACGACCCGAGCTCGACGAACGACATCTCGAACATCTGCCAGTTCAACGTCGGCGCGCTGCCCGGCCTCTCGCCCTGTGCGCCGCGGGTGCTGCCCGACGCCGGCGTGATTCCGGCCGATGTGCAGTGTCGCAGCGGCGCCTGCCGTGGTGACCCGCTCGCGCTCAGCTCGCCCAACTACTTCTGCTACGCGGCCTGCGACCAGGACTCGGACTGCACGGTGGGGGGCCGCACCGGCATCTGCGACGGCACGTTCCCCTTCACCACGGCGTTCGGTACCAGCGGCACGGTGAAGGGCTGCCGGCCCGCGTGCGACTCCGAGGCGCAGTGCGCGAGCTACGACGCAGGCGTGACGTGTCGCGTGCGCCTCGTCTCGAGCACGACGGAGCCGAAGCTGGGCGCGACCTGTGCTCCTCCCTCTGGCCAGCTGCGCAGCGGGGAAGCGTGTTCGTCGTCGGTGCAGTGCCGCAGCGGCTTCTGTCAGCTCGATGACTCCCGTGGCTCGCGACGCGTCGGCGTCTGCGCTGACCCCTGCACCCGCTCGCAAGACTGTTCGGGCCCCGTCGACGGCGGCGTCATCGACTCGCTCGACTGTCTGCCCGTCTCGGTGCTCGCCTCGCGCGGCTTCGATGGGCTCGCGAACACCGCTGACGACCGATTGCTCCAGCGCTCGTTCTGTTCGGGTCGCAGCTGCGTGACGAACGCGAGCTGTGATGGTGATGGCGGCGTCGTGTGCGCTCCGATGGTCGAGCCCGCCGGTGCCAACGCCGTCTCACTGCGCTGCCAGTCGAAGGGCATCGGGCTCAAGCAGGCCGGCCAGACGTGCTTCGGTGACACCGAGTGCGCTAGCGGCGTGTGTGGTGCGTTGCAGAGCCCGTCGACCGGCTCGGGCAGCATGTGTTTCGAGGCGTGCACCGCGACGTCCACCTGCCCGGCGACGACGAGCTGTCGCGTCGGTGGCATGCGCATCACGACGATGCGCGGCCTGGTGAACGTCGATTCGTGCGCGCCGTGAGTGGGGAGGACGTGATGTCGCGGGTGAAGGAGTCGAAGGTGACGAAGAAGAAGGTCGTGGTGAAGAAGCAGCGCGCCGCCGCGCCCTCGAGCGCCGAGGCCGACGTCTTCGGCGCCGCCGGTGGAATGCCGTTCGCCTCGCAGGCCGTGATGGGTGACCGCTCGTTCTCGCGCCATGCCGCGAAGGAACTCTCGTGGGCCGAGTTCGACCGTGAGGTGCAGGCCCTCGCCCGCAAGGCGCTCGGCTTCAAGGCCGAGGCCGTCGTCGGCATCGCGCACGGGGGCGTCTTCGTCGGAGGCGCCGTCGCGAGCGCGCTCAAGGTCGAGTTCTTCCCCGTGCGCCTCACCCGCCGCAGCCGAGACAGTGAGACTCGCCTGCCCGCCGGCCTCTCGGACGACATGCCGAAGGAGCTGTCGGGGAAACGCGTGCTCATCGTCGACGACATCTGCTCGTCGGGCGACAGCCTCGAGATGGCCACCCGGCTGGCGAAGTCTGCCGGCGCCACGAAGGTGAAGACCGCCGCGCTCGTCACCCGGCCGAAGGGCGCGAGCCCTGACTTCACCGCGTTCTCGACCGACACCTTCTTCGTCTTCCCCTGGGACTATCAGGCCGTCGTCGAAGACGAGCGCTTCGAGACGCAGAAGCCCGTGAAGGCCGCGAAGGCGAAGAAGTCGCGCAGCGGCGGTGACGACGGCGCGGGCGGCGACGACGTCGTGCTCGGAGTGTGAGGTGATCGTCGGTACCGCCGGTCACGTCGACCACGGCAAGACCTCGCTGGTGAAGGCGCTGACGGGCATCGACACCGATCGCCTGCCCGAAGAGAAGAAGCGCGGCATCACCCTCGAGCTGGGCTTCGCGCACCTCGACCTGCCGGGCGGGAAGCGGCTCGGCGTCGTCGACGTGCCGGGCCACGAGCGCTTCGTGAAGGCCATGACGGCTGGCGCTGGAGGCATCGACCTCGCGCTGCTGGTGGTGGCAGCCGACGAAGGCGTGATGCCGCAGACGCGAGAGCACGTCGACATCTGCTCGCTGCTGGGTGTGCGTCGCGGCGTGCTGGTGGTGACGAAGGCCGACCTGCTGCCGGGGCTCGGTGACGGCTGGCTCGAGCTGCTCGAGGCCGAGCTGCGCAGTTTGACGACGGGCACCTTTCTCGAGGGCGCTCCGCTCGTGCCGGTGAGCGCGAGGTCGGGTGACGGTCTCGACACGCTGAAGGCCGAGATTGCGAAGCAGGTGACGGCGCTCGAAGCCGAAGGTGCAGCCCGCACCGCCGATGGGCCGCTGTTCCTTCCCGTCGACCGCGCGTTCACCATCAAGGGCTTCGGCTGCGTCGTCACCGGCACGCTGCTGTCGGGCAAGCTGACGCTCGCGGACGAGGTGTCGCTCGAGCCGGGGCTCCAGGGTCCGCTCCGGCTTCGTGGGCTGCAGCAACACGGCAAGGCCGTCGAGCGCGCGGTGGCCGGTGAACGCGTCGCGGTGAACCTCGTCGGCGTCGAGACGAACGACGTGCGGCGCGGCATGGCGTTGGTGCGGGCCGCCGAGCTCACCGCTGCGCGCGTGTTGGATGTCGAGCTCTCGTTGCTGGCGTCGGTGGAGTCGCCGCTCCCTCGACGTTCTCGGCAGCTCGTCACCGTGGGCACCGAGCAGGTCGAGGCCGTCGTGAAGCTGCTCGACGTCGACGCGCTGCGGCCGGGAGAGTCGTGCTTCGCGCAGCTGCGCCTCGCCCAGCCAGTCGCCGCCATGCCGCAGCTGCGCGTCATTCTTCGCGGCACGAAGGCCATCGCAGGCCGCGGCGCGACGCTTGGTGGTGGCCGGGTGCTCGCGCTGGACCCGCCCCGTCGAAGAAAAGGCGCCGCGACCGCGCTCTCGGAGTTCTCGACCGCCGACCTCGACGCGCGGCTCTCGTGGCTCACCACGCAGGCCGGCTACCAGGGCCTCACCGAGAAGGAGTTGTTCGCCCGTGCGTCCGCTGCCCTGAAGGAGCTGAACAAGGCGCTCGAGGTCGGCGCCGCGCGAGGCCGCCTCGTGCTCGTGGACAAAGAGGCGCGCCGGTTCCTCTCGGGCGCCGTCGTCTCGGCGCTGCAGCAGCGCGTGCTGGCCTCGCTCGACCGCTTTCATCACGAGCGGCCCGAAGCCGACGGCGTGCCGAGGGAAGAGCTGCGCCAGCGCCTCGGCGTTCCACACGAGAAGACGTTCAGCCGGGTGCTCGCGACGTTGCTCGAAGCGAAGTCCGTCGAGGCCGACAAGGAGCTGCTGAGGCTTCCCGGTCGCGGGCGCACCTTCACCGAGGCCGCGAACACGCTGCGCGTCGAGGTGCTGAAGACGCTCTCGGCCGCCGCGCTCCAGCCGCCCATCGTGACCGACCTCGCCTCACGGCTGCGCACGCCGGAGCCGCGACTCCTCGAGGTCTTGAACACGCTCGCCGCGCAGGGCCTGGTGGTGCGCGCAGGCGAGCTCTTCTTCGACGCCCAGGCCATCGCCACGCTGGAGCAGAAGCTCATCGCGTTTCTCGCCGAGCACGGCTCCATCTCGACGCAGCAGTTCAAGGAGCTCACCGGCCTGTCGCGGAAGTTCCTCATTCCGCTCGCGGAGTCGTTCGACGCGCGCAAGGTGACGCTGCGGGTCGGAGAGAACCGCGTGCTGCGAGGGAAGTCGGCATGAGGGCCCTCGGGTTGCTGCTGTTCGCCGCGTGCGTCACCGATGAGGCCGCCCAGCGCTCCACCACCGCCGAGGTCGAAGGGCTCGTTCGCCGGCGCGCGCAGTCGTGTGGCGGCACGTTCGTGATGGCGCTCGCCACCAGCCCCGTCGCTTCGGCCCGGTTCTCGATTCACGCCGGCGGCACCATCTCGGGCCCCGAGGTCGCCAGCGTCGTCACCTCTGACGAGGGCGCCTTCCGCGCCGCGCTGCCACCCGGCCGCTACTGCTTCGCCGACACCACCGACCCGTCGACGACGCCGAGCTGCACCGCGGTGCTCGACTACGACCCGAAGGTCGAGCCGGTGCCCATCGTGATGCTGCCCGCCGTGAAGTGCCGTTGAAACGACGCACGGGGGTGCTGGCACTCGTGCGCGGCCTGAGGGAACGTGCCGCCCATGCGTCAGGTGAAGCTGCTCGTCCCCGCCATCGTCGCCAGCGTCTTGTCCTGCAGCACGCCGCCTGTGGCCGGCTCCGCGCTGCGTGTCGCCATCGCCCTCGAAGACGGCATCAAGTCGACGTGCGTCGCGCTCGAGGTGCGTGACACGGGCGGCATGTTGCTCACGACGAGCGGTGGCGCCCGCACGCAGGGCCGCATGGTGCTCTCGGCCGCCATCTTCCGTGACGACCTGCCCGAGACGGTCGCGCTGCAGGCCATCGGCTTCAGCGACGTCGACTGCACCATGCGGTCGGTGCCGGCCGAGGCCTCGGAGAGCATCACCGAGACGTTCCCCGCGACGAGCCTGCGCGACGTGAAGGTGACGGTGAAGCGCGCCCCGTCGATGAGCATCGACGTCGACAATGATGGCTCGCCCGCAGACAAGGACTGTGACGACCGCGACCCGCAGCGCAGGCCCGGCCTCGCCGAGAGCTGCACCGACGGCAAAGACAACGACTGCAACGACTTCTTCGACTGTGGAGACCCGACGTGCACCGGCAAGCAGTGCAAGGCGGTGGGCTCCATCTGCGCGGGCTCGGGCCGCTGTACCGAGACGAGCTGCGCCGATGGCCTCGACGAAGACCAGGACGGCACCCGTGACTGCGCCGACGACGAGTGCGTCGGAAAGCCGTGCGCCAACGGAGGCACCTGCACCCAGCAGGGCGCCTGCGCCAACGCCACGAGCGAGACCGGCCTCTGCGCCGACGACGTCGACAACGATGGCGACGGGCGGAAGGACTGCGCCGACTCCGACTGCAACCTGCAGGCGTGCAGTGATGGGCTCGCGTGCAACGCGCAAGAGGTCTGCTCCAACGGCGTCTGTGGTGGCGGCATGGCGGTCAGCTGCCCGGCCTCGACGAACGCCTGCGCCGCGAGCGTGGGTACGTGCCGCGAGCCAGACGGAGGGTGTTTCTACGCACCGCTCGCTGCCGACGCGGGCTGCAACGATGGCTTCACGTGCACGGTGAATGACACGTGCGACGGCGATGGTGGCTGCGCGGGTGAGCCTCGGGTGTGCACCACGCCCCCTCCGGGCGACTGCTGGGAAGCCAGCGGGCGCTGTGACGAGGCCGATGGCGGCTGCGTCTACGACATCGCGGTCGGCCGGCTCTCGTGCGCCGACAGCGACCCGTGCACCGTCAACGACGCGTGCCTCGAAGACGGTGGCTGCCTCGGCGCGCCGCTCGACTGCAGCAACGCGATTCCTCCCAACGAGTGCCAGGTGGCGACGAACCAGTGCCTCGCGGGCGCGTGCCTCTTCATGAACCGCACCGGCGGCTGCGACGGCGGCACCTGTCAGGCGGGGGCGTGCACGCCCGACCCCTTCGACGCCGGCCAGCCAGTGGACGCAGGCGCGGCCGTGGACGCGGGCTCCTCGAACGACGCCGGCGCCGTGATGGACGCGGGCGCCACGCCTGATGCCGGCAGCTCCGTCGATGGTGGCTCCTTCCTTCCGCCGTCGAACGTTCCGCTCTCGACCATCGACACCGCGCCCACGGTGGCGCACCTCAACTTCACCTGCAACGCGACGATGACCCTCAACCCGCCCGGCTACCGTGACGACCTGGGCTGCGCGGAGCCCACCTTGCCCACGCCAGTGCTGGTGCCGCAGACGAATGGGCCGACGCTGGTCGTCTACGTCGTCGACCGGCTCACCGTTGCGAGCGGCGTGACGGTGAAGGTGGTGCGCGGCTCCTCGGGCGGCACGGGAGATCGCGCGCTCGTCATCGCGGTGAAGGGCGACGCACAGGTCAACGGCACCATCGACGTCAGCGCGAGCGAGGGCTGGGTTGGCATCACCTACGTCATCGAGTCCGGGCCGGGTGGGCAGGGCGCCTTCTGCCCGGCGAACACCGCAGGCATCGGCAACGGCGACAAGTCGGGTGGCGGGCAGGGCGGAGGCTTTGGGCTCGCCGGCGGCAATGGCGGAGACGGCGCCGACTCGGGCGGCAATGGCGCGAGCGGCCTCGCCGCGAGTGGGGTGCCGGCGCTGGTGCCCCTGCGCGGTGGGTGCCCCGGCTCGAGAGGCGGCAAAGGTGGCGGTGACCGCTACGGTCGCGCGGGCGGCGCGCTGCAGCTGTGGGTGCGTGGGCAGCTCTCACTGAACGGCGCGCTCATCGCGTCGGGCGGGCGCGGCTTCGGCGCGCAGACGACGGGCGGTGGAGGAGGCGGTGGCGGCTCGGGTGGCGGCCTGCTCATCGAGGCGACCAGACTCACCCTTGGCGCGAGCGCCATCATCGCGGCCAACGGTGGCAGCGGCGCCGAGGGCTCGGCGTATTGGCCCGCCGGCATCGGGCGCGATGGTCAGTACGGAACCGTCGGCATGACGCCTGCGCCCGGCGGCAGCGGTGCGAACGTCTGCGGCGGCTACGGCGGGCGCGGCGGCGCACGGAACGGCGACGCGACGAATGGCCAGCAGGGCGGCGTCGAGCAGAGCTGCAACGCCTCGAACCTCGGCGGCGGTGGCGGCGGCGGCGGTGGTGTGGGCCGCGTTCGCATCAACTCGCTCAACGCGTGCAGCATCGCGTCGGGAGCCCGCATCAGCCCGCAGGCGACGTCGAACCGCACCGGCTGTACACCCTGACCATCGCCACGCCGGCTCGCGAACGCGTTTCGTGAGCGCCGGCTCGAAGCGGTCGGGGGTCGAGGTCCCGAGGCTTCCGATGCACCATCGAGCAGCTTCGTGGCCCTGCGCTCGCTCATCGTGCTGCCGGACGCGGGGCTGCCTTCCGCACGCCTGGCGACAACCCGCCCGCTCCGAAAGCCACGTGACTCAGCGCCTGCGTCGACCGAGGCCCACGCCGTAGAGCGTGAGTACCCACCACAGCGCCCCGGGCGCCGAAGCACACCCCACTGGCGCCAACGGCCCTTCCCACTGGGGTCCGGCGTCGAGCGTGATGGCCGCCATCGGCATGCACACGTTGATGACGCCGAAGCGGCAGCGGGTGCCCGCGAGGCACTGCGCCTGCGAGCTGCACGTGCGCAGGCATCGCTTCTCGTTCGCCACGTCGGTGCAGACCGTGCCCGTCGCGCACTTCACGGCGCTCGAGCACGGCGCTCCTTCGGCGACGACGGGCAGTTGCTTCACGATGCACAGCGAGCGCGCCGAGTCGCAGCTCATCGTCTCGGGGCACGGCTGTGAGGCGGAGCACGGCTGCGAGCAATAGCGAATCGGGTTCTGCGGGTCGGTGATGCACGCGCCGCCGACGCACTGGCCCGCGCTCAAGCACGACTCCCCGTCGGCGATGCAGTCGCCGTCGCCTCGAGGGCACGCCGAGCGGGGCATGCAGACGCCATCGACGCGGCACTCGCCCGGACAGTCGGGGTCATCGCCCTCGGCGCACCACGACGTGCACACACCATCGGCGCCGCAGCGGCAGTCGGGGTCTTCGACTTCGCACGAAGCGACGCAACGGCCGTCACGCGCGCAGTCAGGCCCTTCGTTCTCGACGAGCCACCGCTCGATGAAGCGTCGGTAGGGCGCGAGCAACACGGAAGAGGAGACGCCCGCGCCGCAGTCGGTGGTGATGAAGCTGTGCACGGCGACGAGGCGCTCTCCGCCGTCGGTGGGCACGAAGGCGGCGCCGCCCGAGTCTCCGAAGCAGATGCCTTTGCCGAGGTCGCCAGACACCAGCACCATGCCCTGCGTGCGGTTGACGACGGCGCCGACGACGGCCGTGGTGACGGCGCGCCGCTCTCCGGGAGCCGACTGCTCCGAGCGCCCGTACCCCACGTGCCGCACCGGCGACTGAATCGCAGGCGACGGCCCCCACCACGCCCACGGCTTCGGCGACGTGTCGGGTGCGCGGTCGAGCAGCACGAGCGCGAGGTCGGCGACACCGCCATCGGTGGCCTGCGCGTAGGTGAGCTGCTTCACGATGGCGTATGGCCCGCCGTCCCACCCGTCGACGCGTGGTGGGTTCAGCGCGAGTCGCAGCCCGGGCCCGACGCAGTGGGCGGCCGTCACCAGCGTGCGCGGCGCGATGAGGGTGGCGCTGCAGACGCCGGCGTCGTTCTCGAGGAAGAAGACCTGCGCCTCGGTGGGAGCGGGCTCTCCGCCAACGATGGCGTCGCGTCGGGTGCCGGTCGGCAGTTCGGTGCTGCAGCCGATGACGAGTACCGCGACGATGACGAAGGCCCGGAGCACCTGACGCCGAGTCTCCCTCAGCACCCTCACGACATCCACCCGGTGGCGTGCTCAGGTTCCCGCCGACATGCGACTGCTCTCGACACTCCTCATCCTCCTCTCCTGGAACGCCATGGCTGCGCTGACGACGAAGAAGGTCTCGTGGGAACTGGGCGGCGCGCCGTACGAAGGCGTGCTCATCGCCGATGACAAAGGCGCGGCGCGGCCCGGGCTCGTGATGGTGCCGAACTGGCTCGGCGTGACGGATGAAGCGGTGAAGCAGGGCGAGTTGGTGGCGGCGCGTGGCTACGTGGTGCTGGTGGCCGACGTGTACGGCACGAAGAACCGCCCGAAGAACCGCGACGAGGCCGGCAAGTCGGCCGGAGCGCTCAAGGGTGACCGCGCGGCGCTGCGCCTGCGCATGACGAAGGCGCTCGAGGTGTTGCTCGCGCAGAAGCACCCGAAGCTCGACACGACGAAGGTGGGCGCCATCGGCTTCTGCTTCGGAGGCACCGCGGCGCTCGAACTCGCCCGGACCGGCGCGAAGCTCGGAGCCGTCGTCTCGTTCCATGGCGGGCTGTCATCGCCCACGCCCGATGACGCCTCGAAGATTCAGGGCAAGGTGCTCGCGCTGCATGGTGCCGATGACCCGTCGGTGCCGCACGACGAAGTGGCCGCGTTCGAGACCGAGATGCGCGCGGCGAAGGTCGACTGGCAGCTCGTCTCGTTCGGCGGCACGGTGCACAGCTTCACCGACCCTGCCGCGAACGTGCCCGGCCGCGCGATGTACAACCCCGTCGTCGCCGCGCGCGCGTACTCGATGATGGATGCGCTGTTCAGCGAGGTCTTCGCGCCGAAGAAGTAATCAGAAGACGACGCCCAAGGAGACCTGCAGGGCCTGAAGCGAGGCCCACTCCACTGATGGGTTGCGAACGAGGCCCAACGCGAGTGGCACATCGTTGCTGCGCTTGAGGTCGGTCACTGGGTCGGTGCCGTCGAACGTCGCGACCTGACAGCCTGACGTGAGGGTGGCTGACGTCACCGGTCGCCCAGCACGGAGCACATTGTCCATCGCCCGCAGGTCTTCGCCCGTGCAGCCGTTGACGGTCTGAATACGGCTCGAGAAGAACGACTCGCGCAGGTCGATACGAATTGAGAACCGCTCGAAGAACTCGAAGCGAACGCCGATGCCGGCGCCGATGGTGGGCCGCCAGCCGGTGTCTCCAGTCGTCGCGGGGCTGATGGAGCCATTGGCGCGCGCCGACTCTGGTTTGAGCCCAGCCCGGGTCGAGAGCGCTCCCGCGAAGCTCACCAGCGAGAGCTCGAAGCGGTGAACGAACCTCAGCGGCTCGATGCGGCCTCGACTGAGCACGAACTCGGCGCCGCCATGCAAACCGCCCGTGACGAGCGGGCCCCATGGAACCTGCGCCTCGACGCGAGACTTCTCGATCAGCTCCTTGAGGAACAGCGATTGGCCATTGCGCCAGTTCCAGGTGCCGCTGACGAAGACGCGAAAGTGTGGCGCGACGACGACAGCGACCTGTGCGCTCGTGCCGAGGTGCTCGACGAACAGCCCGTTCACCTGCGGCGCGACCGGCGTCACCGAGAGCTCCACGCGCCACGGCCCGACAGGTGGCGTCGACTCGGGGTCGCTCGCGAACGCGCTGCCAGCGACGAGTGCAGCGAGCAGGAGAATCGGTCTCACGCAGCGAGTCTCGGTCGTTCGACGCAGCGGCGCTACCCCAGCGTCACGTTGCGCAGCTTCGCGAAGTCTCGCTTGAGCTCGCTGCGGAAGTCGGGGTGCGCGATGGAGATGAGCAGGTCAGCGCGCTCCCGCAGCGTCTTGCCGTGCAGATTGACCGCGCCGTACTCGGTGACGACCCAGTGCGTGTGGCCGCGCGTGGTGACGACGCCCGCGCCGTCCTTGAGCTGCACCGTGATGCGACTGACCTTGCCGCCCGCTGCCGTCGACGGGAGCGCGATGATGGGTTTGCCGCCCGCCGAGCGCGCCGCGCCTCGAATGAAGTCCATCTGGCCGCCGATGCCCGAGTAGATGCGGTGGCCCATCGAGTCGGCGCACACCTGCCCCGTGAGGTCGACCTCGATGGCCGAGTTGATGGCGACGACCTTGTCGTTCTTTCCGATGAGCGCGGTGTCGTTGGTGCGGTCGCAGGGGTGGAACTCGACCTGTTGGTTGTCGTTCACGAAGTCGAACAGCTTCTTCGTTCCGGTGACGAACGAGACGACGCTGCGGCCCGCGTGCACCTTCTTGAGCTTGTTGGTGACGACGCCGTTCTCGACGAGCGGAATCAACCCGTCGCTGAACATCTCGGTGTGAATGCCCAGGTCGTGCTTGTTGCCGAGCCGCGCGAGCACCGCGTCGGGAATGGCGCCGATGCCCATCTGCAGACACGCTCCGTCTTCGACGAGGTTGGCGATCTGCTCGCCGATGCGGCCCTCGACCTCGCTCGTCTCGCCTTGCGCCATCTCGGCGAGCGGCCGGTCGGTGAGCGTGAACGCCTTCACCTTCTCGAGCGGAAGAACGGAGTTGCCCAGCGTGCGAGGCATCTGCGCGTTCACCTCGGCGACGACGGCCTTCGCGTTCCACGCAGCGGCGAGCGCGGCGTCGACCGACGTGCCGAGCGTGCAGTCGAGGTGCGTGTTCGGCGTCGACAGCTGCACGAGCGCGACGTCGAGCGGCACGGCACCCGAGGTGAAGAGCGACGGAATGTCAGAGAGGAAGATGGGCATGAAGTCGGCGCGCCCCTCGGCGATGGGCCCGCGCATCGTGTGGCCCGTGAAGAGCGACACCGAGAAGAAGCGGCCCGCGTGCTGCGGCTCGATGAACTCGCAGCGCCCCGTCGTGTGCAGGTGGTACAGCGTGACGTTCTCGAGGTCGGTGCGGCGGCAGAGCGCCTCGATGAGCGGAGACGGCGTGGCCGAGGCGCCGTGAATGAAGACCTTGTCGCCGCTCTTGATGACCTTCACGGCTTCGTCGGCACTGACTGCGCGCTGCTTCCAGGAGTCGTTCGTCGATGTCATGCGACGAAGATAACGGTCGCTCCGCGCGCGGAAAGTGAACGTGACGTCACGCTCACCTACGCAAACTCTGCGCTTGAACTACTTGAAGAGCACGCCCACGCCGAGCCACGGCAGCGGCAGCACGAGCGGGCCGGTGCTGCCTCGCTTCGGCAGGTAGACCCAGATGCCGGCGAGGTCGATGCGGAAACGAATGCGGTCTCTGGCGATGGGGCCGACCGGCTCCTCCCAGCCCAGCTGCCAGCGCGCGCCGGTCGTCAGCATCGTCTCTTCGATGGGAATGCGGGGCAGCAGCTCGGCGATGAGCGCGCTGTGCGGCCCCAGCACCCACTCGAAGCCCGCGTACGGCTGCACCATCGTCGGCACGCGCGGAATCGGAGTCGAGTTCGTCGACGCGGTGCCGCCCACGCCGTTGCCCGCGAGCCCGACCCCCACGGTGATGTTCGCGCTCTGCGGCAGCCAGTGGTGGTTGTCGAAGATGTACGTGCCCGCCGTCACCTGCACGGGCCCGAAGTGTTTGGCGACGGTGAGGTTGAAGACGTTGAACTGCACGTTCGCGCTCGCGACGCCGGCGGCCGCCGCGATGGCGCCACCTCCAGCGCCGCCGATGACGAGGGCACCCGCTCCGAACACCGCGCCGAAGACGTTCATCATGTCGTACGAGGCCGAGATGCCGGGCCAGTACCGGCCTTCATCGAGCACGAGGAACTTGAGGCCCACGTCGACGACGCCGACGAGCCCGATGCCTCCGCCACCACCGACGCCGATGACGTGAATCGCTGGAATCGCGATGGCGCCGCCGAAAGGAACGCCGAACCCGCCGAGCAGGAAGTTGAGCTGCACGCGCCGGTGCAGGCCGGCCGACACGCGGAACATGAGCGCTTCGTCGTTGGTGATGGCGAAGCTGCCCGGCTCCATCGTCGAGGCGGTTGGCGTGAGGAAGAAGCGGTCGTCGAGAATGCGGTGCTCGAAGCGCTCGAGGCGGCGCAGCGCCATCTTCGTGCCGATGGCCTCACCGAGCTCCACACCGGCGCGGCTCGCGAGCAGTGACGGCTGACCAGCGCCCTCGTAGCGGCCGTACGCGAGCTCGACGTCTTCGGTCGGCGCGAGCAGCCGCGCCTCGAACGCGAGCCGCCCCGTTCTGGTGGCCGTCTCGCTCGACACGCCGAGCAGGTTCACCGCCGCCTCGACCGTGTTCCGATGGTCAATCTGCGCGCCGTCGGTGACGTCGAGCAGCGTGAGGCGAAGCCTGAAGCCTCCGGCGGTCTGTGCTCCCAGCGCGCCGCCACCCTTCTGGATTCCACCGACGACGCCGTTGAGCAGCGACCCCTCGACGGCGGCGCGCTCGGGTGGGAGCCGCTGGTCGACCTCCTGCTGAACCGTCTTCGCGTCGGCGTACTCGGCGAGCGGCGCGACCGTCACTCGTCTGACGGGACCAAACGCGCAGGCAGGAAGCACAGCCAGCACCAGCGGCAGGAAGCGCATGGCTTCAGCAAAGCGCAGTTCAGCGTTTGCGCGTCAGGCCTTCTTGCGCCGTCGTCGCCACCAGCACGCCATCGCGGGTGAACACCTTGCCGAACACGAGCCCACGCGAGCCCGATGCGTTCGGAGAGTGCATGACGTGCAAGAGCCAGTCGTCGACGCGCACGGGCCGGTGGAACCACACGGCGTGGTCGAGGCTGGCCACCTGCATGTCCTTCGTCCACCACGTCGCGGCGTGCGGCTTCATCGCCGTGGTGATGAACGCCGAGTCCGACGCGTACGCGAGCAGCGCCTGATGCAGCGCGACCGAGTCGGGCAGCCGGTGCTTGGCCTTGAACCACACGCAGCGCTCGGGAGGTCGGGGCACGGGATGAAACGGGTCGTCGTCTTCCACCATGCGCGACTCGATGGGCCGCTCGGCCAGCGCCCACGCCTTCATCTTCTCGGGCAGCGCGGCGCCGTGGCGGGCGAAGCGCTCCTGGTCGGTGGGCAGCGACTCGGGCGGCGGCACCTTCGGCATCTCGTCCTGGTGCGAGAACCCTTCCTCATTCTTCTGGAACGACGCCGCGAGGTTGAAGATGGGCTCGCCGTGCTGAATCGCCACCACTCGTCGCGTGGTGAAGCTCGAGCCGTCACGAATGCGGTCGACGTTGTAGATGATGGGCGCCTTCACATCGCCGGGCCGCAAGAAGTACGCGTGCAGTGAGTGCACCGGCCGCTCGTCGGCCACCGTGCGCATCGCGGCGGTGATGGCCTGGCCCAGCACCTGGCCTCCGAAGACGACGCCCCAGCCGAGGTCCTGGCTCTGCCCGCGGTAGAGGTTCTCTTCGAGCTTCTCCAGCGACAGCAGCGAGACCAACTCATCGAGGATGGACGGCATGCCCTCGCCCTTACGCGAGGCCACGGGGTTCGCAACTGCCCGCAAGTGCACGCGCTTCTCGGGTTCTGCAGAAATCGACACGCACCACTTCCCACTTTTCGGGCCGAGGCCGGTCTTGCGCGTCGAACGGGAGCGGCCGGCTCCTTTGACGTGGAAGAGGCCCATGCGGAATCGACTGACGTGGATGCTGATGGCGATGGTGACGGCGAGCGCGTGTCTGAAGCCGCCGGAAGAGATGACGAGGCCCGACGGTGGTGCGCCGGCGGACGCTGGCGTGGTCGCTGCTGCGAGCCTCGAGCTGAGCCCCGCGACGTTGACGGTGCCGCTGGGCTCGAGCGCGACCGTGAAGGTGACGTTCCTTCATGCTGACGGAACGGCCTCCGACGTGACGGCGACGGCCGAGGTGCGCAGCGAGCCAGAAGGCGTGGTGACGCTCTCTCCTGGCCGGGTGCGTGCGGTGTCGGCTGGCACGGCGATGCTCATCGCGAAGGCGAACGGCGTCGAGGCGCGCGCGTCGGTAACGGTGCCGGCCGCGCAGGTGCAGTCGGTCGACGTGACGGTGAACGAAGCGAGCGTGGTGAAGGGGGCGCTCGTCGAGGCCAGCGCGCTGGCGACGCTCACTGATGGCACGAAGCTCGATGTCACGCAGACGGCGCAGTGGAGTGTCGAGAACCCGCAAGACATCGCCGCGGTGTTGCAGCTGGTCGGTCCTGGCCGCGCGCTCGCGAAGACGGCAGGCTCGGCGCGAATCAAGGCGACGGTCGGAGCGCTGACGGGCTTCGTCGACGTGACGGTGCGTGACGCGCGGCTGATGTCGCTGCTGGTGACGCCGGGCATGGCGTCGGTGCCGGTGAACGGCGCGCTGCAGCTCTCGGCGATGGGTCGCTTCTCCGATGGCAGCGAGAGTGACGTGACGCGCGCGGTGGCGTGGAACTCGAGCGCGCCGACGTTCGTGGTCGACGCGGCTGGCCTCGCGGTCGCGAAGTCGTCTGGCTCGGCGACCCTCACAGCCTCGCTCGATGGGCAGGAGTCGACGGCCGTGCTGACCGCCATCGACACCGCTCCGACGCAGCTCGCGTTCATGCCGGGCTCGCTCACGCTGGGCATTCGCACGAGCGGAGCGTTGCGTGTGGTGGCGACGTTCGCAGACGGCTCCACGTCGGATGTCACCTCGCAGTCGACGTTCTCGTCGTCAGCACCCGCCATCGCATCGGTCTCCTCGACCGGCGTTCGTGGTGTCGTGTCGGGTCTCTCGGCGGGCAGCGCGCTCGTCTCGGCGTCGTTCGGCGGGCGCTCGGTCTCTGCGCCGGTCACGGTGACTGCGGCGGCCATCTCCACCATCGAGCTCACGCCCCGCACCGTCACCATTTCTGGCAGTGGTGTCGTCTCCGTCCGCGCGCGGGCGACGTACGCCGATGGCTCGCAGGCCGACGTGACCGAGCAGGCGCTGTGGTCGTCAGACGACGTCAACATCGCGCCGGTCTCGAACGTCGCTGGAGCGCGTGGCCAGGTGCGTGGCCTCGGTGGCGGCTCCACGGTCATTCACGCGGCGCTCGGTTCGATTCTCGCGCAGGCGGACGTCACCGTGCAGGCGGCGACGCTGATGTCGCTCGATGTCTCGCCCGCGATGGTGAGCGTCGAAGCGGGGCGCACCACCAACCTGCGCGCGGTGGCGTGGTTCTCTGACAACACCACGCGCGACGTCACGCAGCAGGCGACGTGGACGAGCCTCACGCCGATGGTGGCGACGGTGACGAACAGCGGCACCACCCGCGGCCTCGTGCGCGGCCTGTCGAACGGCGTCACCACGATTCAGGTCTCGTTTCAGGGCCAGACGTCGAGCAGCACCGTGAACGTGGCGCCGCCTGCGTTGATGCAGCTCTCCATCAGCCCCGGCGCGATGACGGTGCCGCTTGGGTTGCCGGCGGGCTTCGAGGCGACGGCCGCGTACTCCGATGGCACGGCGTTTCCTGTCACCGACCAGGTGCAGTGGACGTCGTCGAACCCGGCCATCGCCGAGGTGCTCCTCTCGCAGGGCTATGCGTACCTCGACAGCAAGCAGGCCGGCACGGTCGTCATCACCGCGACGATGATGGGCGTGGCTCCGGCGCGCGCGACGGTCACCATCTCGGCCGCGACGTTGAGCCGCATCGACGTCACCCCCGCGAGGCCGGTGCTGCCCGTCGGCGCGTACGTCGAGCTCAACGCGTCGGGCATCTACAGCGACCTCACCACGCAGTACCTCCGCTACGCCGTCTCGTGGACGTCGTCGGATCCCTCGGTCGCGACCGTCGGCAACGGCCAGCAGGACAAGGGCTTCGTCACGGCGCTGCGCGCGGGCACCACCACCATCACCGCCACGTTCAACGGTGTGTCCTCGACCACGGTGCTCACGGTGTCGTCGGCGACGCTCACGCAGATTCAGGTGACGCCCTTCGCGCCGCGCCTGCCCATCGGCTTCGACACGTACCTGCGGGCGACGGGGCTCTACAGCGACAACACCACGCGCGACCTCACGTACCTCGTCTCGTGGACCTCGAGCGCGCCCGACATCGCGACGGTCGGCACGTACGCGTACCTGCAGCCGCTGCAGGCGGGCTCGGCCACCATCACGGCGACGCTCAACGGCACGCAGGGCACGACGGTGCTGACGGTGACGAACGCGACGCTCACCAGCATCGTGCTCGGCAACCCCTCGACGACGCCGCTCGCGGTGCAAGAGCAGCGCAAGCTGACCGCGCGAGGCACCTTCTCTGACGGCCAGATGATGGACGTGACGCCGTACGTGACGTGGCTGTCGAGCGCGCAATCGGTGGCGTCGGTGAGCAACGCGTGGCCCGACAACGGCGAGGTGAAGGGGCTGTCGACGGGCACGGCCACCATCACGGCGGTGCGCGGCACGGTGTCGGCGACGGCGACCATCGTGGTGCAGTGAGGGCGGAGTAGAACCTTCGCTCCTTCGTGACGAACGACGCGCTCTCTCAGCTCTACACCCGGTACGGCGCGCTCGTGTTCAGGCGCTGCCGGGTGCTGCTCGGGAGCGACTCGGATGCGAACGACGCGCTGCAGGAGACGTTCATGCGAGTGCAGCGCTACCCGCCGAACGACGTGAAGGCGATGTTGCCCTGGTTATACGGCGTCGCCTCGCGCGTCTGTTTCGATCAGCTCGCGCAGCGGAAGCGGGCAGGTGGCTTTCTCGGCCGGCTCTCCGATGTGTTCAGTGGAAGCACGGGAGAATCAGCCGAGACGAAGCTGTGTCTGGGCTCGGAGTTGCTGCGGCTCGACGAGACGACGCGAGAGATGGCGCTGCTCCACTGGCTCGATGGCATGACGCAGGAAGAGGTCGCGACGAAGACGGGCTACTCGCGCAAGACGGTGGGCGTGAAGTTGAAGGACGCGGAGACGCAGCTGCGGGTCGCGTTCGGAGGAGAGGCGTCATGACGTTGCCGACACTTCCAGCCCGAGGGGAACACTGCCCGCCGGCCGTCGAGCTCGAGCGCGCTGCGACAGGAGAAGAAGTTCCCGAGGTCGTTGCTCACCTGCCGACGTGTGTGACGTGCCGTTCGTACGTGGAGCAGTTGCAGGCCGAGACGCAGGAGTTCATGGCGGCTCGTCCTGCCGAGCGCTTCGTCACCCAACTGCAACGTCGCAAGCCCTCTCGTCGGCCGCTCCTCTTCGTCGGTGTCGCGCTCGCTGCGGCGCTGGCGTTGCTCGTCGTCTTCCCTGGAAAGCAATCGCCCGTGCTCTTCAAGGGCTCGCTGCTCTCCATCTCGCTCAAACGCGGAGACGTGGTCACGACGCTCCGCGAAGGCGACACGCTGCGCGAAGGCGATGCCCTGCGGTTCTCGGTCAAGACGGAACGGACTGGGAATGCCGTTGTTCTGAACCGCGACGGGCGTGGAAGAGTGACGGTGGTGGCGCCGTTCAACGCGACGTCGGCCCAAGCGGTGAAGGAAGGCACGACGGTGCTCGACGACTCCGCGGTGCTCGACGCGACGAAGGGCCGAGAGACGTTCGTCGCCGTGTTCAGTGAGAAGCCGTTCGAGGTGTCGCCGCTCGTCGGGCAGCTCGAGGCAGGTCAGCCGGTGGCATGCGGTGGCTGCGTCGTCGACGTGGCATCGTTCGACAAGCCCTGATGCGCCTCTTCTTCGCGATGCTCCTCGTCTCGTGCTCCGCGTTCGCGGCCGAGCCGGTGCGCGTCGTGGTGAGCCTCGGCAGCAACTACGGCCGGCCTGACGACGTCGTGCTGCAGCACGCAGAAGACGACGCGGTTCGGGTGCGTGACGTGTTCGTCGAGTTGGGTAGCGTCGACGCGAATCGCGCGGTGGTGCTCAAGCGCCCGAACGCGACGCAGGTGCGCGAGAAGTTCGCCGAGGTGACGGGCCGTATCGCCGAGCTCGAGGCCTCGGGCCGGCAGGTGCAGCTCTTCGTGTTCGCGACCTCGCACGGGAAGAATGGAGCCCTTCACCTGACGGGCTCCGACTTGCCGGTGGCGGACTTGCGAGACCTCGCGCGGAAGACCGGCGCGGCGCTTCGGGTCGTCATCGTCGATGCGTGTGAAGCAGGGCTGCGGCTCAAGGGCGCGAAGAAGGGGCCGGCGTACGAGCTCGCGCTGGCGAAGCCCGAAGTCGCTGGAGACGTCTTCATCTCCTCGAGCGGCGCGCACGAGTCAGCGCAGGAGTGGGAGGCGCTCTCGGGCTCGCTCTTCACCCACCACCTGCTGGCCGCGCTGCGCGGTGATGCCGACGCGAATGACGACGGCCGGGTCTCTCTCATGGAGGCGTATGGCTACGCAGAGCGGCGCACGGTGGCCGAGAGCGTCGATGTTGGGCAGCACCCGCAGTTCGAGGTGGGGCTCGCCGGAACGATGGATGTCGCGCTCACCACTCCGTCGACCAGCCGCGCGCGGGTCGTCTTCGAAGAAGGCCTCGAGGGCCGCTTCGTCGTCGCGAGCCAGCCGTCGCCCGAGGTCGTGGTCGAGGTGAACAAGTCGAAGGGCCGGCCGCTGGCGATCGCCGTTCCACCCGGGCGTTACGTGATTCGCCAGACGCGCGGCTTCTCGCTCGCGTTGCAGGAGGTCGAGCTGCCCTTCGGTGGAGCGGCTGCCATCGAGGCCCGTCGCTTCGTCACGCGCGACTTCGGAGAGGTGGCGCTCAAAGGTGGCGTCGTCGAGTTTCATCCCCACGCGCTGAAGGTCACGGGCGGCGTGGTGAGCGCGCCGATTGCCGACACGCCGCTGCGGTGGACCGTCGGACTCTCGTATCGCTTCGCGCTCGGTGCTTTCTGGCTCGGAGCTGCCGTCGGTTGGGGGACGACACCGTTCAACGCCGATGGACTCGTCGTGACGGACCATCGCTTTGCGGGACGGCTCTCGGCTGGGGCTCGGCTGTGGCTCGGGCCAGGCGTCGTGATGCTTGGTGGTGTGCTCGAGGGTTCGGTGCTGCGCCAGAGCTTCGTGCGCGCGCGTGAGGCCGAGATTCGCGCGTCATATCCCGCGCTGCCGATTCGCGTGACGGGTGGGTTTGCGGTCGGTCCACAGGTGAGCCTCGAGCTGCCGCTCGTGGGGCCGTTGCTCTTCACCGCTGCCCTGACAGGTGTCGTGCGTACGTTGCCAGTCGAAGGCGGTCCGTCGTGGTCGGTGGGTGGCGACCTCGAAGTGGGCCTGGGAGTTCGGCTGTGACGCGCGCGCTCCTGTTGCTGTTGTGCTCGTGCCTGCCTGGCGCCGTCGGCCCGAAGTTTCGCGGAGCCCCGCTCTTCACCGTGCAGGGCCAGCTCGTCACGAGCGGCGCGATTCCCGCGGTGCCGTTGCGGCTCGCCGTCGCCTGGTACCCCGATGAGCAGTCGAGCACCGCGCCGCGCGCCATCGTCACGCAAGACATCGCGTACCAGGGCAGCTTCCCGCTCAACTACTCGTTCAGCTTCTTCTCCGTTCCTCCGCCGGGCGTGCTCATCGACTACCGCGACGGAGACGAGGTGACGCGCGCGGCCTTCGGCGTGTTGCTCGCGTACGAAGACGTGAACGGTAACGGGCAGCTCGACTCCATCGCGGCGGGCGGCGGGGCCATCGACCGCGTGCTCGGCACCAGCGTCGGCGACACCTACAACGGGCAGCCCGCGCCGAAGCCCGTGTGGGTCGCGTACGTCGAGGGCACGCCGGGCAAACGCTGGGTCGGCTACTCGCCCGGCTACAACCTGTGGAGCGCGAACGCCGTCATCCCCGAGACCACCAGCGTGCCCATCGAGCTCGCGGCGACGAACGAGCTCAACTTCTTCGTCTGCGAGGAGTTCATCTCGGGCTCGGCGTACGGCTTCGACCTGCCGTGCAACATCGCGCCGACCGGTGGCGTGCGCGTCATCGGCAACGTCTATCGGCAGAACGGTGTGCCGGGCGTCGCGCTGCGCATCACCGACGGCGTGAACGTGTTGCCGACGGTGCTCGCCGAGCTGAACGGCGTCCGCATTCCGTTCGACACGATGTCGGGGCTCTTCACGGCCTCGGGTGCCGACGCTGTCGTGATGAGCGGCCTCAACGTGGTGCGCGTCACACCGCCCGGGAGGCCAGCGTTCGAGTTCTCCATCGAAGCGCCCGGCGAGTTCAACCTGCAGTCACCTCGTGAAGGCACGCGGCTGTTGAAGAGCGGTGCCATCACCGCCGAGTGGACGCCGTCGGCCCGCGCGTCGTTCTACCAGGCGCAGGCGTACGCCGTGACGCCGCCCAACGAGGGCACGCCGCCCCTCATCGTGAACGACTTCGGTGAACGGCTCTTCTCGGCGCGGCTCACCGGGTTCAAGAAGGTCGACACGCACGAGGTCGCGGTGAGCGCCTTCACGCGCAACTACCTGGCGCACGGTCGCGGCGGCTCGCTGGTGAACATCTCGACGAGCCGCTCCGAGTACGTCGACGTGCTGGCCGACGACATCGGGCCGTGGCTCGAGGGCTCGGTCTCGTTCAGCACGTATCAGGGCCAGTCGGGAGGCTCGGCGTACGTGCAGGCCTTCGATGGCGTGAGCCTGCTCGAAGGCGCGCTGGTGACTGCGAATGGAGAGCCGCTCCCGTGGGACGTGCGCAATCGACAGTACGGCGGCGTCGCGCAGGCAATGCCGGGTGAGACGGTGACGCTCGGGCTCACGGCGCCGGGCCAGCCGCGCAAGACGTTCCCCGTGACGCTCCCAGGCGAGTTCACGCTCACGACGCCGCCGCTGACGCATCCGACGCGCACGCCGCTCACCCTGACGTGGACTCGGGCTCCCGACGCGACCGACTACCGGGTGTTCGTCGCCGACGCGACCGGCCGCCAGCTGCACTTCGAGTTCGTGCTCGGCACCACCGCCACCGTGCCCGCGCTCGACGTCGTCGGAGACATCTCCATCACCGTCGCGGCCGGGCGCGTCGACGGTACGCGCCACCTCGTCGGGCTCGTGCAGCACACCGTCGACGTCACGCTCACGCGCTGAGCTGCCAGAGGTCGAACGCGAACGCCTTTCGTTTGTCGGCCGCCTTCGCGTCAGGCCGCTGCGGAAGACAGATGAAGCCGCCCGCCGCCGTGAGGTTCGTGCCCTCGACGCCGTTCTTCTTCGCGATGAGCTCGGCCTCGGGTGTCCACACCGACAGGGCATCTCCCAACGTCACGACGTGCTGGCCGTCGGTGATCACCGTGATGGAGGTGGGCCCGAGCTTCTTGTCCGAGCGCTTCTTCCCATCGAGGTCGAAGACACCGAGCGAGTTGTTGAAGTCGCCGGTCGCGCGGAAGAGCTGTTCACCCAGGCGCGCGGGCTTCTCCGAACCTCCGAGGCCAGGGAGCATGCGCGTCTTTGCAGAGGCGCCAGTCCACCGGAGCTCGGCCATCGGCTCGTCATTTCCGAGGAACGTGATGAGCACGCCCTGGTCGTCGGCGAACGCGGCCTGCGGTCTGTCGTGCAGCTCCACGCTCGCGACCGCTTTCGGCGCCAGCGGGTTGGCCAGGTCGAACACGCGCAGGCTCTTGTCGGCGCGCGTCGAGAGGACCAGCCGCGGGCCGCTCACGACGAGCACGGGCTGCTTCGAGTCCGAGACGAAGGCGCCGACGTTCTCGAGGGTCGTCGCCAGACGTGGCGCGTGCGGCTCGGCGAGGTCGAGCACGGCGAGGTCCATCACGGTGCTCTGCTCGGTCACCTTGCGCGCCAGCAGCACGTAAGCGGCGGCCTCGGTGGCGACGAACCACCACGCTGCTTTCACGTCACACGCGCCGCGGCGTGCAGGCTTCTTCGGGTCGCTCAGGTCGTACGCCGCGATGCGCGCCACCGTCGCCTCGGGGAAGGCGGGCAGGTAGTCGTCGCTCACCTTCGTCTCGAGCAGGTACAGGTGCTTCGCCACCACGTGGCCCAGGCGGTTGGGCTGCTCGATGGTGGCTACTTTCTTCAGCGTCGGCTTCGTCGTCTTTGGTTTCGCCACGGCCCAAATCTGTCGGAGCGGATCGACCGCAGCAAGCACGACGGACACGCTGAGCTACGGCAGGAACACCCACGTGTCGGAGGCGTCGTAGAGCATGACCTTGTGGCGGGCGGAGTCGTAGAGCATCGAGCCGCTCCTGGGCGTGCGCTGTGGCTGGCGGTGCGTGAACGCCGTGCCGTCGAACTCCCAGGTCTGCGGCTGTTGGTTCGTGTCGACGTAGTGAATGACGGCCACGCCTCGCGCCCCGTCGAAGGCCGCGCTCATGGGCGCCGTCGAGGGCCGTGTCCACTGGGTGACGAAGGGCTGGCTGAGCCACGTCGCCGCGTCGAGCAGCGCGCGTTCGGCGTCAGAGGTTTGGCTGACCGAGATGACCGCGAGCTTGCCGGCCGCCGCGTCGAAGTACGCGGGCCCCACGGGCTGCACTGTCGTCGAGTCCTGCTGCCAGCTCGCCCCGTCGTAGGTCCACCGGCCGGGCTGGGTGGGCAGCAACACGGTGCGGTGCAGCGTCGGCACGAAGGTCAGCCGGGGTGACACGCCAGCGGGAGGCCGCGTCGCGGGCGTCACCTGCGTCCAGCTCGTACCGTCCCACTCCCAGGTGTCGTCGTAGTCGATGCCGACGAGGCCTCCGGGTTGGTTCAGCTTGTTGCTGCCGCCGAAGAGCACCACGCGGTTGCGGTCAGCGTCGAAGGCGAGGCCTGCGCCATACCGACCGGGTGGCGTCAGCGTCGGCGTTCGTTTCAGCCAACGCGTGCCGTCCCACTCCCAGGTCTCTCCGGCGAACTCGTTCTGAGCGCCCAGAAGCTGGCCTCCGAAGAGCACGACGACGCCGCGGTTCGAATCGAAGGTGACCGACGCGCCGGGTCGGTACGACGGCTTGAACGAATGCCACGCAGCGCCGTTCCAGGCGAAGAGCTCGAGCGTCGACACCACGGTGAGGCGATGGCGGGCCGTATCGAAGACCGCGCTGGGCCGCAGCGGCGCGAAGCCCGGCCAGTCGAGCGCCGGCCTCGGGAGCCAGTCGACCCCGTCCCATTCCCACACCTCGGACGAGTACGACGTCGGGCCTGTGGCGCCGAAGATCATCACCACCCGCTGGCGATCGCCGTCCCACGCGAGGCCGTGGCCTGAGCGCGGTCCGGGCCGGGTCGCGAACGTTCTCTCGGCCCAGCTCGTGCCATCCCATTCCCAGACGTCAGAGAGGTACGTGCCGTCGAACCCGCCAACGAGCACGACGCGGCCACGCCGCTCGTCGAAGACCATCGCGTGGCTGCTGCGAGGGGAGGGCCCGGGCACCTGGCGCTCGGTCCACCTCAGCCCGTCCCATTCCCACGTGTCGCCGAGGTTGCGCGAGGACGTCGAGCCTCCGAAGAGCACCGTCTTGCGGCGCCCGCTGTCGTAGACGAGCACGCCTCTTGAGCGCGCAGGCGGCGCGGTCGGCGTGAGTCGCGCCAGCCAGGTGACGCCGTCCCACTCCCAGGTCTGGGCCGACGGAACCCCGCTCTGCAGGGTGCCCCCAAACAAGACGCCGCGGCGTCGCGCGCTGTCGAAGGCGAGGCCGGCGCTCGCGAGCGCAGGCGGTGATTGCGCAGGGAAGCGCTGCGTCCACTGCTCGCCGTCGAACTCCCAGGTGTCGTCGTACATCGGTGAACCATCGCGGCCGCCGAAGGCCAGCACGCGTTGCCGTATGGAGTCCCACACCACCGCGCGGCCATCTCGCGCCGGCATCGCGAGCGGCACCCACGTGTTCTGACACCGCCCATTGCTCGGCCGCTGACGCGTCACGCAGGCGCCGCTGATGCACACGCGAACATCGCGCTCGGTGCAGGTGTCGGCGCCGCAGAGCGTTCCATCGATGACGTCTTCTTCACCACAGCCCGTCAGGCTGTCGCAGGTGGCGATGCGGCACGGGTTCGTCGGCGCCGGGCAGCTGCGCGGAGCGTGAGTACAGCCAGCGCTGCCACACGCGTCGATGGTGCACGCGTCTCCATCGGAGCAGTCTCGCGCGCGGCCAACGCACGTGCCCGAACGACAACGCCCATCGGCGATGCAGGTGTCGACGCAGCTCGTCTCGTCCGCCACGACGACGGCGCTGCACCGGCGCTCGATGACGTCGAAGCTCGTCTCGCGACACACCGAAGCCGCGCACTCGGGCACCTCGAGCCCCACCCCTCGGAGTGAGACCTCGAGGGCTCCGCTGCTGAGCACGTCGCTCGCCGGGCCCGAGACCGTTAGCGCGAACTCGACGGTCACCTCGACCGAGTCTCCGCCGTTGATGGTGAACTCGGTGCGCTCGACGCTGAAGGGCTTCGAGACGCCAAAGCTCACCTGCCCTGGTTGCTGGCCGCGGTTGGTGAGGGTCACCGTCTGTCGCGACGGGTGCCCCAGGTACGTCTCGGGAAACGTGAGCTCGACTGGCTCGACGTGAAGGTCGGCAGGTGAGAGCGCCTCGACTCGCGAGGTGCACCGACACGACGAGACGCTGACCACCGCCGCAAGGCCCCACCACAGCGCTCTCATGGCCGCGCAGCGTCTCACGAATGCCCGTCGATTTCGCGAGCAGTGCCCACCACACAAGCGCAAGGTGCGCGCTCACGGGGAGGTTCCACATGTTCGCAGTCGCTGGAGCATCAGGTCGGGTTGGGACGAAGACGGCCGAGGGCTTGTTGCGTCGCGGGCAGAAGGTGCGGGCCCTCGTTCGTTCGGCCGAGAAGGGCGAGCACCTGTCGCATCGGCACGCCGAGGTTGCCGTGCTCGACCTGCTCGATACCGACGCGCTGACGAAGGCGCTCACCGGGCTGTCGGGTGCGTTCTTCCTCATTCCCACGCCGCCGCCCGAGCGCGACTACCTCGAAGCCGCTGACGCGCTGGTGCACTCGTTCGTCACGGCCACGAAGCACGCGAAGCTGCCCACCGTCGTGCTGCTCTCGTCGGTCGGCGCGCAGCACCCGTCGGGCACCGGGCCCATCGTCGCGCAGCACCGCGCCGAGAAGGCCTTCGCCGGCATCGCGAAGTCGGTCACCTTCCTGCGGGCCGCGGAGCCGCTCGAGGCCTGGGGCCCGCTGCTGCTCGATGCGCTCGACACCGGCAAGCTGCCCTTCGCCGGGCACGTGCACTCGCCGTTTCCGCAGATCGGCGCGAAGGACGTGGGTGACGCCGCCGCCCTCGCGCTCGAGGAGCACGTCGCCGGCAACCGTTTCGTCGAGATCGCAGGCGCGCAGAACTGGTCGGTCGAAGACGTCGCCAAGGTCGTCACGTCGCTGCTCAAGACCCAGATTCACCCGGTCGAGGTCACGCCCGAGGCCGAGCTCGCTTCGCTCGAGAAGTCAGGCCTTCCCGCCGCCCGAGCCGCCCTGCTCGCCGAACGCAGCCGTGCCCATGCCCGTGGGCTGCTCCACTTCGCCCACCCGAGCGAGGTTCGTCGCGGCACCACCCCGCTGTACGACGCGCTCGCGACCCTGGTTTGAACCCTTCTGCTGCGTCTCTGACTCTCACCGCCCGCTATGGACACCTCGTGGATGCAGTGGGCCGTACCCGTTGGCGTGGTCGTCGCGTTCCTGCTCTTCAAGCGAATGGGGCAGGTCAGTCGTGACGACGCCCACCGCATGGTGAAAGAGGGCGCGAAGCTGGTCGACGTGCGCAGCCCTGGAGAGTTCTCGAGCGGGCACATTCCCGGCGCCATCAACGTGCCGCTGCAAGAGCTCGGCAGCCAGGCGAAGAAGCTCGGCGCGAAGGACAAGCCCGTCGTTCTCTACTGCGCGAGTGGAACCCGCAGCGCGATGGCCCGCTCGACGTTGAAGGGCATGGGCTTCACCCAGGTGTTCAACCTGGGCTCGATGGGCCGCTGGTAGCCGCGAGTTCTTTCGAGAACGTCTCGGGTGACAGCGAGGCCGGGTCGACGAGCGCCTGGTGGAGCAGGGCGTCGAACGGGCCGTCGAGCCGCGGTGGGTGTTTGAGCCGCAGCGAAAGCCGTTGATGCACGGCCACCGCGCTGCCGACGTGACTGTCGAGAAACGAAACGCCCGAGAGCCACTCGTGCAGCACTGACGCGACGAAGCGGACGATCATCGGCGCGGTGCGGCTCCACGCGAACGGCACGCCGGCGAGCTCGGGCAACGCGAACGCATCGGTGCCCAGGCGCCGCGTCAGCGTGGGAATGATGGCGAGCGCTCCATTGGCGCGAACGCGCAGTTGGTCTCTGCCCAGCCCGACCCACTCACCGGCGAGCACGTCGGGCGCGGCCGTGCCCCACCACACGCTCAACGCCTCGATGAGCTGCCGGGCGTACGAGACGGCCACCGAGACAGGCAGGGGCGTGGTGGGCAGCAACGCTCCGCCCGCTTCGAGCTCGAGGAACAGCGCGCGGCGAATTCGCACGAGGCCGACCGGCGCGATGAGCGAGGCGTGGTGTGGCGCGGCGAACGCGTCGATGGCCGGTACGTCTTCGGCGCGCATCACCAGGCGGCTCGACTCCTTCACGCGAAAGACGCGCGAGGTCGGCCGCTCGGTGACGAGGTCGACGCGCAGGTGCGACTCCTCGGGGAGCGCCGGCCGTTCTCCAGGCAGGGCAGGCCGCAGCTCTCGCCGAACCGACTGCACATCCATCATCTGCTCGAGCCACTCGAGCCGCTGGCCGCCGCGCTTCTCGGCCCACGCGAGCGCTGCGTCGACGACGACGCCATCACCGGGCTCGCGGCCTGGCACGAGGCGAATGCGCTCCACGGCTGGCAGGCGGAGCGCCCACTCGGGCAGCTCGAAGCCCGGCCCGATGCTCACCATCAGCGTGCGCACGTTCGCGAAGCCAGGCGTGAGAATGGGCACCCAGTGCTCGGGAATCGCCCCGCGGGGAAGGCCGAGCTCGACGAGTGATGGGAGCGGCTCGAGCGGCGGCGGCGGCCCTTCGACCCACATCGTGAAGGGAGACGTGGCCCACACCGCCGAGAAGTCGAGCGTGTGCAGCTGACGAACCGCGCGCGACCGCAGCAGCGGCACCACCTCGCGAAATTCACCCGCGACCGAGACCGAGCTCACCGGCCACGTCGCGTCGGCCTCGTCAGGGCGCAGCACCCGCATCGACGGCGAGAACAGCGCCCATGAGGGCAGGCCGCGGTCGAGCTCGAGCTCTCGCGCCCACGGCACCAGCGTCGCGCGTAACGGCTCCCGAAGCTCGGCCTCCAGCGCCCGACGTCTCGGCAGGTCACGTCCTTCGGCCTCGAGGCGCAGCAGCTCTCCCAGCGGGTGTTCGCGCTCGAGCAGCACGTCGGCCAGCACCTCGCGCGCGGCCTCGTCTTCGGGCCTCGAGGCGGCGGTGATGAGCAGCGCTCGCTCTTCCGCAGAGAACGTCATCGCGCGCGCAGTCTGGCAGCGGCCTCAGAACCTGGCGACGGTGATGGAGTGCGTCGGTGTGGGAAGCGCGCGGTCGACGGAGTTGGGGCGGGTGCGCACCTGGTCGAGCTCTCGCTGGAGCGCGTCGCGTTCGTCGATGAGGGCGTCGCGGTCACCCTTCGCGGTCGCAGCGACGTTCATGCCGACGATGAGGCCCGCGATGAGCAACCCGATGCCCCCGAGGCCGACGGCGATGGCGGGGACCAGCAGCGTCGACCCGAGCACGCCTCCCACCAGGCCGAGCAGCACCGAGACGTACGTCACCAACCCGCCAGCCCAGGAGAGGATGAGAGCGGCCGTCGGCCAGTTCACGTTGATGGCCTTGATGCGCGTGTTGAGCGCGGCGATGTCGGCCTCGAGCGTGGCTTCACGGCTCGGTGCTTCGGGCACCAACAGCGGTGGCTCTGACTGCGCCAACAGGTGCGCCGCGCGCGGAGCCGTCAGGGTTCCAGGCATCGTCGCCAGAGTGAGCTGAAGCAGAACGCCGACCATGGCGCGCATCATGTGTCGTCAGCGCCCGGCACGCACCGCCCATCGCTTGTCACGCCGAGACTCCCAGGAGCGAGAACGTCTGCTGCGCGATGCGCTCCTGCAGCTCGACGTCGAGCGTGCCCTTCCACAAACGCCGCGAGGGCTGCTGCTCGAAGTCGTAGACCCCTCCCGAGGTGAAGTCGCCGGTGAGCAGGCCGACCGCGGCGATGGCAGAGCGCTCGGGCGTGCTCGTGTCGGGCAGCAGCGGCGCGACCCACTTGAGCACCGACGACCACGCGAGCCGCTGAAGCAACGGCGCTCCACGCGCGAGGCCGGTTCCAGGCATGAGCCCCGGGTCGAGCGTGAGGAACGTCGTCTTCGGAAACCTGCGCGCGAGGGCGGCCGTGCCCGCCATCACCACCAGCTTGCTCGTCGCGTAGCGGTCCTTCGCGCGCTGGCCGGCCGTCGCGCCATCGGACTCTCCTCTCGCGAGCGCCGCCACCGACGTGAAGCGCCCGCCCCGATAGCCGAAGCGCGTGGCCGTCTTGTTCTCGGGGTTGTGCGTGCCGCTGCCGATGTTCATGACGCGCCCACCCTCGAGGCGCGGGAGCAGCGCCATCGTCAGCTCGACCACCGCCAGCCAGTTCACCGCGAACGTCTCCTCGTACCCGTCGACGGTCGGCGCCGTGTCGGTCATGTGCTGCACGCCCGCGTTGTTCACCAACCCGAAGAGTGGCTCGTTCCACGCCGCCGCGAAGCGCCGCACGTTCTCGAGCGACGACAGGTCGAGCGCCATCACCCGCGCCGGGCGCCTGAGCGTCTTCGCCACCGCTTCACCGCGGCCGACGTCACGCACTGCGAGCACCACGTCGAAGTCGGTTCGTTCATCGAGCGCGCGCACCATCGCCGCGCCCAGGCCCTGCGTCGCTCCCGTCACCAGCACCGTTCGTTTCATCTCGAGGCTCCTTGTGTTCTCCCGCGTCATCGCGGCATGGTGAGAAATATGAAGGAAGCTTCAGGTTCGCGATTCGCATCTCCCCCGGCGCGGCTCACGCGGCGTATTCGGCAGCGAAAACAGCCAGTTCAGGAGCGGTCGCAGGCCACGACCGAGGCCCTGCTCGAGGCCACCCTTCAGGTTCTGGTGCGGCACGGGTACCCGGCGTTGACGACGACGAAGGTGGCCGAGCGCGCGGGCGTGTCGGTCGGCACGCTGTACCAGTACTTCCCCGACAAGCGCTCGCTCGTGACGGCGCTGAAGGTTCGCTACTTCGGGTTGATGGTCGACTCGGTGCTCGAGGCCGTGAAGCAGGTCGAGCACGCGCCCTTCGACATCTCGGTGCGGCGCATGTTGTCGGCGCTGCTCGCAGTGAAGCGCGAGAACCTCGAGCTGTCGCTCGCGCTGCGTGGGCCCATGGCCGAGTTCGATGGCGCAGGCTTCATGCGCGAGATCTCTCAGGCCTTCGTCGGCGCCGTCGTCGGGCTGCTCGAGCGGTCGATGCCATCGGTGCAGCAGAAGGAGAAGCGCGCCGCGCTCCTCGTGGCGGCGGTCAACGGCGCCATCTCGACGGCGGTGTTCGAGTCGCCGAACTGGCTCTCGGAGCCATGGTTCCTCGACGACCTCGTCTCGCTGGCGGTGGGCTTCGCTCGGCAGGTGCGCCACTGACCTGCTACGGGGCCGGCCATGGCCGTCACGGGTGACCAACAGACACTGCACGCCGCGTTTCAGAAGCTCTCGGCGGCGTTCAAGGCGCTGGGCGCGCCGCACCTCGTCGAGAACCTGCAGGCCGGCGCCAAGCCGCTGGCGTTGTCACGGCTCGAGCAGAAGCTGGGCTTTCCGCTGCCGAAGGTGCTGCGCACGCTGTGGCTGTTGCACGACGGTGAGAAGAAGCCGGCGCATGGGTTCGCGGCGCCCTTTCACCTGCTCCCCGTCGCCTGGGTGCTCAACGAGCGCGTGACGACGTTGAAGCGCGTCGAGCGTCTGCGCGCACGGCCCGAGACGTGGCCCGCCTCGAACACGACGGAGGACGAGCGAGCGTCGACGCAGTGGATTCCGCTCGCCGCCATGAAAGGCTCCAGCGTCGTGATGAACGCGAAGTCGGGGCGTGTCTTCGAATGCAGTGAAGAAGATCCGGCGCTGAGGCTCCTCGACGAGTCGGTGGTGCGCTGGTTCGTCGCGCTCGCCGAGCGTGGGCCACTGGAAGAGGAAGACGCCAGCGACGAAGAGGCGTGACGTTCAGCGTTCGCGACCGAGCGCTGCCAGCAAGCGAGCCCGCGCCGCTGCGAGCGTGAAGCCAGCCTGCGCCACCTGCGCACCCGCCTGCGTGAAGGCCACCTGCGCGTCGGAGAGTTCGATGACGCTGCCGGCGCCTGCCTGATACCGGCCTTCGGCGAGCCGCAGGCGTTCAGCCGCCGCCGTCTTCGCTTCGCCCGCTACCTCGAGCGCTTCTTTCGCCGCATGCACGTCGAGCTGGGCCTGCTCCACGTCGAGGCGCACCTGCTGCTCGAGCGTCTCGACCTGTGCCTTCGTCGCCGCGAGCGTCGCCTCGGACTCCGCCTGCTGCGCCTGGGTGAGCCCGCCCTGGTACAGCTGCCACGAGAGCGACAGCTGCCCGCTGATGTTGGGCACGATGTTGCTCAGCTGTCGCGCCTGCGCGTTCGTCGAGACCTGCGCCGACAGCGTGGGCCAGTACGTGCCCTTCACTGCGGCGAGTGACAGCTCTTGCGACTGCACGGCCGCTTCCAGCTGCGCCGCCTCGGGCCTGGCCTTCACGCCTTCAGTCACCAGCGCGTCGAGCGAAGCGTCTTCATTCTCGATGGCTGCCGGAGGTCCATCGGTGAGCGACTCGGCAACCCGCTTCACGCCCATCGACTGGGCGAGGCGAGCACGCGCGAGCGCAACGGCGTTCTTCGCGTTGAGGTGCGCCAGCTTCGCGTTCGCGACTTCAGCGCGGACCTGCGCGAGGTCGATCTCGGGACGGGCGCCTGCAGAGACGAACGCCTGAATCTGCGCGAGGTGCGCCTGCGTGTTGTCGAGCGCGGCCTTCGTGACGCCGACCAGCTCTTCCTGCGCCTTCACCGAGAAGTACCCGATGCGCACGTTGAGCGCCGTCGTCAGTTCGAGGCTCTTCGTCTGGGCTGCCTGGCCTTCTGCCGAGCGCTTCGCCGCCTGGTGCCGGTTCCACGTCGAGAAGAAGTCGAACACGAGCATCTGCGCGCTGACGTTGCCGGTGAAGAAGTCGAACGAGTCGAGGCTCAGGTTCGAGCCAGCCGCCAGTGAGTTCGGCAGCGCCCCCGGTCTCGCGACGAAGTTCGCAGTCGAGCGCGAGTACTGCAGGCCGAGGCTCACTTGTGGAAGGAGGGGAGCGAACGTCTCCCGCGCGCGCGCCTGGGCAGCGAGTTCCTGAGAGCGGGCGGCCTTGAGCGCTGGCACCTCCTCCATCGCCTTCGCGAGCGCCGCGTCGAGTGACAGCCCTTCTTCAGCGAAGGCCGTCGTCGAGAGACAGATGACGACGAGCGCGCGCCTCACTCGAACCTCAACGCGGTGATGGGGTCCATTCGTGAGGCCTTGAGCGCGGGGTAGAGCCCGAAGCCCACGCCGACGAGGCCGCTGAAGCCGGTCGCGAGCGCCACGATGTCGGCGCGTACCAGCAGCGGCCAGCCGAACTGCACCGAGAGCTGCTGCGCCGCGAAGAGCCCCAGGCCCACGCCGACGAGCCCACCGACGATGGCCAGCACCAGCGCCTCGACGAGGAACTGCGCGAGGATTTGGCCCGGCGTCGCGCCGACGGCCATGCGAATGCCAATCTCCCTCGTCCGCTCGGTCACGCTCACCAGCATGATGTTCATGATGCCGATGCCACCGACGAGCAGTGACACCGCGGCGATGCTCGCGAGCAACGCGCTCAACGTGTCGGCGCCCTGCTGCTGCGCGCTCGCCACCTCGGCGAGGTTGCGAATGCTGAAGTCGTCCTCCGCGCCCTGTCCGAGGCGATGCCGGTCTCGCAAGAGCGACGTCACCTGCCGCTGCGCACGCGCCGTGTCTTCACCCGTTCGCACCTGCACGAAGATGACGCCCGAGAGGAAGTTACCCAGGCCCGGGCTCAGCCGTGCCTTGAACGTCGACGATGGAATGAAGACCGTGTCGTCGTAGTCCTGCCCCATGGGGCTCTGGCCCTTCTTCGCGAGCACGCCCGCGACGACGAACGGCACGCCCTTCACGCGCACCGCCTGACCGAGTGGATCGGAGCCGGGCCCGAACAACTTCTCGGCCACCGTCGCGCCCAGCCACATCACCTTCGCGCCCGAGTCGAGGTCCGAGTCGCTCATCGGCGAACCCAGCGTCGTCGGCCAGCGGCGAATCTCGAAGTAGTTCGGCGTGGTGCCCTGAATGCTGGTGCCCCAGTTCTGCTCGTCGCTCTGCACCTGGCCGTTCATGCGCAGCGTCGGCGCCGCGCCCGACACCAGCGAGGCCTCGGTCTGAATCGCCTTCAGGTCGTCCCACGTGAGCGTCGGTTGCGTGCCGAAGCCACCACGCGCGCCGCCAGAGGAGTTCGAGCCCGGCATCACGATGAGCAGGTTGGTGCCCATGGCGGCGAACGTCTCTTCCACCTGGCTGCGCGCGCCTTCGCCGATTGCCACCATCGCGATGACGGCCGCGACGCCGATGATGATGCCGAGCGCGGTGAGAAAGCTGCGCAGCTTGTTGCGGAGCAGCGCGCGAAGGGCGAGGCGGCTGGTCTGGAGTGGTCCCATCGGGTCAGGCCTCCTGTCGCTTCGGGTCGAGCCGAAACGGCGTCTGCTGCTTGTCGGAGAGGATTTTGCCGTCGCGCAGCGTCACCACACGCTGGGCCCACGCGGCCACGTCGTGCTCGTGCGTCACCAGCACTACGGTGATGTCTTCGAGCCCGGTGAGCAGCGTCATCACTTCTTCGCTCGTCTTCGTGTCGAGCGCGCCGGTCGGTTCATCGGCGAGCAGGAGACTCGGCTTCGTCACGAGAGCGCGCGCGATGGCGACACGCTGCTGCTGGCCGCCCGAGAGTTGATTCGGGAGATGATCGAGGCGCTCTCCCAGGCCCACGCGTTGGAGCGCGGCCGTCGCGCGGGCCTTGCGCTCCTTCGTGCCGACGCCCGAGTAGAGCAGCGGCAGCTCGACGTTCTCGAGCGCCGAGGTGCGGGCGAGCAGGTTGAACGACTGAAAGACGAAGCCGATGGTCTTGTTGCGCGTTCGGGCGAGCTGCGCGCGCGACTGCTTCGAGACGTCGACGCCATCGAGCAGGTAGCGGCCTGCCGTCGGGCGGTCGAGACAGCCGACCACGTTCATCAACGTCGACTTGCCCGAGCCCGAGCTGCCCATGATGGCGACGAACTCGCCGCGCTCCACTGAGAGCGAGACGCCGCGCAGCGCATGCACGTCGACGTCGCCCAGCGAGAAGACGCGCGTGATGCCCTCGAGGGCCACCACGGCCGTCATGTCAGAAGGCCCTCCGCATGCCGCCGCCGCCCATCGAGGAGCCACCCAGACCGGACGGCCGGGGCCCATCGGCGCTCTGCTTGTCGGTGATGACCTGTGCCCCGTCGCTCACGTCGCCTTCCACCACGGTCACGGTGCCGTCCGAGAGGCCGACCTTCACCGTCACCGGCGTTGGCGTCTCGCCATCGAGCACCCAGAGCAGCCGCTTGCCGGGCTCGGGCTTCGTCACCTTGCGCATCAGCTCGGCGTCGGGGCGGAAACGCAGCGCCGCGTTGGGCACCCGCAGCGCATCTTCCGAGCGCGCGTAGATGAAGGCCACGTTCGCCGTCATGCCCGGGCGGAGCAGCAGTTCGTCGTTCGCCACGTCGATGACCGCGTCGTACGTCACGACGTTCTGCACCACCTGCGGCGCGTAGCGGATTTGCCGAATGCGCCCCTTGAAGACTCGGTTGGGGAACGCATCGACCGAGAAGCTCGCCTCCATGCCGTCAGACAGCTTGCCGACGTCGGCCTCGGAGACGTTGGTGTCGACCTGCATCTTCGAGAGGTTCTCGGCGATGGTGAACAGCGTGGGCGCCGAGAGCGAGGCCGCGACCGTCTGGCCGACGTCGACCGCGCGCGAGATGACGGTGCCGTCGATGGGCGAGGTGATGGTGGTGTACGCGAGGTTCACCTGCGCCTGCTGGCGAGCTGCACGCGCCTGCGCGACCGCTCCCTCCGACGCCTGAATGTTCGCCTGCGCGACCTCGACCTCAGCCTGCGCGGCCTCGAGGTCGGCGAGCGGCACGAGCTTCTGATCAGCCAGTTGCTTCGCGCGGGTGAGTTTGCGCTGCGCGTCCTTCTCCTGGGCCTGCGAGCGCGCGAGCCCGGCCAGCGCAGCCTTCTCGTTCGCCTGCGCCATGAGCGCCTGCGCTTCGAAGAGCGAGGGGTCGAGCTTCGCGAGCACCTGGCCCTTGGTGACCTTCGAGTTGAAGTCGGCGTTGAGCGACTGCAGCCGGCCCGAGACCTGCGCGCCGACCTGCACCGTGACGAGCGCCGAGACGGTGCCGGTGGTGGTGACGCGGCCGATGACGGGGCCTTTGTCGACCTTCGTCGTCGTGTACTTCGGAGCGGTCGCCGTCTTCTGCCCGCAGGCCGTCAGCCCGAGGAGGAGCAGCGTCAGAGTTCTCGTCATCGAAGGCAGCGACACTGGAGCACCTGAAAGGTCAAAGCGGCCTTCGGTCTTCTCTCGCAGGACGGTCAGGAGCACCAGCGCGTTCGGTCAGGGAAGGAAGGGGCCGAGCCGCCCCTCCAGGGCCCGGACCACGTCGGGCGCGTCAGCCGGTGCGCGACTGCCGGCCTGCTCCACCACCTCGCGAACCAGCGTGACGCAGCGAGATTTCGTTGTGTCGAGGAACGGGCGCAGCACTGGCTGGCCCTCTGTCAGGCGGACGCGCACGACGTGTGGCCGAAGCGCAGGCAGCTCATCTGCGTTCACCATCGCGGGTCCGCGGCATTGCTCGGGCAAGCGGTCGGCCCAGAGGCTGGCGGTGTTCGAGCCGGGCAGCACGTCGGTCTTCGTGACCAGCACGCGCTCCCACTGCCACTCCACGCGCTCCGTGGCCCGATGCATGACGAACGCGTGCGCAGGGTAGCCGAGCACGAGGCCGCTCAAGATTCCCGCGAGCACGCCAGGGAGGATGTTGGAGCGCTCATCGTTCATCGGGAGCCCCGGCCTTCATCGAGTCCTTCAGCTCACGCAGCAGCGGGTCCCAGCGGGAGTCTGGCGTGATGAGCATGTGGACCTGATCGAGACAGCGCTCGTCCTCGGAGCGGGTCTCGAAATGCGCCTCGGTGACGAGGTCGCCGCGCTCGAGCTTCGTCTGCACCGTTCGCCCGACCAGCGTCTCGCGTCCGTCTTCGCTGAAGAGCCCGGTCGACATCATGCGGTTGGGCAGGCAGCCGATCATGACGTCACCCTCGGTCAGCGTCGTGCCGGGCATCAGCGTGCGGCTCGCGACCACGACGTTCACCAGCCGCCAGCGCTGATTCATGTCTTCCCCGAGCTCGACGCCTCGCCGCCAACCGAAGAGTGACAGGCCGACGACGATGCTGAGCGTGGTGGCGAGCCAGGCGACGAACAGCGGAGCACGACACATGCCGAAGGAGTGTGCCACGCCACAGTCATCGCGATGGTGCTCATCACGCGGTAGCCTGCGCCGCCGTGAGCGATGTGATGGTTCAGCAGTTCGTGCAGCTCGCTCCTTCTCTCCGGAGCGTTGGCCAGTCACTGCACGACCGCCTCGCCCAGTTGCTGCGCACGAAAGACGTGCCCGTTTCGTTCGTGACCTGGCGCCTGAAGGACCACGCCAGCCTCGCGCACAAGCTCGCCCGCCCAGACAAGAGCTACCGCTCACTCTGGGATGTCACGGACCTCGTCGGCCTGCGCGTCTCGGTGTCGTTCGAAGACCACGTCGAGCAGGTGGCGCGCCTCATCGAACAACACTTCGAGGTCGACTTCGGGAACTCCCTCGAGCGCGTGAAGCCCGCGGGCTATCGCTCGGTGCACTACGTCTGCGCCCATCGTGAGGGGCCGCACCCCGACTTCCGCTTCGAGGTGCAGGTGCGTACGGCGCTGCAACACGCGTGGGCCGAGGTGGAGCACGACCTTGGCTACAAGGTGAACGACGCCGTGCCCGAAGCGATTTCCCGCCGCTTCGCGCGTGTGGCTGGCCTGCTCGAGCTGGCTGATCAGGAGTTCGTCTCGATTCGCCGTGACCTCGCCATGTCGCGAGAGGCAGCGAAGAGGACGCTCGCCCGCAGCGGTGGTGACCTGCCCATCGACCTGCTCTCGCTCGAGGCGCTGGTGCATCAGCCCGCGCTGGAGACGCTCGATCAGACGGTCGCGCGTTCGCTCGGCCAGCCGCTGATTCAGACGTCGTTCTTCCCCGACTACCTCGTCGACGTGCTCCGCCTGTGCGGGCTCACGACGACGGCGGCGGTGCTCCAGGCCGTCGAACATCACGCGGCCGAGGTGCCGAGCGCGTTGCCGAAGTACTTCGCCTTCGCGCGGCAGGAGCTCGGCTTCGACGCCACGGTGCTCTCGAACGTCGAGCGCGGTTACGGGCTGCTCTTCGTCGCGCACCTCGCCGTGATTCGCGGCTCCGAGCTGGGGCTCAGCAAGGTCGCGCGGCTCACCCGCCTGTACCAGCAGCTCGAGTTCCCCAACGACGAGCGCACCGCCCATCGCGTGGCCTCGGCTGCAGTTGCGTGCCTCAGTTCGTAGCTGCTTTTACAGAATCGCCCGATTCTCTCGCGCGCCGAGAACGATGACTCCGGTGTGCGATACCGACTCCTGTTTCTGCTGATGGCGAGCGCCTGCGGCGTGGTCGAGCCCGATGAGGAATATGAGTCTCCCTCGCTGGGCGAGGACCGGGAGATCAGCTCCCTTCGCCAGGGCCTCGTCGAGTGCAACGAGCGGCAGGCGACGGGTTACCGCAACGGCTCCGCCTTCAGCATCACCCTCGTCACTGCCGACGGACGCCCCATCGAGAAGGGCACAGCGGCCGCGTACGGGCTCATGCAAGCAGCGGCTGCGCGACAAGGCGTACGCATCATCATCAACAGCGGCTTTCGCACGATGTCGGAGCAGCAGTACCTCTACGCCTGCTACACGAACTGCAACTGCAACAGCTGCAACCTCGCGGCGCGGCCCGGCTACAGCAACCACCAGAGCGGCAGCGCGCTCGACCTGAACACCGCGAACTCGGCCGTCTTCAACTGGCTCAACGCGAACGCCGGCGCGTACGGCTTTCGACGAACGGTGCCGAGCGAGCCCTGGCACTGGGAGTACTTCGGTGGCGGGCCGGGTGGAGGACCGTGCACGGCACCACCTCCACCGCCGCCGTGCGACCGAACGGCCGGCCCGTTCACCTTCAGCTGCGACGGCGCACAGAGCGGGCAGACCTGCGTGAACCTGAATGACCCGGGCGACCCGCACTCGTGGAGCGACAACTTCTTCTGCAGCACCGCCGACCTGGGCCTTCGCTACTCGTGGAAGGACCCCATCGCCGATATGGACTGCGTGAACACCGCCGAAGGCGCCGAAGAGAACCCCGCCGTCTGGGCCGATAACTTCTTCTGCGCGCCGAAGCAGTCACCGTGGAAGTTCAGCTGGTCGAGCGCCGGGCCCATCGCGAACCGCACCTGCGTGCACTGGAACGAGCCGGCTGACCGCTTCTCGTGGGGCGACAACTTCCTCTGCGCCGAGGCGGTGATGTCGTTCAGCAACGCGGGCTTCACCTTCCGCATGAACGGCCCCGAGCCGGGCGCGCACTGCGTGAACGTGAACGAGCCGGCCGACCCCGACCAGTGGAGTGACAACTTCTTCTGCAGCACCGTCGACCTCGGCATGCGCTGGTCGAACGCGGGACCCATCGCCGGCATGCGCTGCACGAACGTGAACGAAGGCGCCGAGCCGCGCGCGACCATCTGGGCTGACAACTTCCTCTGCGTGCCGCCCTCCGTGACGACGCACTTGCGTTGGTCGAGCGCTGGACCCGTCGCGGGGCTGCCGTGCGTGCGCTGGTTCGAGCACTCCGAGCCGAACGTGACGTGGCTCGACAACTGGATGTGCATCGACGAGCGGCCGCTGGGCCTGCAGACGAGCGCCGAGCCGCGGGTGGTGTTCCCGGTCGTGGAGGAGGCGCGTGCGACCGATGGTGGCGTGGAGCCGTTGAAGTCGGTCGAGGCGGTGACCGGTGGCTGCACCGCCGCGCCGCTCGCGCTCTCGTGGCTCGGCGCGCTGGTGCTGCTGCGTCGGCGACGCTGAAACGACGAAGGCCACCGAATCGCTCCGGTGGCCCTCATCTTCAGTCACTCAGCGGGTGGCTCAGTAGCGGTAGTGCTCGGGCTTGAACGGGCCCTCGACCGCGACGTTCAGGTACTTGGCCTGAACCTCGGTGAGCTTCGTGAGCTTGGCGCCGACCTTCTCGAGGTGCAGGCGGGCGACGTGCTCGTCGAGCTTCTTGGGCAGCACGTACACCTTGCCGGCTTCGAACTTCTGGCCGACGTCGATGGCGCCCCACAGCGCGAGCTGCGCGAGCGTCTGGTTCGTGAACGAGTTCGACATGACGAACGACGGGTGGCCGGTGCCGCAGCCGAGGTTCACCAGGCGGCCGCGCGCCAGCAGGGTGATGCGCTTGCCCGAGGGGAAGATGAACTGGTCGACCTGGGGCTTCACGTTCTCTTCACGAATCTCGGGGTTCTTCTCGAGCCAGCTGACCTGAATCTCGGAGTCGAAGTGACCGATGTTCGCGAGAATCGCGCCGTCCTTCATCTTCATCATGTGCTCGCCGGTGACGACGTCGACGCAGCCCGTGGCCGTGCAGATGATGTCGGCCTGCGGAGCGATCTCGTCCATCGTGACGACGTGGAAGCCTTCCATCGACGCCTGCAGCGCGTTGATGGGGTCGACTTCGGTCACGTACACGCGCGCGCCCATGCCACGAGCGGCGAACGCGCAGCCCTTGCCCACGTCTCCGTAGCCCGCGATGACGACGGCCTTGCCGGCGATCATCACGTCGGTGGCGCGCTTGATGCCGTCGAGGAACGACTCACGGCAGCCGTACAGGTTGTCGAACTTCGACTTGGTGACCGAGTCGTTGACGTTGATGGCGGGGACCTTGAGCTCGCCCTTCTTCGCCATCTCGTACAGGCGGTGCACGCCTGTGGTGGTCTCTTCCGAGATGCCCTTGACCGCGTCGGGGCCCGTCAGCAGCTGCGGGTACTTCTGGTGCAGCCAGATGGTGAGGTCGCCACCGTCGTCGAGCACCATGTTCGGGCCCTTGCCGTCCTTGAAGGCGAAGATCTGCTGGTCGAGGCACCAGTCGTACTCCTCGAGCGTCTCGCCCTTCCACGCGAACACGGGCACGCCCGACTTCGCGATGGCGGCGGCGGCGTGGTCGACCGTCGAGAAGATGTTGCACGAGGTCCACGTGACTTCGGCGCCGAGCGCGACGAGCGTCTCGATGAGCACCGCGGTCTCGATGGTCATGTGCAGACAGCCGGCGATGCGCGCGCCCTTGAGCGGCTGCTTGGCGCCGTACTGCGTGCGCAGCGACATGAGGCCGGGCATTTCCTTCTCGGCCATCGAGATCTCTTTGCGGCCCCACTCGGCCAGCTTGATGTCCTTCACCTTGTACGCGGGGAACGTCGTCTTCTGATCCATGGTTGTCTTTCAGGACTGCGGGAGAGGTACTGCGTTGACTGCGAGGCTGCGGGCACTGCGGCTCAGGTCACGGCTCCTGAGGAAGGTGGTTTCAGCGCGACCCACGCGTGCCACGTGAGCGAGGCGTCGGGGCCGTCGGGGTGGAACGCGGCGGGAATGGGGACTCCGGCGAGCACGGTGAGCTGGGCGTCGACGAGCAGGCGGCGAACCTCGGCGTCGGCGAACCCGAGCCACACGTCGCCCTGCTCGCGCATGGTGTCGACGTCGTGCGGCAGGTAGTCGAGCACCACGAGGTGACCGCCGCGCTTGAGCAGCCGCGCGAGGGAACGAACGGCCTGCGCGGGACGCGACGCGTGGTGCAGTGAGCGGCCGGCGAAGACGAGATCGGCACCGCCGGCGACGTCGACACGCTCCACGAGAGCGGCGTCGTCGTACGAACCTTCGAAGAGCGAGACGTGGTGAAAGCCGCGCGAACCGACGCGCTGGGCGACGCGCGCGAGCTGAGCGCGGCTGCGGTCGACCGCGATGATGCGCTGGTAGAGCGGAGCCAGCACGTCGAGCACGAGGCCGTCACCGGTGCCGACGTCGATGGCGAGCTGGCGGCCGGGGAGCAGCGGAGACAGCGCGGCGAGGTGCGCCAGGTGCTCGGGCGCAGTCGGCGTCGAGCTGCCCTTCTCTGCCGGGAGCACGTCGAAGTGCTCGACCCCGCGCGCTTCACGGGCAGCGATGATGGCGGGAAGCCGCGAGAGGCTTCCGTCGGCGAGGCAGAGGCGACGGCCTTCGGCGACCGCATCGGCAACGACCGGGTCGTCCTCGATGTCGACGGCGCGGAGGAAGGTGCGCGTTCCATCACGGCGCGCTTCGAGCAGCCCGACGTCACGCAGCGGAGCGACCTTTCGGCTCACCTGCGGCTGGCTGTCGTCGAGCAGGGCGGCGAGCTCGGAGACCGAGAGCTCGTCTTCAGCGCACAGCGCGAGCACCTGAAGCCGGCCCGATTCGGCGAAGAGCTTGAACAGCTCGACCCGCGGCATCGCGCGCGAACCCGACGTGCTGGCCAGCTGGAGGGACATGAACGAGTGATGAATATTCGTCCATGCGCATGAATGCAAGCTGGCGTGAGTTTGCCTTTGATATCAGTGTTTTGAGCGCATTGTTCGAAACAGCTGCATCA
>JBEOKA010000081.1:0-25264 GCA_040275325.1 Myxococcaceae bacterium | reverse complement strand
AGCACGGCAGCGGGCGGAAACTCTCCGAACCCACGCAGCGTTGGTGGCTTCATCGTGTCCGTCACCCAATGATGCGAATGGTCTTCGCTGCGCTCCTGCTGGCCTCGGTTCTGGGGTGCCAGCAGGAGCAGCAATCTCGACCAGCAGTTGCTGCTCCTGCTCCCAGCGCCCCGGCGTTGGGAGCGGGTGCTGACCCTCTCGTGAGAGACCTCACGTCGGCAGGGCTCGACGTTCGCGTTCGATTGCCTGCTCAGGTCGAGCTGAAGGTGATTGCTCGCGGCGACGAGAAGAACCCAACGCCTCCGAAAGCAGAGGGCAGCCTGGGTAAGCTCGACCTGCGCCTCGAGAAGTTGGCCGTCGTCCCAACTGACCAGGACCTCGCCAGACAAGACGGCGAATGGAGCGTCAGCTCTCCTCGAACCAACACTGAGACAGGGTGGTGGCTCGTGCTCCAGAAGACCGAACCGCCAGCGTTGCGACTCGTCGAGTACCACGCTCAGGTGCTGTGTACGGTCGACGGCATCGACTCGAGAACGGACCTGAAAGACGCTCGAAAGCTGTGTGGAGGGTTGTTGCCGTAGCCCTCGTGACCTGACTCACCAGACGGGGCGCTCGGGCAACCGGGCGCCCCGTTCTGCTATCTGCGCTCCGCATGGCGACCCACCCACCCTGCGGCCTCTACCGAACAACCCGCGCGCTCGAGAACCTGCCCGCTGGCCGGCTCGTCATGTTCCACAACCACGGAGACCCGGGCCCCGGCGTCTACCTGCCCCGCGCGTGGACGCTCAACCGCGCCGAGTGGCACGCGCAGGGCATCACGGCGCCGGGCGCGGAGTGGACCTCGTCGCTCGAGCCGCTCGCCAGCGAAGGCCTCTATACGGTGCGCGACACGTTCTTCTGCTGCGACAAGCAGTGCACGCAGTTCCCCAAAGGGCAGCTCGTGCAGCTCGGCTACGACGGTGACGCGACGCCGATTCTCTTTCTGCCCGAGTGGGGCGCGCGCGGCCTCGGCTTCCCCGAGCGGGGCACTCGGCTCGACCGCGACCGGGTGACGAAGCTCGACCGGCTGCTCGTCGCGCAGGCCGCCGACGCTCCGAAAGACGCGTGGGTGCACTGACTCCGGGCTTCACACTGCTTCACAGAATGCCGCGTGGTGGCTCCAGTCCATCTGTGCGCGGGCGGTCGAAACGCCCTGCACCACAAGGAGGAACACCATGTTGAAGCACCTGCTCGTCGGCGCCGTCGGTCTCTCTTCTCTCGCGCTCGCGGATTCCCGAAGGCACGAAGCGAGGCCCGTGGCGCCGCCTCCGATGCCGGCGGTCGTCATGCCCGCGGTCGTGCCACCTCCACCGCCTGTCACCGCCGTCGCCCCGCTGCGCGATGACCGTCGTGACGACAGACGTGACGACCGCTTCGACGTGCGAACCGCGAACCTCTTGCTGCGTGAGTTCGACCTCGCCGTCGCCACCCGTGATCACCGTGCGCTGCGCCGCCTCGACGTGCGCTTCGCCGACTTCATCAGCCAGGAGCTCGCTGAGCTTCGCAGCTCGGGCCGTGGCCGCTTCGGTCGCGATGACCGTCGCACCGCCGAGCAGTTGGTGATGCTGCAGCGTCAGCTCGACCGCCTGCAGGGGCGAGTCGACCGCTTCGCGCTGAACCAGAAGCGAAGCCTGTTCAACGAAGCGGCGGCCATCGCCGAGCGAGACTTGCGCGACGACCGCTTTGGCCGCTCTCATCGCTGAAGAAGCACACTCCGACGTGCTGCTCGGCCCGGGTCGAGCAGCCGTCGCCGAGCGATGGTCCGGTCGAGTGCATGGCGCGGCTCGAAGGCGGTGACTGGAGCTTCGCGGTGCCCGACGCGAGCGACGGAGCTCCGACCTCGCCGACGCTGGTTGTGCGAGCCGCGAGGCTGTGCTTCCTCTGCGGCCATGACTCAGCAGTCGCTCGTGTGTGCTCCGACGAAAGATCCGAAGCAGGTGCGCGCGCCCGATGGCCGCGTGCTGACGATTCCCGCCGACTGGAGCTGTCTGCCGCCCGGTGATGCAGGCCTCACCCGCCGCGTGAAGGCTGCTGGCCCGACGTGGGCGGTCGTCGAGAAGGTGGGACGAAAGACGTTCTCGAAGGGCGTGTGGGCCGCGAAGACGACCATCGAGGCCGAGAAGGCGAAGCTCGAGGTCGAGCGCGCGACGCCCGAGTACGCGAAGAAGCGCGCGAAGGCCGTCGAGCGTCGGCAAGAGGAACAGGCCGAGTACGTGGTCGAGTTCGAGACGGCGGTGCGGCGGTTCCTGCGATTCTCGTCGACGTTTCAGGCGCTCGAGTTCGAGGTGGCGAAGCGGGTGACGGTGCACGCGACGCCGGTCGGGAGCGGAACGGTCGCGCGCACCGAGCGCATTCCCGTCGAACGTCGGGCCGAGGCCGCGGTGCTCGCGTGGATGAGGCATCAGACGACCCGCTACGACTCGATGACGGTGGCGCGCGTGAAGGGTGCGCGGCGGGAGCTTCGTCGCGAACTCGCCGAGGTGTCGCGCGCGGTGCTCGAGCTGCATCGAAAGCTGGCTCCGCACGCCGCCACCTCTTGTTCGTTGTGCAGAGCCGTGAACGACGCGGTGACGAGCTGAAGGTCGCAGCACGCCCGTCGCGACCGCCCACCGAGTTCGTGTTCGTTGTGCAGGCAGGTGAACGACGTCGTGGCGAGCTGAGGGTCACTGCTGCTGACCGCGCGCGCGCGAGCGAATGTTCAGGAGCGCGCCCGTCGCGACGCGGGTTCGGCACGTCGAAGAAATACCACGGTGTCAGCCCGGCCAGACCTCGAGCTCGGCGATGGTGAAGGCCACGCGGCGGCCGATGAGGGCGGGGTCGCTGACGTCGATGGGCGAGGGCAGCACGAAGCCGCCGCAGTCGACGAGGGCCACCATCACGCGGCGGTCGGGTGACTCGCAGTCGATGGACAGGAGCTGCCCGACGGCTTTGGCGCCGACGCCGGTGGTCGTGCGCAGGGCCGTGGGTTCGGTCGTGTCGGCGGGGAGCAGGCGCGGCTCCTGCTCGAAGTCGAGCTGGTACGAGAACGACGCCTCGAACTCGGCGCCGGCCTCTGGCGCGGGCTCTTTCGAGCGAGCCAGGCGGTCGATGGCGCGCACCTCGACACCGGCCGACTCCACGACGGCGACACCTTCGGGCTCGCGCCGGAGCAGGCGGGCCTTCATGGGCGCTCCTCGAGGTCGGCCCAGACACACCGCGGGAAGAAACCCGCCGAGAACGCCATCAGCACGTCAGAGCTCAGCTTCGTCACGTCGGGTCTCTCCTCGGGGCCATTCCGCTCCGACAGCCGTCGGTCTCACGTTGCTCGTCCACCAATGCGTTGGCCAGCGCTTTGCGGAGTTCCCTGGTGCGCCGCTCGAGCACCCGCGTGAGGTCTCGGGCGACAGAGGGCCTTTCGGCGATGCTCAGCGCGTGACATCGCGCTGCGACCGTCAGAGCCCCTGGACCGAGATGCTGAGCTTCACCGTCGCGGCGTCGCACGTGATGTCCTGCGCGAAGTCGTAGCCCACGCGCGCGTCGCCGTTGATGGTGAGCCACTTCGAGTTCGAGATGACGCGAATGGTGGCGTCGGGGCACGTGTCGTTGGGCACGTTCAACGCGAAGCCACTGTTCGGCTGAGCGCCGTTGGCACACGTGCCGGTCTCGGTGGTGCGAACGGAGCCGGTCAGCTGCGCCACCACGCCTCCGCTGGTGGGCGTGCCCACTCGCAGCTCGAGGTTCGACCCGCCCGATGAGGCGACGGTCTTCGTGCACTCACGCGGAGTCAGCGTGACGTCGTTGACGGTCTGCGTTCCAGAGACCTCGAAGGGCGCGTCGAACGTGTAGCGGAGCATCTGCCCCAGGTCGGAACTGCTCGAGGTGCCGCTGAACGAGCCCTTCGAGGTGCGGGCGAAGACGACGTTGCCTCCGGGGCGGTCGTAGGTGCGGGTGGTGAGCTCGATGGTGCCTGAGAGCTTGACGGTCGAGGGGTAGGCGGGAGCCGCGGTGCCGCCGCCTGCAGAGCCTCCGCCCGTTCCGCCGCCACCGCTCGCGGGCGCACAGGCGAAGAAGACGACAGGGAGCGCCACGGACAGCAGTCGAAGGGTCATTCGCCGAATGAACGCCATGGACGAAGGGCCAAGTCAATCGACGATCGGAAGCCGTCGCGTTCGAAGGCGGCGTCACCTGCAGCCTTTCGGTGAGCGAGTCAAACGACCCGTCACTTGCGCAGCCCACTGGTGGGCGGCCCCCTTTCACGACTAGGGCGGCAACACCGTGCTTCGGACCGTGCTCGTCGTCGCCGTGACGCTGCTCGCGAACGTTGCGCGGGGGCAGTCACGCCCAGAAGTCGTCGACGCGGGGGGCGAAGGCTCCACCGCCGTGATGCTGGATCTGGTCGAGCCCTCCGCCCCTCAAACCTCGACCGACGAAGAGCTGCCGGCCGACGAGTCGCTGCCGCTCGCGCTCCTCGATGCTGGGTACCGCTACACGCTCGACCTCACGGATGAGGAGCTTGGGCGGCGGTGGCGTGAAGACCCTGCCTCGCTCGGCAGCGTCTCGGTGGGACGGCCAGACGAAGGCCGGCTGATCAACGCCACGCCTTTCCCCGAGGCTGGCGACGGTGGCGCGTGGGCCGTCATCGTGCCCGACTCGTGCTGGACCACGCAGGAGACCGCCGACGCCGTCATCGGCGCCGCGAATCAGCTTCGCGCCTGGTTCCCCGAGGCAGCGCCGGTTCGGGTCGGCCAGGTGAGCGGCCCCGAGGGCGGCTTCTTGCCTCCGCACGTGACGCACCAGAGCGGCCGCGACGTCGACATCGGGCTGTTCTACCCGGGCCCCGAGCCCTATCGGGTGAAAGAGCGCGAGAAGGTGATGGACCTCGCCATGAACTGGGCCTTCGTCAAGGCCGTGCTGATGAACGGAGACGTGCAGGGCATTCTGCTCGATTGGCGCGTGCAGGACGCGCTGTACGCCTACGCGCTCGAGCACGGAGAAGACCGCGCCTGGCTCGACTCGCTCTTCAAGGCCGGGCCCCGCTCGCTGTTCCATCACGCGCGACGACACCGAGACCACTTCCACATTCGCTACTGGAACCCACGGGCCCAGGAGCTCGCCTTTCGCCTCGCGCCGTTGATGCCGGCCCGCCCGGAAGAGAACCTCGCGCTCCATCGCGTGGTGCGTGGCGACAACTTGAGCACCATCGCCATGCGGTACGGCAGCTCGGTGTCGCGGCTCAAGGCCGCCAATCGTTTGAACGGTCATTTCTTGCGGGTGGGCCAGGTGCTGCGCGTTCCATTGCGGGGGCCGTGCACGAAGTGTCCTGTCGCTCCGCTTCCGAACGTTCCCCCGAGGCGCCTGCCCCCCGAGGCGCCCACCGGCTGAGGCCTCCTTCAGGAGGGCGTCGACTCGGTGGTGGGCCTGGTGATGACTCGCGCCGCGACCAGCAAGCCGGCGCCCACCAGCAACGCCGTCTGCCGAACCGCCAACACCGAAGGCGTGGCGATGGTCGTGACGCTGGCCAGGGTCCCGACCGCGAGGAACGGCACCGCCAGCATCACGAGCCGAAGTCCGCGGGCCGAGAGCAACGGCAGCTCGAACGCGACGCACGCTGCGACCGCGGGAAACGCGAGGAACAGCAAGCGGCTGGTATCGGTCGCGACCAGAGAAGAGAGGAGCGCCGGAAGAAGCACCGCCACGACCACTGACACCCACGCCTGCCGTGCCAGGAAGGCCCGCCGCGCGCCCAGCACCACGAAGAGCCAGAGCCCATGCCACGCGCCGAAGAGGTCGCCGACCAGCAGGCCAGGCTCTTTGAACGTCAGCGACGCGGCACCACTGCCCCGAGTGACCTCGAGGAACACGGCAATGACGACGCCAGCCGCGGGCGCCGCCATGGCCAGTCGGGTCGGCCGTCGACGCACCACCCAGTCGGCGACGAGCGGCGCGAAGCCGAGCAGCGTCGCGTTCTCACGAACGAAGGCTCCGGCCGCGAGCAAGAGCACCACCACGGTCGCGGCGCCGAGCGCCAGCGCGAGCAGGACGAGTTGCTGCACGAGCAGGTAGCTGGTGTCGACCAGCCACGGGTTCTGCGCGTGCGCCGCCAACGCCGGGTTCACGCAGCACAGCAGCACGGCGAGCGCGCTCTCACGCACGCCTCGACCGAGCCGCGCGAGCCACAGCACCGTCACCAGCGGGAAGAGAAGGGCCGCGGTGCGAGACAGCCCCGCCAACGCCGAGCGGGCATCGGTCGGCAGGTGTCGTGCGACGAAGGGCACGCCGATTCGTTTGGCAAAAGGCGCCCGACCCGGGCTGGAGCCATCGGCCATCGCCACGTACTCCGCCGCATCGCCGACCGAGGGCCCTTCCGGCCGTTCCACCACGAGGAGCTGCAGCGCGCCGACCCACACGAGCACGACCGCGCCAGCCAGCGCCCAGGCCGTCGGTCTCGAGCCCTCCGTCACAGGCAGCGTGTGCATCAGGAGAACGCCCCATGCCACGACGAGCGGCGGCGGGCGACCGGCGTTCGTCGGACGCGCGGTGAAACGGCTCGGCGAAGCGCTCCATGCAGCGAGCCAGGAGCCGCTCGTGCGACAAGTTCGCTGAGCCGTCGTCCTCGCTTTGAGGAACGACTCCGGCTCGGCCCTCTCCGCAACAGCTGTTCACCTGCCGGCAGGTGCTTTCATGGAATTCGACAATCTTGCGACCTTGATGAAGTCCTTCACCGCGTCCTCGGCGAAGGATCTCGAGCAGCCCGAAACGCCCCCACGCCCCTTCTCTGGTGCTGAGGTGGCTGTGGCGACGAAGGAGATGGAATCGAAGACGTTGCGCTCGTTCCTTGCGGCGCCCGTCTTCGCGTCTGGCCCAGAGGTGTACGTGGAAGACATCGGCTGCTTCGCGTTCTGTGCACCAGACGAGTTGCTCGCCGCCAACGAAAACCTGGCGAAGGCGCGGCAGAAGTACTCTCAGTTCAGCGACGTTCCGCAGTGCTTCGTCCTCAGCCTCGACGGGAGCGGGTTCATCGCGCTGCGGGCCGACGACCAGGTCATCACGATTGATGGCAATGATGGAGAAGTTCTCGAGACCGGAATGAACCTCGAGAAGTTGCTCGCCGTCGTCGAGGCCGGACTCGAGCAGGAACTTGCGAACAGGCAGTGACTGCGTGCCAGAGTCGACACGACACTCCAGCGCGGAGCGCAATGGCAGTACCGTCAAAGATGCGCTCGTGAGACTGAGCACAGCCGTGACATCGAGGGCATCATGCGTCGACCCGTCGTGTTGGTCTTCTTGCTGTCGTCGTTCAGTTCGTGCGTCAACCTTCGCCACCACTTCCGCGAGAACGGGCTCGCTCGCGCCTCGTTCGACTTGAACTGTCCACCTGATCAGCTCGGCTACGGACTGTTGAATCGCGAAGAGGACTCGATGATGTCGACGGCGCTCGGAGCCCAGATGGGTGTCACGGGCTGCGGCAAGCGCGCGGTGTTCGTGCTCAGCGGCGAGCCGCGCAACAGGTTCAGTTGGACCTGGCTGGCCAACGGAGCGGTGACGGCGAGCGACTGAGGTCTCCCAACCGCCGCGCCGTCACCTGCTCACTGCTCCAGCCCTGCCATGCTGAAAGTCGAGTCGCGCTTTTAGTGCAGCGAGACGGGAGCCGCCGCAGCAGGAGCGCCGGCCTTCGCGTCGACCGAGGCCTCCTGCGCCGCTAAGCCGTCTTTCCGCACGCGCACCTTGTACTTGCCGGAGTCGAGGCTCTTGAAGCGGTACTGGCCTGAGGCATTGCTGCGCACGCTCTGCACGACATTGCCGCGCTCATCGACCAGGTCCACCTCGGCGTTCGCCGCACCCGAGCCATCACGCGAGAGGTCGAGCTTGCCCTGCACCTCGGCGTAGCGCGCGCTCTGCGCCTCGGGCGTGTCGTGCACGAACACGAGCGTCTCGGTCTGTTTCGTCTGCCCATCGTCTCCGATGAACATCAGGCGCGCCTCGTAGCGGCCAGTCGCAAACGGCTTTCCATCTTTCCCCTTGCCGCCGAACACGAAGGCCATCGCTCCGTGCGAGCTCGCCTGCGTCGACGTGTACGCGACGTCGGTGGCGACCTTGCCCTCGGCCGCGCGCACCTCGAGCTTCACCTGCCCCTTCGTCGCCTCGGGCGCGATGTTTCGCAACGTCACCTGCGTGCCTTCGTTGGTGAAGCGCGAGCCGAGCTCGAGCAGGAACAGGTCTCCGGCGTACACCTCGAAGCGGCGGCGGCTCTGCTGGCCCTTCGCGTTCGTCGCGACGACGTCGACGGTGTGTTTGCCGGTCTTCAGCTCCTTCGTGTTCCAGGTGAAGCCCAGCTCGGCGCCGCTGGTCTTCTTCGTCGACAGGTCATCGACGAGCACCTCGACGGTCTTCACGTCGACGCCGGAGTTGTCGGTCGCCTTCACCGCGAGCTCCATCATCGGGGTGACGTGCTCGCCATCGGTCAGGCCCTTCACCGCAATCGACACGACGTCGACCGAGACGAGCCCCATCACACCCCACATCGCTTCGGCGCGACCCGAGCCCGCATGGCCCCAGCCACCATCTTTCGCCTGGTGCTCGACGAGCCAGCCGAGGCCGCGACGCACCGACGTGTCCGTCTCGGTGCGGCCCGCGAGCTTGAGCGTGTAGACGGTCTGCCCCGTGGCGAACGCGTCAGAGGCGCCGCTGAACGCCCAGCCGCCATCTTTGTTCTGCCGCGACTCGAGGTGCTTGATGAGGCGCGCGAGGTGCGGCTCCGAGGGAGACGCGCCAGCGACGAGCAGCCCCATCGTCACGTAGTTGAGGTCCTGCAGGTAGACGGCGTCGGGCTTCTCGCTCCACGCGCGCGCCTGGGCGTTCATATACTTCTCGGCCTGACGCAGCGGCGCGAGCCACATGTCATCGGCGGTGCGCGCGTACGCCTGACGCCACGTCTGCGCGGCTTGAAACGTCGCCTGCATCGGGCCCGTCGTCACCGGGTACGACTGGTGGTCACCCGTGACGGCGCCGCTCGTGTCTTGAAACGCGATGAGCTCCTTCGACAGCTTGAGCAGGTCGTCGGTGAGCGCGCCGTTGACGAGCGCGTCGTAGCGGGCGAACGCCGAGGCGCCGAACGTCTTCGCCGTCCGCGGAAAGCCCGAGTGCGTGAGGCCACCCGGCGTGCGCGAACCACCAGGCGTCTGCATGATGCCGCGTAGCACCTCGTCCATCACCGGCTTCGGCACCCTGTACTGGTTGTGCATGCCGACCGAGAGGCCCTCGAGCGTGACGGCCTGCACGTGACAGCCGTAGCAGTTGTTCGACTTCTGCCACCGCGCCGTGTCCTGCCCGAGGAAGTCGAGCGCCTTCTGGGCCGAGCTGCGGAAGCCCTCTTGCGGAGCGGCGAAGGCGAGGGCGGGGACGGCCAGCGAGGCGACGGCGACGCGGCGAAGGGTGCGGAAGACGGGCATGAGCGCTCCGAAGAAGGTGAGTGCGCCTTCAACGGACTACCGGCCGAATCGATCTGACGATTCGTGCCGGGTCTCACACCCACACGCTGCTACTGCGGCAGGCCGAAGAAGGACGTGCGTTTGGCGCGCGCCTTCGAGTCCCACGCCTCGATGAGAAACGCCTTGCCTGCGCCCTGGGAGTTGATGGGCATGAAGTACAGCGACACGAAGCTGCCAGGCCCGACGCCGGCCGCCGCGAAGCCGGGCAGCTCGACGGGCTCGATGGTCGACGTCTCTTCGTGCTCGCCGACGATCTTGCAGTTCTTGCGGTACAGAATCGTGCCGTCAGGCGTGATGCGGTCGATCTTGTTCGTCTCGACGCACGACAGGTCGGGCACCTTGTACTTCTCGGTGCGGAAGATGAGCTTCACCGTCTCGCCCTTCTTCTCGACGGCCTTCACCACGCCCGCGCCGAACGCCTGCTCGGGGCTGAGGGGGTTCACGGTGCCGAACATGCTCACGGTGCGGGTCGCTTCGCCGATGGGGTTGTCGAGCGGCTCGGGCAGCGACGACACGCCCGAGGGACGCCCGCCGCGCTTCGACTCATCGAACGCCGCGTTCTTCTGCGAGCCGCCGGCCTCGTTGAAGGCCTCGACGTACGCGAGGTAGGCGGCGGTGTAGGGCCCACGCACGGCGGTGGAGCGGTCGGCGAAGTAGGTGAAGACGGGCTCCATCGCGCCGGCGTCGGGGTCGCGCGACGCGCACTCGGCCAGCGCCCAGGCGAGCAGGCCCGACAAGCGCACCTCGCTCAGCTTCGCGCTCTTCTGCGGTTCGAGCTCCTTCACGAAGAACGGCCACAGCTTCTTCGCGCAGCCCTTCAGCGGGCCCGTCTGCGACTCCATGGCCAGCACCAGGTCGAGCACCGGCTTGTCGGCCGCCGCCTGCTTCGTGGCCCACTCCTGCGCGGCCTTCGTCGGCACGTCGATGACGAGCTTCGTGAGGCCGGGCAGCTTCGCGTTCAGCTTCTTGTACGAGTTCACGTGGGTGGTGACGATGGCGCGCGCGCGCAGCCACGACAGCCGCGCCTTCGCCTCGGAGACGACGTTGAAGTTCAGCCCCTCGAGCTGCTTCTCGAACGCGGCGACATCGAGCGGCACCGTGTTGGCCACCGCGATGTCCGAGGCGACGCGCAGACGCTCCTCATCGGTCTCGGCCGACGAGCTGGGAATCAACTTGTGAATGAAGCCCGCCATCGCGAGCTGCGTGGTGAGGCCGCCCGGCGTGTCGAGGTCGAGCAGGCGAACGTCAGGCTCGTGTGACGCGGCGTTGCCACAGCCCATCACGCGCCGCTCGAGCAGCCGGTTTGCCTTCACCGCCGCGGTGCCGTCTTCGAGCGGAGGGAACGCGTCGCACGACTGCTTGTCGAGCGCCTTCGTCTTCTCGTAGCCGGCGATGACGATGCGCGAGCCCAGGAACATCAGGCGCTCGTTTTGCGCGGCGGTGAGCGAGAGCTGGTTGCTCATGGTCTGACGAAACGCAGCGACGACCTGCTGGCGCACGTCCCAGTCGGGGTCGAGGCAGGAGAAGAGGATGCCCTCGGTGACCTGGCTCTGCCACACGGTGGGAATGGCCGGGCGCTGGCTGTCGAGCGACTTGCCGAAGCTCTCGAGCACGCCCTCGCACCAGGTCGGCTTCATGGGCGCGATGGCCTCGGCGCCGTTGGCCGGTGCGACGGGCGTGGGCGCCTCGATGCCCTTGCGCAGCTTGCCGGTCTGCGCGTCACCCACGCCCTTCTCGATGCTGGCGAACAGCTCGTCGCGCTTCGTCTTCGCAGCGGCGCGCGTGCCCTCGTCGAGCTTCGCGAGCAGGTCGTCGAGCTCCTTCTTCGCCTTCTCGAGCTGCTTCTGGTCGGCGTTGGCGAGGTTCTTCTTCTCGGGGTCGAAGTCCTTGGCGACCTTGGCGAGCTTCTTCTCGAACTCCTCCGACGCTTTTCCGGCTGCGGCGCCACCGACGGCTTCCTTCGCCGCTGCGACCGCGGCGTCACGCTTCGTCTTCAGCTCAGCGCCACCCGCGGCGTCGAGGGCCGCGAGCGCGTCGAGCTCTTTGTCGAGGTCGGCGATGTCTTTCTCGAGCTCGGCGCCTTTGCGCGCGAGGTTCTTCGACGGGTCGTACTCCTTCGTGAACGACTCGAGCTTCTTCTCGGCCTTGGTGCGCTGCTTCTCGGCCTCGGTCTTCGGCGCTGCGACGACGCTCATCGCGAACAACGACACCACCACCGCCAGACACATCCGCATCGGTTGCGCTCCCGGGAACAGCCCGCGCGGTCATCCGGGCGGGGAGCGTGAATACTCGCAGGTCTGAAAATGGATCACTCTGATGGGTTTCTCAGTCGTTCCGCTCTCTTGGCGCTCACCTCTTCGGTGGCTCGGGCTTCTTGAAGCCCTTCGCCTCGATGCCGAGGGAGGGAATCGAGGTGACGAGGTACTCCTCGAACGGCTTCGGCAACGCGGTCGCCTTGGCCATCACCGCGTTGGTGCCCGAGAGGCCGGCCGAGACGATGGGCGAGGCCATGTCCCAACATGCTTCGCCGCGCTTCCACATCACGTAGCGGCCCTGAAAGCGGTTGCGCTTCGCCGGCCGCACGTCGGGCACGCCGGGAATGCCGCCCTCCATCGGCTCGGCCTTCTGGAAGACGACGTCGTCGCTGAGGCTGTCTTTCGTGGAGCGCAGGTGCAGGCGCGTCAGCGTCGTCTCGGCCGCCCACTTCGCGACGCCGGAGTCTCCCTTCACGCCGGGAATCACGTCGGCGCCCATGAGCCGCGTGAGCGGGTCGTCCATCGGGTGCGGAGGCGGGCACGGGTCGCACGTCACGCCGTAGATGCCCTGGTCGACCATCACCTCGGGCGGAGGCATCGCGCCCTTCCACGCGAACTCGGTGATGGCCGCGCTCGGCGTCTTCTCGAAGGTGCGCTTCACGAGCTCGGAATAGAAGGCGCCGAAGCTGCGCTCGACGGCGACCTTCACGTCGAGGTTGCTCGGCACGAACACGTTCTTCCGGTTCGCCACCTCGTACCGGTCCTTCGCGATGACGTGCACGATGAGGTCCTGCTCGCCCGAGCTGTTCACGAGGCCAAGCCGCACCGGCAGCTCGAACTTCTCGGAGTCGTAGTGGAAGCGCAGCGGCGACAGCACCGCGTGACCGTTCACGAACTTCACCTTCTTCGAGTTCACCTTCGCGACGAAGAACTTCGAGTTGTTCTGCACGTACGGGCGCAGCAGCGGCTCGGCGTTCGCGGGAATCTGGTACTTGTTCTCCTTGAGCCAGATGTCGAGGCCGAGCGCGTCTTTCGCCGAGAGAATGACGATCTCGTATTCGTTCACCTCGAACTGCGCTTCGACCTTCACGCCGAGGTCGCGTGGCATGGCACCGTCTGCGGTCGAGGGCGCTTTGCCGGCGCTCATCGCCATGCCGCTGCCGATGCCGCGCAGGCCGTCTTCGACGCACATCTGCACCAGTCGTGGAGACGCCAGCGCGTCGAGCCGCTCGAACGCGGCCTTCGGCAAGGTGCGCACGTTCTCTTTCTGCAGCACCACCGGCACGGGGACGATCATCGCGAAGTCGCTCGGAGGGCCGCGGTAGTTGTTCTGCATCGACAGCACGGTGCGGGTGCCGTCGCGCATCAGCACCACCATGGTGGCGTCGTTGAAGAGCTGGCCACCTGCCGACGAGACATAGAAGCCGCAGAACGCCGACGCGGTGGAGGACGAGAGCACGGCGAGCGCCGTGAGCAGGCAGAGCAGGGTTCGCATGTGAGCTCGCTTCAGACAGCGTGTGAGCGGTCGGAGTTCCGCGTTGGGCGCTCATCTTCGAGGCTCACGAATGCCGACGCGACATTTGCCGGCTCGAGACCCTCTGGGTCATGACGCGTGAACCCCTGCCCCGTTCTTCTCCGCTCACCATCGCGCTCTGCTGTGTGTTGTCGGTCGCGTGCGCCACCAACCCGGCCAGGAGCCTCGAGCCCAACGGCGTCGACGTGAAGGTGAACGACGACGAGACGCCGCAAGGGCTGTTCCGCGGAGAAGAGCCGCTCGACGAGCAGGACTTCTACCACCTCACCGGTGACGTCGAGTCCGAGACGGCCATCAAGGACTCGCGCGCCACCGGCTTCACGATGCAGAGCATCGGCGTGACGCTGGTGACGGTGGGCATCGCGGCGGCGGCGTTCGGGCTCGCGTCCAACTTCCTCTCTGACGGCGGTCTGCTCGGCTCGCCCGGCCTCTTTCCCCGGCCCTTCGACAGCCCGTGGATTCCATACGTCATCGCGGCGGCGGGTGGCGTGACGGCGGCCGGCGGCTTCTATCTGTTCGGCGACGGCAAGGAGAAGACGCTCGGCACCACGCCCATCTTCGACCTCGCGCACGCGCAGGCCAGCATCGAGAACGGCCGCTACGGCAAGGGTGGCCTCAAGCCAGAGAACATCGCCACGCTCGAACTCTCCGCGACGCGTGCCGGCTGGTGCTCGCTCTCGGGCGCCAGCCTCAACCCCGTGCTCGCGAAGGACAAGGACGGCAAGGAGATCAAGATTCGCAACCACCTCGAGTGGCTCACGTGGACGGCAGAGCCTGGCGGGGTGCTCGGTGAGTCGGCCCCAGCCCTGCCCGAAGACGCGCCCGTCGACGAAGAAGGCAACGCGGTGAAGGCCGAGACGCCAGAGCCGGTGCGGTACGTGCGCTCGCCCCTCGAGACGTCGTTCTCGTTCGTCGGCAAGCCCGTGAAGGTGACCGCGGCGGTGAAGGGCACGGGCGTGTCGACGTCGGTGACGCTGCCGCATGACCTCACGTGCCCCGAGTCAGTCGACCGCTCGGGCGGTGAAGGCCGCAGCGGCCAGTATGGAGAGTCCGGGCGCTCGGGCTCCAGCGGCGCGTCGGGCTCGAGCGGCGGCAACGGCGGTGATGGCGCCGATGGGCAGAACGCTCCAGACGTCGAGGCCGAAGCGGCATGGGTGACCGACCCGCAGGGCAATCGGCTGGCGCTCATCGCGTGGTCGACGAGCTCGGGCACACGCGCGACGCTCATTGGCCCCGGCGCTCACCTCATCATCGACGCGAGCGGCGGTGGTGGTGGTTCCGGTGGCAGAGGCGGAGGTGGCGGCAGGGGCTCTTCTGGCGACTCGGGCAAGACGCCGAAGTACTGCGCAGGCAACGGTGGCAACGGCGGCTCTGGCGGCAATGGTGGGCGCGGCGGCAATGGCGGGCGCGTGACGTTGCGGCTCGCCGACGAGGCGCTCTCGTCGGTGCTGCGTGCCTCGGTGCTGGGGGGCATTGCTGGCCTCGCCGGGTCGAAGGGCTATGGCGGCTCGGGTGGCTCGAGCTCGTCGCAGTGCCGTTCGGGAACGCGCGGCACCGACGGCGTCGACGGCACGTCGGGCTCGCGTGGTCAGCCGGGCAGCATCACCAAGCGCGTGGTCTCGGCGGGCGAGTTGTCGATGATCAAAGAGGTGCTCTCGGCGAACCCCGGCTTCACGCTGGAGGGCTCGAGCGGCTCGCCTGCGCCGAAGACAAAGGGCAAGAAGTAGGCATGACGCCTGACCCCTCGACCGTCGCTCCGAAGAAGTCGAACACGCCGCTCATCATCGGCATCGTCGTCGCGGTGCTGGTGTTCTGCTGCATCATCGGCGGGCTCGTCGCCATCGCCGTGCCCAGCTTCATCGGCTTCAAGTCGAAGGCGAAGCAGAGCGAGGTGAAGGCGAACCTGAAGGCGGCCTTCACGAGCGAGGTGGCCTTCTTCCAGGACAAGGCGGCGTACTCGGAGTCGCTCGACGAGGTCGGCTTCATGCCCGAGCGCGCCAACCGCTACCTCTACCTGCTCTCGACCGAAGGCGAAGTGCAGCCACGCAACGCGCCCACGATGCCGACCGGCACGTTCAGCGGCGTCGCGCCCGACACGTTCCGCCTCGCCGGAATGGACGTCGAAGGTCTGGAGCGCGCGATCCCCCGCGAGCTGTGGAACGAGATTGGCGTCTCGGGGAAGTGCCCCGACGACTGCAGCATCACCATCGTCGGCGCGGCCAACCTCGACAGCGACGAGACGGTCGACGTCTGGAGCATCTCGACGAAGGCGCGCACCCTCGACGGGCAGAGCGTGCCGGCGGGCTCGCCGCACTGTCATGTCGACGACACGAAGGAGTGAAGGGTGTCGGTCTTCCTCGCAGTCGACCTCGACGACGGCGTGCGCGCGCAAGTGGCGGCGCTCATCGAGCGGCATCGACAGACCCTCGACGCGAAGTGGCTGCGCGCCGACAAGCTGCACCTCACCCTCGTGTTCCTCGGCAACGCGACGCTGGCGCACGTCGACACGTTCAAACCGCTGGTGGGCGCGCTCGCCGCAAGGCATCGGCCCTTCGAGCTCTCACTCGCGGGCGCGGGCACGTTCGGCACGGCGCGCGCTCCGTCGGTGGTGTGGCTCGGCGTGCAGGGGGCGCTGGCTGGGCTGGCTGCGCTGCAGGCCGACGCCGCGAAGGTGCTGCTCACCCAGCCGTTGCCCGGCGTGAAGGTCGAGGAGCGGGAGCGTCACTTCACGCCTCACGTCACGCTCGCGCGGTCGAAGCGCGAGACGGCCTTCGTCGACCTGACCCGAGCGCTGGCCGACTTCACGACGCCGAGCTTCCTCGTCGACCACCTCACGCTCTACGAGAGCTCGCACGAGGTCTACCGGCCGCTGCATCAGGTCCGGCTGGGTTAACCGACCATCTTGTGCAGCTCGTTGCGCGCGTCGGCGAGGCTCTTGCGCCCACCACCGACCACCTTCTCGTTCAGCGCCATCAAGCGGTCAGCCATCTGCATGGCGAGGTTGTTGACGATCTTCATCATCGCCACGTCGTGGGAGCTGCGCATGCGGCGCAGGTGCGGGCCGGGGAAGCGCAGGCCGACGACCGCGGTCAGCGTCACCGCCGTCGCCGAACGATTCGGGAGCTGGCGGAAGAGGGAGAGCTCTCCGAGCGCCGCGCCAGGGCCGAGGCGCGCGAGCGTCTTGCCGTTGCGTGACACCTCGACCTCGCCGTCGAGAATGATCCACAGCGCGTCGCCGGGTTGGCCCTCGTGGAACACGCTCTTGCCCGCGTCGAACTTGCGCATCTCGCAGAGCTCGAAGAGGCGGGAGATCTCGTCATGATTGAGCCCCACCGCCAGCGGCGAGGCTGCGAACCGCTCCAGCAGAGGTCTCGTATCCATGATCAATGCCTAACCGCCGAGCGTGTGCCGCACCGTGGATCAGCAGGCGCCGGGGCACGCGCGACCCGGCTGCAGGCGAATGACCCACCGGGCGGGTCACTCGTCGGGCGCTTCGTCCTTCGTGAGCACCTGGTCGTGGTTGGTGTCGAGGGTGTTCAGCACGAGCGAGACGGTGGCCTCCGAGGGCGGCGCGCCGGCCTCACGCAGCGCGCGCTCGAGGTCGGTGCGGGTCACCTTGCCGTCGTGGTCGGCGTCGAGTGCGTCGAAGCCACCAAGCCGCTCGAGGCGTGACCGCACCAGGGCCTCGAGCATGATCAACCGCGGCGGTCGCCCACTCCCTGCTGAGGGAATGGCCGCCGGGTTCGCCTTCGAGAAGCGCTCCAACGGCTCGATGCGGTCGAGACCCAGCACGTGCGCGCGAGGGACCGCCACGCGGTACGTGCGCCGCGGGTCCAGCACTGCGCCCGCCAGCCAGACGAGCTGATGCCCTTCGAGCCTCGCGGCATCGTCGACCTGCAGAAACCCGCCATCACCCTTTGGTGCAAGCCGGCGGGAGTAGGCGACCGCGTCACGCACCACCTCGCCGGGCAGCTCGACGACGACGATCTCATTGTCGAAGGGCAGCTCGTTCTGCAGGTCGCCCAGCGTGAGCAGGTCGGCGTGCACTTCGGAGCCGCGCAGCCCACCACCGTTGAACAGCGCCGCGTCTGCACCCAGCGCGTCACGCAGCCAGCTGCACACGAAGGTGCCCATCGACGTCTGCCGCGCGCGAGCGCCTGCCGAGCTCAGCGGCTCGGCGAGCTCGGGCAACAACACGCCGCCAGCCAGCCGCTCCACGAGGGCGTTGGCTTCGTTCACGAGCTGCTTCAGCGCCGGGTCTTCGGCGAACGCGGCGACGGACTCGTGACGAACCTCGACGTGAACGGAGTCGCCCATCGTCACCGTCACCACCGCCGCGTGCGTCGCGTCGATGCCCGACTTCGTCAGCACGCATCGCTCGAAGCGCTCGAGGAACGGGTCGTGCTCATGGCCGCCGAGAATGAGCGGTACGACGCCGGTCTTCGCGAGCGCGCGGTCATCGGCGATCCACTGATGGGTGAGCGCGATGACGGTGTCGCAGCGCTCCTTGGTGCGAAGGCGCGCCGCTTCACGGGTGACCGCGTCGTTCGGTCGCTCGAGCTCGACGCCACCGAACGGCTTGCGGCGATAGACGTTGGCGTCATCCATCACCACGCCGACGAGGCCTACCCGCTTCCCACCGACCTCGACGACGTCGAACGAGGGGAGCGGTGGCTCGAAGCCCCGCACGTTGGTGCCGAGCCACACGCCGTGAAACTCACGCACCCGCGCCTGCAGCTCCGACAGCGGCACGTCATCTTCGTGGTTTCCCAACACCACGTGGGTGACGCCCAGCGCGTCGAGGCAGCGCATCATGCTGCGCCCGCCGTCGAGGCTCGAGAGCACGCTCGGCGCGATGAAGTCTCCGGCCAGCACCACGAGCCAGCGGTCGGCCACCATCGTCGCCCGGTGATGCGCGATGAGCGTCGCCAGCCGAGGCAGGTGCTCGAGTGAGTAGACATCGTTGATGGCGATGAGACCCAGCGTTGGCGTCATGGGGTGACGCACATCACCCCTGCAGCACCGCCCGTGTCGGGAGCGTTCGCGATGCCACCGACGCCGGGAGAGACGTAGTGCACGAGTCCGGCTCCGGGAGCGCGCGTCGCCGTCCAGGCCGAAGGAGGAGGGCTCAAGCCCGGGACCAGCCGCGGTTGGTTGCGGGCGAGGTTCGAGACGCCGAGCCACTCCCAGACCTCAGGCAGGCGAGCTCCGGCGTCCGCGCAGTGTCGCTGCGCATCTGGCCAGGAACCGGCGACGCGTGCGAACCACGTCATTCCCGTCAAGACGTCGCGCACGCGGCCAACCCCAGCGTCGACCATTCGGAGCTGCGCGGGCTCGCGCTCGGCCGACGAGACGCAACGCGCCCAATGCTGCTCGTGCATCGGAGCCGCGAGCAGGTCGCCGCTGGGAAGGACGAGCTTGAACGAGGCGTCAGGGGTGTCGCTGACTGCTTCGGCCCACAGCACTCCGCCGGTGTTGACGAAGGGCGGGTCGGGCATCAGCGAGGGCTGACCGAAGTTGAGAATGGTGCCGAGCTCGACGGCGGTGGCGAGCCGCCACTGAACACCGGCATCACTCAAGGCCTGACAGCCAGCGACCGCGGCCGCCCACGTTCCAGGACCAATCGTGTTCTTCTTCCATCGCAACGACGTCGTCTGGTCGGCGACTTCATCTCCGACGCCCACCAGCTCACCCGCCAACCGGGGCGGCACCGGCATCGGCCAGCGCGCGAGCGAGAAGCTGGTGAGCGGTCCAGCATCGACCGCTGCACCTGCGTCGACGGGGATTCCCGCATCGACAGGTGCGCCCGCGTCGGTCGTCGTGCCCGCGTCGATGCTTGCGCCCGCGTCGGCCGTTGCGCCTGCGTCGATGGTTGCGCCCGCGTCGATGGTTGCGCCCGCGTCGATGCTTGCGCCCGCGTCGGCCGTTGCGCCTGCGTCGCTCGTTGCGCCTGCGTCAGTCGTTGCGCCTGCGTCAGTCGTTGCGCCTGCGTCGGTCGGTGCGCCTGCGTCGGTCGTTGCGCCTGCGTCAGTCGTTGCGCCTGCGTCAGTCGTTGCGCCTGCGTCAGTCGTTGCGCCTGCGTCGATGGTCGCGCCCGCGTCTTTGGGCATGACTCCGCCATCGACATGGCTCGCCTTCCACGCCTCGAGCTCCTCATCGAAGTCGACGCACGAGGCGAACAACACGGCCGAGGTCAGCACCACGAGCGCTGAGCGCATCACCAGCGGCTCTCCAGGGTGAACCCGCCCTGCGAGTCGGTCAGCCAGCCCGCCACGGCCGGCGGGTCGGAGAAGCCCAGCACCGCGAGCACCACGCCAACCGCGCACGCGAGCCCGCCCCCGATGAACAGCCCAACCGCCACCGTCTGTTCAGTCTTGCCACGAGCCGCGAAGGTCTCTGCCGCGCCGAGCGTCATCGAGTTGCGCACGAGCGACGCGGTGGCGGCGACCTGGCTCATCATCACGGCTCCAACGGCCAGGGCCGCCACCCCGAGGCCGCCCGTCAACAAGGGCCAGGCGAGCCTGCTCCCGACGCTCCGCTGCTGGGGCGCGCGAGGCAACAGCCCTGACGCGAGCACCCTGGCGACGCGATCGAGCGCCTCGTCGAGCGTCGTTCCGGAGACGACGCGGTCGGTGCTCTCAGCCAGCACCTCACTCGTCTTCGTCGACACCACCTTGGCCAGCACGGTCGTGACGGTGCCGATGGCGCCGACCTGGCCCAGCACCACAGCGTCGACGCCGAGCGCGGCGCCGAGCTCGGTCATGCAGGACGAGTCGGTGCACGAGAGCAGCTGGCGTTGGCGCTCCAGCCCGAGCACTGCTGCAATCTCGTCGTTGGTGATGACCTTGAGCCCTTCACGACGCAGCGAGGCGGCGAAGTAGTTGGTGAGCAGCGCGACCTGCTCCGCCTTCATGCCAGGCGCGTTGAAGTTCTGGAGCGCGACCGATGGTGTCGCCGCCGCGAGCATCAAGACGAGTGAACTCAGCAACATGGCCCCCAGACGAGACAGCCGAGGAAAGCCCGAATCGGCGCGGAGGTCGACAGGTTGCTCGCTTGCTCCCGTGAACGAGCCTCCGCCCACCTGTGGACGTGCAGTCACAGGCTGTGCGGGCCGTTGCCAGAACCCGGCGCGGACCAGCCGGACCAGCTCCCGAGAATCTCTTCGTCCCCCACGAAGAACCGGAGAGCCCCAGTGACCGTTCAGAGCACGCAGCGCACCAACCGTCAGCACGTCGCCAGGCCCCGCCCCGCCGTCCAGAAGAAGCAGGTGACGAAGAAGGCGAAGGGCTTCATCTCGAAGGTCGACCTCGCCAACCTGCCCCCGGGCATGAACCCGAAGCTGGCCGAGAAGGTGCGCAAGATTGGGCTCACCACCGACAAGACGCTGCAGCCAGGCTACCCAAAGAAGGGCACCACGCACTGCAACGAGGCGGCGCACAAGTACGCCAAGCAGTTCGGCTACGACGGCTTCAAGGGCCTCAACGCCGACAAGATGAACAAGCTCATGTCGAACCCGAAGAGCGGCTGGCGCAAGGTGACCGAGGCCGAGGCGATTCAGGCCGCGAAGGACGGGAAGATGGCATTCGCGTCGGTGCCGGCGAGCAAGGGCCACGCGCACGGCCACATCGCGGCGGTCACCGGAGAGTACGCGCCCGGTGTCGCGGGCATCTCGCAGGCCGGCTCTGACAACTACGAGTTCGGCACCTGGCGTCGTGAGACCCCCTCCTTCTTCGTGCGCGACTGATGTGGCCCGGCACCCAGGCGTACGAAGACTCGACGCTCACCCTCGACGACGACGCGCCGGCCGATGAGGTCGACGTGCTCGACGAAGGGCCGGTCGATGACGGCGAGCAGTTGTGTGCTGACGACTCCGAGATCGACCCGCACGTTCTTCAGCTGATTCGCGAGGTCGAAGACCCGTTCGGCTCCGAGAAGTTCGAGCGCAAGGCGCCGCCGACGTTGCCGCAGCCCGACCGCGCCCGCTCGGTGCCGAACCTGCCGAAGGTGAAGTCGAGCGCGTTCAAGCGCATCTTGCGCTGATCAACCGCGGGGCTGCGCCGAGGCGAGCGCGTCGGCGAAGAACGCAGAGTTCTGGGCCAGCACGCGCACGTACTCCTCGACGTCTCGCTGCGTCTCGGGCGAGACCTTGCGGTACGGCATCACGTGCTCATCGGGCACGTAGCGGAAGGTGAAGTTGATGCGCCGCGTGTCGAAGTCGCTGACGTTCACCTTGAAGTGGTGGCCGCCCCTGGTGTCGACGCGCTGCACGCGATGAAAGGTGCGCTTCTTCCACTGGTCGCCACCGAAGATCTGCAGGCAGCCGTCGTCGAGCCACTGCTGCTCCACCACGCCGTCGCGGTCGCCCGGCTTCGACGAGGTGACGAACTGAAACAGCGCGCGCTCCCCGAGCGAGAGTGACGCGACGGGGCCGGGCTCGAAGTCTTTGTGCTCTCCGACGCGCGCCGTGTCGACCCACTTCCCGTCCTGCAGCGACGAGCCGTAGTAGTTGATGAGGCAGGTGTTGAGGTGCCAGCCCTTCGGCAGGTCGTCGCCGCGGAACATGCCGCGCGCGCGCGCCTCCATCTCGGCAACGAGGCCACGCAGCGCCCGGGGAAAGGGCTCGGCTTCGATGGCGCGGTCCCACACGTGCGGCGGCCGGTAGTAGTCGAGGCACGCGAACTGCCAGTTGCCCAGCCAGTACACCGGGCGGAGCAGGCGGCGCTGGGTCTCACCCGCGGGAATCGGGCGGAACGCCGAGAAGCGGTTCTCCCAGATGGGGTGCAGCGTCGAGAGCCACGACATCACGTCGGCCCGCGCCGCCTTCGAGAGGAAGCCCGCGTCGTAGTGCAGCCCCTGCACCTTGCGGCCGCCTCCACGAGACTTCGTCGACCGCAATGGCCAGCGTGTGCGCACGGTCGGTCCTTTACCGCGAGACCCGAACGCCGGCGCTGCCGAACTCGACCTTCACGGCGAAACACGCGCCGGCGGCCGCAGCGGGAAAGGGCTCGGCGCGTTGCATGACACAGCCGCGCGCCGCCTCATCGAGCAACGCCGCGCCAGACGAGGTGACGACGACCTTCGCCGCTGCGCCCGTGCCTTCGACGCAGAACGAGACCGGCACCTGGCCCTGCTGGCGAAAGCGCCTGGCCTGCGCGGGGTAGCAATCGCTGGCCGCGCGCGCGAGGCGAGCGTGCACCTCGGCGGCGACCGACGGGTCGAGCTGATCAGCTCCGGCTCCGGCGCCAGGTGTCGCTGCGGCTCCAGGTCCAGCTCCAGTTCCTGTTTCCGTCCCGGTAGGCGCGCCAGTGGCCGATGGCTCCTCGCTGGAGGTCGAGCTGCCGTCACCGCTCGCGGTCGCGTTGGGGAGTGTGTCTTTGGGCCCTTCGAGCGGCTGATCAGCAGCAGGTTGATCGACTCGCGCGACGGGGCGGTGGGAGGAGCGGCCCGGGTTCGGCGCGACGGTTGGAGCGGGAACAGCCGCAGGTCTCGCCGCGCGCGGCATCAACGACCCGACGCGAAACACCTCGACCACCGTCGGCTTCTGCAGCACCGGCTTCGACTCGGGAACGACCGCGCGCCCGAGGAACGCGAGCAGGGCCAGCGCGATGACCGCGTGCACGGCGACCGAGACGCCGACAGCCATGGGCCAGCGCGCCGTCACGTCGGCCACCGCGGCTCGAAGCAGTCCCTGCGCGCCATGGCTCACGCCTTACACCCGAGGCCGCCGCGCTGTCTTTGGGCCGGGGAGCCGAGTCACTCCTGGGTCGACTCGTAGCGACCCGGACGCTTCGCGGGGTTCGCGATGAAGGTGCGCATCATCGCCAGCGCGCGCGCGAGCTGAGCCGGCGTGAGTTCGACGAAGAACGAGTGCAGCTCGACGAAGCGGCCCTCGTTGACGAGCTTCTCTTCGTAGAGGTCCATCGGCAGGTACGAATGGCCGAGGGCCTGCTGGGTTCGCGAGCAGAGGTCCTCGAAGACACGCTCGAGCTCGGCGTCTTCGCTCCAGCAGGCCTCGTAGAAGAACGCCTTGCCCCCGCAGGCGCTCCGGAACGAGCCGGCCTTCTTCAGCTGAAGGTAGAGCGCCTCGAGCTGCGCGACCGTGGGCACCTTCGTCGACGCGGAGGGCTTCTTTGCGGGCCTGGTCGCCTTCTTCGGGGACCGCTGTTTCGGTGGTGTCTTCTTCTTCATCCTGGCTCCTCGGCCCGCGCGAGCGCCGTCACGTCGGCCATCGCGGCTCGAACGTGTGGTCGCCGCGGCGCTCCATGGCGATGCCGTACACCTGCTCGAGCCGCGCGGTCGTCAGCACCTCGGCGACGCTCCCCTGCGCTGCCACCACGCCCTTTGCCAGCAGCACGACGTGGGTGGCGAAGCGCGAGGCGAGCGACACGTCATGCAGCACCGCCAGCACCCCGAGCGAGGGCGACACGCGCTGGCGAACGAGGTGCAGCGTCTCGACCTGATGCCGCACGTCGAGGAAGGCCGTCGGCTCGTCGAGCACCAGCAGCGGCGCCTGCTGCACGAGGGCGCGCGCGAGGAAGACGCGGCGCCGCTCACCACCCGAGAGCGCCGAGACGCGCCGCTCGGCCAGCGCCGAGACGTCGAAGGCCGAGAGCGCCTCACGCGCGAGCTGCTCGTCCTTCGCGCCGGTGAGCCCGAGCGGCCCGAGGTGCGGAGCCCGCCCCATCAGCACCACCTCGAGCGCGGTGAAGTCGAGGCCCTCGGGAGTCTGTTGCGGCACCCAGGCGACGGCGCGCGCGAGCTCGGCAGGCGTTGCGTTCGGGCCGAGCGCTCCGACGCGCACCGCGCCAGCCATGGGCTTCAGCAGCCCCGCCACCACCTTGGCCAGCGTCGTCTTGCCTGCGCCGTTGGGGCCCAGCACCGCCCACGCCTCGCCGGCCTTCACCTCGAGCGAGACGTCACGCAGCACCTCGCAGCCGCCGTACCCTGCAGACACCGACGTCAGCGTCGAGAGCGACATCATCACTGCTTCGCGAGCTCGGCCTTCACCAGGTTGTGCACCTCGTTCACGCGCGCGATGAAGGTGGCGTCAGCGCCCTGGGCCTTCACGTCGTTCTTCAGCACCTGCACCTTGAGGGTGAACTTGCGGGCCGCGGCGTCGTCGAGCTGGTTCAAGTCGGCCTCGAGCTTTCGCAGCGCGAGCTCACCCGCAGGCAGCACGACCGGCTTCGGCGCAGGCTTCTTCGGGCCCTTCGCGACGCCAGCAAGGTCCTCGGGCTCGAGCTGGTCGGGCGGCGGCTCGACCGGGTCTGGCGCCAGCTTCACTTCGCGCGAGCGCTCGGGTTCCTTCGGCGTGTTGGTGGCGGGCAGCGGCTGCAGCCCGTTGGCCTCACCCTGCTTCTGGGCCTGCTGCAGCTTCTCGACGTACTGGTCGTAGGCGATGAACCCTCCGACGGCGGCGATGGCGAGCAGCGGCACCGCCAGCCACACGAGCATCGAGCTGCCCTGCTTCTTCGGCTCGGCCTTCGGTGACGCCATCGACGTGGGCGTCATGGCGGGCGTCTGGTCGGGCGTACGCGTCGAGTCGACCGCCGGCTGCTCGTCGGGCGTGGCGCGCGTGGGAATCTTCTTCACGTCTGACTTCTCGACGCGCTCCTGCTTCTCGGCCTTCGGGTTGGTGGTGCGCGTCTGCGCCTTGAGGTTGGTGCCCGTGGTGCGGCCCGGCTTCCGCGTCTCGGGGCGGGTCACCGAGGCGTTCGGCTTCGAGGGCCGCGTCTCGGGCAGGGTGCGGGCGCGGGCGTCGGCCTGCTCTGACAAGCCGTCGTCGAGCACCACGCTCTGGTTCACCTCGAGCGCCGCGACGACGTCGGTCATCTTCGCGTCCGAGACGACGATGCTGGGCAGGGTGCCGATGGGTTCGGGCGGCGCTTTGCTCGCGGGCGGGGCAGAGCCCTTGCGGGTGGGTTGAAACGAGAGCGCCTGCGAGGTCGCACCCTTGTCGAGCGCGAGCG
>JBEOKA010000080.1:0-4385 GCA_040275325.1 Myxococcaceae bacterium | reverse complement strand
GCCGCGCGGTACCACGCCACTCGATGCCGCTGTCGAGCGGCGCTCAGACCGAGCCCGGTCGCGAGGTGGGTCTTGCCCGTCCCCACAGGGCCGACGAGCACGACGTTCCTCTTCTCGTCGACCAGGGCCCCGGTGGCGAGCGCCATCACGGGCGCCTTCTCGACCCCGCACCCGCTGCCGAAGTCGAAGTCCTCGAGCGTGAACAGTCTCGGAAAGTGTGCCTCCTGGATTCGCAGCCGCACGGCGGATGCCTCGCGCGACAGCACCTCCGTCGACAGCACTGCCTCCATCACTTCCAGCGTCTGAGCGCCACGAGCGTCGAGGTCACGCGCAAGCTCATCGAGCACGCGGAGGGCGCCGGGCATCTTGAGCGACCGACACAGCGCGTGGACGGCCTCCGTGAGCAGGTCTTTGTCCTTCTTCACTGCACACCCCCGGGCGACAGCAGCGCGTCAAACGCGGACACCGACGACGTCTCAACGAACACGTCGAGCACCGACGGCACCAGCGCCTGGACCGAGTTCTCGACCTGGGGCACGAGCAGCGCCGCCGAGATGGATTCGCCCGTCGTCAGCGCAGCACCGACGCGCCGCTCGCACTCGTCGCGACCGAGCTCGAGTACGCCGCGCAGGATACGAGCCATTCGACGCGCCGCCTCCCTCGCGCCCTTGTCGTTGACGAGCCGCTCCCAGAACTCCGGGAAGCGCCCTCCCAGCTGCTTCACGAGCGTGTCAGCGACCTGTCGAACCGCCTGCGGCTTCTTTGAGAGCTCGCTCAGGTAGTGCGAGGCGTAGTCGATGTCGCGCTGCCCACGCGGAACGCGACGGCGGACGATGGACTCCTCGCCGAGTCGCATCTCCACGACGTCGACACCGGCGTAGGTCGTCACTCGCCGCCGCGCCCATGTCGTCGGCACCGAGTAGGTCGACCCATCGATCTGCACCGTGGAGCACGACGACACCGGCACGTCTGTCGTCATCCGGCGCGCGTCGAACGGGCCCCAGGGCAGCGGGTGCATCGCCGCCAGCTCCGCCTCCCATTTTGTCGTCGCGTCGCTCCTCGCGAAGAAGCGACGGTCGACATCGGTCGCGAGCTGCGCGTTCACCTCGTCGAGGGTTGCCGCCGACGGCAAGGGCACCATGCTCTGCAGCCGGATGTTCTTGCCTCGCGCCTCGACGCCGCCCTTGTCGTTGCCGTGGTACGGCCGCGCGAAGCACGGCTCCAACACGCAGTGCTTCGTCATCTCCTCGAAGCGCGCCGCGAGCTTACGCTCGCTCCCGACGAGAATCTTCGCGACCGCGGCCTTCAAGTTGTCGTAGGCGCAGCGTGTCGGGACGCCGCCGAACGCCTCGAATGCACGAACGTGGCCGTCGAGAAAGCAGACCTGGTCCTGGCGCGGGTACACGCGGCAGAAGTCGCGGCCCGACGACATCAGCCGCATCACGAACATCCACATCGTCTCTTCCACGCCAGCGATGACGACGACAACCTCGAAGAAGTCGACCTCGCCGAGGTCGCCCGCGGCGTACTCCAGTGGGACGCTGACCTCCTTCGCCGCGCGGCGTCGTTCGGCCATCAACTCCTTCACCAGCGTGTACCCGACGTCGACGCCCCTGGACCGCAGCAGCTCGTGAGCCCGGCGTGCCGTCAGCTGCTGCTTCTTCGCCGCCTTCGTCTCCGCGATGAGCGTCGTCAGCGCCGCAGCCGTTGTCTCTCGTCGAGGAGATGGTCGCGGCGGCGTCGTTCGCCGGCCGACCTCAGCACCCTTGATGTACCGGTCGATCGTCCGCCGCCCCACCCCGAACTCGCGAGCGACGGCGCGGATTGAGCGGCCCTGAACGAGAACCGCGTGTCGAATTGCTGCCACCTTGTCCATCTTGAGCATCTCCCGATCGAAGCCCATGGCTTCGGTTTCGGGTGGCTCCTTTTCAGACCGGCGATTGGCTCCCTTTCACACCGGCGCGTGCACGGCCTTCACGACGCGGTAGCTCGTGCCCTTGGGGAAGCGGAGCGCGATCTGCGGCTCGGGGTTCCCGTAGCGGCTCTCGCCCTGGCTCACCGTCGTCGTCGCCTGCGTGTTCTTCGTCGTCGTCGTGCTCGTCGTCGTCCTCCGCGGCGCGTCGTGCGAAGTGCCCGTCGCAGGTCATCTTCGACTCGGACGACGTAGTGCGCACGACGCCGCTCCGTCCGGCGACGGGGCCCGGTGGGGAGCAGGAGGCAGGCCAGGCGCCGGCATCGCTTGCGCTCTCGGCTGCCGGGCGGAAGTCTTCGGCGCGACGCACGAGGAGTCTCGCGAGCGGCGATATCGTCGTGTTGCTGGACGCGCTGATGCGTAGGTTCGGCGAGGGGCTCACGACGACGTCGTCGCCTCGACCGCGTAGCGAGGAGGAGGAGATCGGCGCCGACGAAGAGGAAGGCGGCGAGCTCGCGCGGCAGGCACCGGACTTCGAGGTGCTGGCGAAGGCGTGCCGAGGGAAGGTTCGACGCTTCATCAAGCGCATGGACGGGCAGTTCGAGTTTGCCGTTGCACCCGACCGCGCGCGTCGGGGCGTCGTGCAGTTGGCGGCAGTACTCGGAGTCATCCGCACGTTGCGCTTCGTGGAGCAGCGCCCTGAGTGGAAGCGCATGCACCACGAGCTCGTCGACCGCGAGGACGAGTGGAACCTGCTCCAGTCGGCGGCGCTCGCGGTCGGCCGGGGCCCGGACGCTCTCGCGCCGAGGGCGATCACCGAGGCGGGCACCGACGGCTTCGCCGAGCTGTCGATGGTCGTCGGGCTCCTCGCGTGGCTCGCGTGGGACGTGGAGACCGACATCGCCGTGGCCTCGCACCGCACGTGGCGTAGGCCGACCTCACTCCTCTGGCAGAAGCAGCGCCGCCGCGGCTGCACGATGCTGGGGATTCCCGCTCTGTAGCGCGAACAAGCCGTAGGCAAGCGGCGCAGCCGCAGCGATCTCCGCGCACCGCTCGGGGAGGTGCGGGAGCAGAACGCCACCAGCCTCGACGTAGGCGGCCACGGTGGCTTCGAACGCGGCAGGTCCCATCATGTGCTGGTAGGTGAAGTCGACGGCCGGGTCTCCCACCTTCGCCGTCGTCCAGTCGAGCACACCGACGATGCGTGAGGGCCCATCGACCAGCACGTGGGCGGCATATAGCTCCCCATGGGTGAAGACCGTGCGTTCAGGCCAGAGCATGTCGTTGCCGAACCAAGCCTTCCAACGCGCCTCGAGGGAAGGTGCAACCTCAAACCCGGCGCGCACCCGCTCGAAGTCGGCGCGCCACTGCAACCGCACCTCGGACATTGACCTCACCGGCACGCCGGCCGCCCTGGCGGCGTTGACGTCCAGGGCCTGTAGCTCGGCGATGAGTCGCCCCAGCGCTGTCGCGAACTCGGGGGACGAAGGGTCGAAGTGCCAGACGGGCTGGCCGCTCGCGTCGAGGGTCAAGCCCGGTTCGCCAGGAAGCCGCCGATACGCCACGAGCTCGTCGCTGCACACCTGCCAGGCCGGCACCGCCGCCGAGAGTCGGGGCCGAACGAACTCCAGGATGCGCCGCTCTTCGGAGAGCTTGGCCGCAGCGTCGCGGGTTCGAGGGACCCGAAGCACCCAGTCCGCCCCATCGGTGGTGTGCACGAAGGCGACGCGGTAGTCGAGACCCGCCTCGTTGATGCGCACGTCGTCGGCATCCACGACGAGGCCGTGGCGCGTGGCCAACTCGACGAGCTGCGCTCCTGATGGCTCGGGCGTGGTGAGCGAAGGGGGCGCCGTGACCTCGGTGAGCCGCCTCCGCAATCGCTCGACCACCGGAGGCGCGGCGCGGACCGTCACGGTGAGGCGCTCGCCGCCGTAGGATTCGGTGAGCACCCTCACCTGGTCGCGCAGCTCTGCAAAGAGTGACTGGTGATCATAGGGCACCTCGAACGTGGCGGTTTCAAACTCCCTGTCGAGGGCGTCGATCAGCCGCTGTCGAAGCACCGCCACGTCGCGGCTCGAGAAGGCGGAGAGCTGGAGCGCGAGAGGAAGCTCGTCACGGAGCGCACGGCGCTCGTCTTCGGAGACCCGGTCGATCTTGTTGAGCACCACGAGATGAGGGAGCGCCCCTGCACCGATCTCCTCTACGGTTTGGCGTGTGACCTCGAGCTGCCGGCGCCTGTCTGAGTCAAAAGCATCAACGACGAACAGAAGGAGCGATGCTTCGTTCGCCTCGTCGAGTGTCGACTTGAAAGATGCCAGCAACGGATGCGGAAGCCTCTCGATGAATCCGATGGTGTCGGCAATGAGGATCGGTGGTGAAGTCGGCGGAGCCAGCGTGCGCACCGTGGTGTCGAGCGTAGCGAAGAGCTTGTCCTCGACGAGCACATCGCTGCCAGTGAGTGCTCGCATGAGCG
>JBEOKA010000079.1:0-3668 GCA_040275325.1 Myxococcaceae bacterium | reverse complement strand
TCGGTCGCTGGCCTCGGCCTCGCGATGCTGGCCCTCATTCGCCGCCGTCGCAGCTAATCGAAAAAGGGGAAGCTGCTCGAAGCAGCCGACGTCGTGACCCACCGCTGCACCAGTTCAGTCATCCGGTGAGTCCACGGCGGAAGTGAGCGACGTCGGAGAGTCGAAGCAGCCACAGAAGTTCGCCGGCCCGGTCAGTCTCTCGAGACTCGCCGGGCCGGTTCGTTTTTGAGGGTACGCTTGACGCCATGCCGTTGGTGACCCGTCGCAACCTCATCGTGCTGGCTTCAGGCGCGGCGCTCTTCAGCGGTTTTCGGTATGGGCACGCGAGGCTCGCCCGCCCCGCAGCGCCCTCAGGACCCCTCTCGAGCGAGGCGCAGGCACTCATCGCGAAGGCGTGGGAGGGCCTCGACCCGGCGCGTGTGCTCGACACCCATGTTCACGTCGTCGGTCTGGGCACGGGCGGCAGCGGCTGCACGGTCGGCGAGCGCATGCAGTCGATGTCGAACCCGGGCGAGTACTTCAAGTTCAGCATCTACCTGAGCGCATCCGGCGTCACCGACCTGAGCCGTGCGGACCAGCAGTACGTCGAGCGGCTGAGTGGCCTCGTCTCAGGGCAGAAGCCCCACGGGCGTTTGCTGCTCTTCTCATTCGACCGTGCCTACGACGAGGCGGGCGCTGCACTGCCGAACGACACCGAGTTCTTCACGCCCGTGGAGTACGTCGCCGGGCTCGCGAAGCAGCGCCCTGACCTCTTCGTCCCCTGCGCATCGGTGCACCCGTACCGCGCCGACGCTCTCGAGGCGCTCGAACACGCAGCCTCGCTGGGCTGCATCGCGGTGAAGTGGTTGCCGAACGCGATGAACATCGACCCGTCGAGCGCGCGCTGTGACGCGTTCTACGAAGCGATGAAGCGCCTGGGCCTCACGCTCATCACGCACGCGGGTGAAGAGAAGGCCGTGCACTCCGAGGAGCGCCAGCGCCTGGGCAACCCGCTGCTCCTTCGTCGCCCGCTCGAGCACGGGCTCAAGACCATCGTCGCCCACTGCGCGTCGCTCGGTCAGAACCCCGACCTCGACGCTCCCGACAAGCCGTGGGTCGACAACTTCGACCTCTTCATGCGCCTCATCGCCGAGCCGAAGTGGAAGGGCGTGCTGTTCGGAGAGACGTCGGCGCTGGCGCTCGTGAATCGCGTCGGGCGCCCGCTCGAGACCGTGCTGAAAGACGAGGCGCTGCAGGGCCGGCTGGTGAATGGCTCCGACTACCCGCTGCCTGCCATCAACGCGCTCCAGCAGACCGGCGCGGTGGCGAAGGCCGGCTTCCTCACCGAAGACGAGCGCGCGCTGCTCAACGAGATCGACCGGCACGACCCGCTGCTCTTCGACTTCGTGATGAAGCGCACCGTGCGGCTGAAGACGGGCGACCAGGCGCTGCGCCTCGCAGACCAGGTCTTCATGCCCGGCCCCGAGGTGTTTCCCCGACTCGCCGGGTGAGGCCAGTGGGTACCGTCGGGCGGTGGTGGGCGCGACCGCCGTCGTGCCACGCCGAGGCCTCTGCGCTCACCGACACCCTTGAAGGCGTTCGCCGCGTCACCGTGCAGCAGCATGTTCAGCACGCCCCGCACCTCGCTCGCGTCGATGCCATCGCACGTCTCCGCCGACCTCGAAGCTGCCTTCGATGGTGACGCTCGTGGACGAGAGAGGCGCGTGGAGGAGGACGGGGTGGCGCTCAGCGCGGGCCGAATGACGAGAGGGCGAAGAACGCGCGAATCTTGTCGTTCGTCTCGCGCAGGCGCGCCGACAGGGTGCGAACGAACGTCCACAGCAGCACGCTCGCCAGCTCTTTGTCGGTGAACATCACCTGGTCGAGCTTGTCGCGTGAGAGCTCGTACAGCTCGCACGACGTGTGCGCGATGGCGTCGGCGCTGCGCGGGCCGTCTTCGATGAGCGACATCTCTCCGAAGTACTGGCCCTTCTCGAGAATCGCGAGCGCCTCTTCACCGATGCCCGGCACCATCTTCGAGATGCGCACCTTGCCGTCGGTGATGAGGAACATCGACGTGCCCGGTTCTCCCTCGCGGAAGATGTGTGAGCTGCCTGGGAAGTCGACCTTCTTCAGCGCCGCCATCAGCTTGCGCAGCTGCGCCGAGGTCAGCCCTTCGAACAGCGGCACTTTCCGGAGGAATTCGACGTCCATCGACCATGGTTCGTAGCAGACTTGAAACCGTTGTCCCGATTTGCGCATCTCACGCGGGCAACGACCGGCCGAAGGGGCCGCCGCCAGGAACCAGGAGCATCACGTGGACACGAACAAGATCACCATCATCGGCTCGGGCCCGGCCGGTTACACCGCAGCCATCTACGCCGCGCGCGCGGGCCTCAAGCCCGTGATGTTCGCTGGCGGCCCCTCGGAGCATGACTCGCGTCGCGTGCCCGGCGGCCAGTTGATGATCACCACCGAAGTCGAGAACTACCCCGGCTTCCCCGAGGGCGTGACCGGCCCCGAGCTGATGGAGCGTTTCCAGAAGCAGGCTGAGCGCTTCGGCACCGTCATTCACATGGAGAACGTGCTCTCGGTCGATTTCTCGAAGCGCCCGTTCCACATCAAGGGCGAGTCGAAGGAGTGCCTGTCTGAGACGGTCATCATCGCGACCGGCGCGTCGGCGAAGTGGCTCAACGTGAAGGGCGAGAACGAGTTCATGAACCGCGGCGTATCGGCCTGCGCGACGTGCGACGGCTTCTTCTTCAAGAACGTCGACGTGATGGTGGTCGGTGGCGGTGACACGGCGATGGAAGAGGCGACGTACCTCGCCAAGCTCTGCGCGTCGGTCACCGTCGTGCACCGCCGTGACTCGCTGCGCGCGTCGAAGATCATGCAGCAGCGCGCGCTCAACAACCCGAAGATCAAGTTCCTCTGGGACTCGGCCATCGAAGAGGTGGTCGGCGACGCGAAGGGCGTCACCGGCGCCGTCGTGAAGAACGTGAAGACCGGCGACTCGAAGCTGGTGCCGACGAAGGGCGTGTTCGTCGCCATCGGGCACAAGCCTGCGACCGAGCTGTTCGAGAAGACGCTCAAGCTGCAGGACAACGGCTATCTCTGGGTGCAGCCGGGAACGACCCGCACGAGCGTCGAGGGTGTCTTCGCCTGCGGTGACGTGAGCGACGCGACCTTCCGTCAGGCCATCACCGCTGCGGGCACGGGCTGCATGTCGGCCATCGAGGCCGAGCGGTGGATGATCGAGCAGGGCGTCTGACCGGCTCAGGGACTGCTGAGCGAAGAAGCGCAGGTCGAGCTGAGCGCCTCTGACAGCGACAGGCACTGGAGGAAGCCTCCAGTCGCCATCGACTCGTTGCCGCTCGAGCAGATCTGCGCGTTCTCCATGCAGCTGGCGATCTGGTCGAGGAAGCCGCGGTCGGTCTCGGTGCACACGTTCCAGGTCGCGACGCAGGCCGACAGGTTGAAGCGCGGGGTGATGGTGATGGTGCCGCTCGCGCACGAGCTGCGCCCGGCGAAGAAGCGCGTCTGTGCCGCGAGCAGGCGGTTGCAGAAGGCCGTGGCTCCGGTCGCGGAGCCGCCGCCGGTGCCCGATGTTCCGCCGCCGGTGCCCGACGTTCCGCCGCCAGTGCCCGACGTTCCGCCGCCAGTGCCCGACGTTCCGCCGCCGGTGCCCG
>JBEOKA010000078.1:0-8975 GCA_040275325.1 Myxococcaceae bacterium | reverse complement strand
CTGGACGAATTGGAGCGCCTGCCGCTGCGGGGGGAAGAGCCGCTCGAGCTGGCGCGGTACTTCGCGCGGGGCGGGCCGATCTATCCGCTCTCGGTGTTGATGCGCGAAGGCGACGCGCTCTGATTACTTTCTGATCTGCTCGGTGTGCTTGTCGCCGATGGCCTCGACCGCGCGGTCGACATCGCCAGAGCGACCGATGATGAACTGCACGAGCGGCTTGCCGTTGCCCTCGACGAGCTCCTCCTGCATTCGCAGAATCGGCGTCACTTCGACCACCGTCTCGATCTCACCCTCGCGAACGACTGCTTTCTTCCAGGTGTCTCCGGCGCGCGTCGAGATGAGCGTCAATACGCGCTTGCCGCTGGTGCCCGAGATCTTCGTCGTCACGCCCTTCGCGTCGTCGCCGGTGAACTGGCCGTCGTAGAAGCTGCGTACCTTCTCGAAGCGCATCGGCAGGCGGAACGACTTCTGCTCGGCCGTGGCTGCCAGCGGCTTGCCGTCGATGCTTGGGAGCGGGAACGGGCCGGCAGCGAGCGTGAGCGAGAGGAGCGTCGAGAGCATGTGCGCAGTTGACGTCAGGCCCGCGACCGGGCGCAATCCCTTCCCGATGTCGACGCCTCCCACGAACGAGCAGTCGCAGGTCACCTCGCACGAGGACATCGACTTCGATCTGCTCGACTCCCTGCAGACCTGACGCCAGCGGAGCGCATCGAGAGAAATGACACCGCGCTCGAGTTGGTGCGCGCAGGAGAGTTCTTTCGCTTCGTTCAAACGGCGCCCTCACCTGAGGCGCACGGACGAGCTCACGGCACGACGAGCGGCAGGTAGAGCCAGCCGTACGCAACGAGCAACGACGCGGCCGCGACGTCGAGCCAGAAGCCCGTGCGCATCATCGTCGGCAGATGCACGCGCCCCGAGCCGAAGACGATCGCGTTCGGTGGTGTTCCCGCAGGCAACGCGAAGTCGCACGACGAGCCGATGGTCACCGCCGACAACAACGGCAGGTTCGCGGGCAACAGGTTGAGCATCAGGTTCACCGTCGCCGTGTTCGAAGCGACCGCCGACAGCGCCACCGTCGAGAACGAAGCGATGGCCAGCTGCACGAGCGCCGGCTGCGCCCGTAACGGCTCGAGCTGTTGACCGAGCCACGCAGACAACCCGCTCCCTTCGATGCCCGCGGCCATGGCGAAGCTGCCGCCCAGCAACATGAGCGCGCTGATGGGAATGCGCCGAATCGCGACCATCGGCAGACAGCCGAGCGGGAGCAACACCAGCGCCGCCGTCATCGCTACCACCGCCTCGTAGTGCCGGTTCGCCAGCTCGAACGGCAACCGTGGCGCCAGCAGCCCCCGAATCGGGTCTCCGAAGATCCACAGCAGTGCCGCCGTGAAGAACACCCGCGCGACGACGCGCTCCTTCGCCGACATCGGACCCAGCGCGGCGAGCTGATGCTGCAACACCTCGCGACCTGCGTCGGTCTTCGGTGCATCGCTGCGCCCCAGCCGCCACAGCGCGAGCCACAGCACCGGAATGAACAGCACCACGAACGGAAGCCCGACGGCCACGAACCGCGGAAACGTCATCTCATAGTGCTGCGTCTTGGCCAGCCACCCCACGAAGATGGAGTTCGTTGCCGTGCCAATCTTCGTCCCGATGCCGCCCACGTTCGCCGCGTAGGCGACGGCCAGCATCAGCGACATGCCGTAGGCGGTCAGCTTCTGCTTCGACTGCGCCTCGAGCTCACCCAGCACCGCGATCGCGATCGGCAACATCATCACCGCCGTCGCGGTGTTCGAGATCCACAACGAGATCGACGCGGTCGCGATGAGCAGGCCGAGCAGCAGCCGGGGAGGCGACGCTCCGATGCGCAACATCAACTGCAGCGCGATGCGCCGGTGCAGGTTCCAGTGCTCGAGCGCCGCGCCAACCGCCATGCCGCCGAGGAAGAGAAAGATGTACGCGTTCGTGTACTCGCCGCCGGCCTTCACGACGCCGTTCACCACGCCTCCGCCGAACACGTTCAGCAGCGGGAACGCGGCGAGAGGAATCATCGCCGTCCACTCGATGGCCACGGCCTCGGTGAACCACCACATCGCCATCAACAACGAGATGCCTGCCGCCAGCGCGGGGCGGCGATCGAAGCCGGCGAGGTGATGCAGCGGGTTGTCGAGGAACGTCAGCGCCAGAAAGAAGAGCGGGCCGAGCACGAGGCCCGCCACGCGGGTGCGGCTCACTTCTTCCTGGCCTTGGCGAGCTCGTCTTGCAGGCGGCGCTTGTCGAGCTCGAGCTGCACGAGCCGCTTCGCCACGTCACCGCTGTTGGCGTCGCCCTGCTCGCACGACTCCTTCGACTTCTCGAGCTCCTTCTGGGCGGCCTTCAGCTTCTGATTCAAATCGTCGTTGGCCTTGAGCGACGTCCACGTGCGCTCTTTCTCTTCCATCAGCCGGTTTCGGCCGACGACGAGCACGGTGATGGTGAGCGTGATGGAGACGGCCAGCAGCAGCCACGGCAGGGGAGACGCAGGGCGGCGATAGCCGACGGCCGGCATCTCGAGCGACTCGCGTCTGACGTCCTCCCAGGGCGACGACATGTGCGCGCGAACCATACCCGAACCGGGCGGCTTCGGGCGTGAGTGCTTTGTTCCGGCCGCAACGCCCTTCATGCTGCGGCCCGATGCACCTTCGGAGCGACTGCTGATGGGCCGGGCCTCTCGCCGCAAGGGCGCCGACGTGGCTGCCTGGTTCAACGGCCGCGCGCGCCGCGTGACGCCGGCTCGCATCGAGGCCTTCCGCCGCGCGATGCCGAACGCCACCGTCTACGCCGCGACCTCGCTCGAAGAGGCGCGCGCCGACGTGAAGCGCCTGGTGAAAGACAAGCCGCGCCTCGTGTTCTGCGGTGGCGGTGACGGCACCGGCGTCGTGCTGATGAACCTGCTGCGCGACGAAGGCGTCTCGCAGTTCCCAACGCTCGGCCTCTTCAAGCTCGGCACCGGCAACGGCTGGCCGAGCGCTGTCGGCGCGTTCGGCTACACGCGCACCTTGTCGGTCATCGGCTCGCTGCCGAAGGAGCTGCCGACCCAGCGCTTCAACCTCGTCGAGACCGAAGGGAAGTTGAGCCTGTTTGCCGGCGTCGGGTGGGACGCGACGCTCGTGCACCACTACCACTCGAACCTGGCCGAGGCGCGGCAGACGCCGATCGCCGGGCCCATCGCGGGCAAGCTGAACGAGGGCGTCGGCGGGTACCTGTTCTCGCTGTTCACGCGCACAGTGCCGTCCGAGATCTCGCAGCTCGTGTTCAAGGGCCGCACGAAGGTGACGGTGGAGGATCTCGGTGGAGACGCGCTGACACTCCGCGACGGCGAGGTGGTGCGCGCGCAGAGCGGCAAGGTGCTCTATCGCGGGCCGGTGTCGGTCGGCGCTGCGGCCACCGAGCCGTACTGGGGCGCGAAGTTCAAGGCGTTTCCCCACGCGCGGCGGGTGCCCGGTCGAATCAACTTTCGCGTCTACGACAGGCCCGTCTTCGAGGGCGTCGCGAACATGGTGAACCTCTGGCGCGGCTCGAAGGTGGCGGGCATGCACGACTTCTTCGTCACCGCGCTGCGGCTCACGCTCTCACGGCCCATGCCGTTTCAGATCGGTGGAGACGTCATCGGCCTGCGCGAGCAGATGGACTTCAAGGTGGCTGACGAGACCGTCGATGTCCTCGACTGGGCGGCGATCGCGAAGCGGAGCCTGAGCTGAAGCATGTTCGACGGGCTCGTTCGGTTCATCGGCAAGCTGCGCGCACCACGAACGCTCGAGGGCGTGCTCGACGCGTACGAGGCGGGGCGTCATCACCCCGTGTTGCCGCCGCTGTTCATCGCGCTGGGCGAGTTCGTCGCGAGCCGGCCGGTCGAGTCCCGTGCCGCGTGGCGCGCGCTGCTGCTCCACCTCGATGAGATCGCCGGAGCCGAGCCCACGAAGAAGTGGATGACGCAGCTGCGCACGCTCGTCGCGCAGGTCGACGCGGACGATCTCGAGGCGCTGGTGTTCCGATGGTTCTCGCTCATCGACTTGGCTGCGTGCGACTTCAGCCGCTCGTTCACCAAAGGACTCGTCTGGGTGACGGCTTGTTTGAACGGCGATCGCGTGGCCCCCGAGCTGGGAGCCCTCGCCGAGCGCGCCAACCGGAAGATCGCCGGCCGCGGCCAGATGTCTCGCAGCGTGGTGAACGCGTGCCTGCGGGTGCTGGCCGGGCTCGACTCCGAGCTCGCCGTCTTGCAGCTCACCAGACTCAAGGGCGTCATCGAGTACCGCGACGCCAATCAACAGCTCGACCAGGCCTTCGAGACCGCGGCGACGAAGCGCGAGCTGTCCGTCGACCAACTCGAGGAGCGCGTCGTTCCCGACGTCGGCGGACTCACCGCTCCCATCGGCGCCTGGACGCCCACCATCACCTTCGAAGACGGAGCGCCGCGGCTGAGCTGGGTGCGTGACGATGGAAAGCGCGTGCAGCGCGTGCCTGCCGAGCTCCAGCGCGAACATCCTGACGAGGTCGCGGCGCGCAAGGCGAAGTTCTCCGAGTTCGAAGAGGTGCTCGAGGCGCAGGCCGGCCGGCTCGAGCGGCTGTTCTGGACGCAGCGCCTCATTTCGCTCGCCGACTTTCGCGAGCACACGCTCGGTCACCCCCTGGTGATGCTGCTGGCCCGAGCCCTCGTGTGGAACGTGGGTGATCGCGCGGCGCTCTGGTTCGACGACGCCTTCATCGACGTCGCGGGCTCACCGTTCGATCCGCCCTCCTCGGTCTCGGTGCAGCTGTGGCACCCGGCGATGGCGTCGCCCGCAGACCTCGTCGCCTGGCGAACGCGGCTCGAGACGCTGGGGCTCACGCAGCCCTTCGCGCAGGTGGACCGGCCGGTGTTCACCCTCGACGAGCGGGAACTCGCGGGTGGCGTCACTCGCCGCTGGGAGGGGCGTCGGCTGCGGCAACAGCGGCTGCAGGTGGCGTGTCGCCGCTTCCAGTGGGGGTCGGCGCGACTCGAGCGGGGGCAGACCGACGCCGTTGCCGGCACCTACGAGTCGTTCGAGCTGCGCGTGGTGCTCGAGCTGGCTGCTGATGGTGACGAGACGACGGCCTCGGGCGCGGCGACGTGGTTGCGCACCGGTGCTGTCAGGTTCGAGTGCTCGCGAGGGCTCGAGGCTGTTCCGAAGGCCGTGCTCAGCGAAGTGCTGCGCGAGATCGACACCATCGTTCAGAGCAGCTCGAGCTGAACGGTCGCGGCTGGCTCGAGACATCGCGCGTCGTCGATGCCGACGTGGTTGACGGCCTGCGAGACCTCGAAGGCGGCGAGCGGCGTCTCGACCCGCTTCTGCAGCAGCGCCTGCACGTCACGCGACGACGTCTCGGTCGACAGCCACCGCGCGCGGTCCTCGGGAGCGACGAACACCGGCATGCGCGAGTGAATGCGCGACATGAACGCATCGGCGGCAGTGGTGATGATCGAGAACGTCGCCACCTCGATGCCATCGGGAGATCGCCACGTGGTCCACACGCCGGCCATCGTCTGAATCGGGTGCGACGGCGAGTGCACGTACAGCGGCTGCGCCTGCTTGCCGTGGTGTTTCCACTCGTAGAAGCCGTCGCAGGGAACGAGGCACCGGGCATGCGCGAGCGCGTCGGTGAACATGCGCTTCTCGGCCAGCGACTCTGCCCGCGCGTTGATGTGTTTGGCGCCTTCGTGAACGTCTTTCGCCCAGCGCGGGGTGAAGCCCCAGCGGGCCAGCACCAGCTCGCGTGGGTTCGTGTCGAGCACCACGGGAGCTGCCTGCGTCGGTGCAATATTGAATCGCGCTTCGACCACCGGCTCGCGATCGAGGTTCAGCTCGCGCTGAAGATCGACGCCCTTCGACTTGAGGGTGTAGCGGCCGCACATCGTGCGTGAAGTCTACTGCTGCTCATGGACCGACGCGGGTGTGGAACAGCGCGATCGGGTCGGTGAGGCTGGTGGCGTAGTAGCTCACGAAGAGCGAGCTGCCGATGACGAAGGTCTCGGGGTCGGTGCGCGCGAGCGTGGCCGTGCCGCTGACCGTCGTCACGCCGCCGTCGAACCCCACGAGCACGATGTCGTTCGTGTCCTGACCCGACACCACCAGCGAGGCCCCACTGCTGCTGCCGAAGACGAACGGCTCGGGGCTTCGCAGATCGCTCGCAAACGACACCACTCGAAGCGGGCTCACGACTGGTGTCGTCTCGTTCACCTCGAAGAAGGCCAGCCGGCGGTTCTGCCGACGCTCCTCGAGAATGGTGAGCAGTACCGGCGCGCCGCCGAGCTCTGGAGCGCGGAAGGCGAGCATGTCGACCTTCGGCAGTCCGCCCGACGTCAGCACACGCGTGGCGCCATCGGGCTCGACCAGCGTCGCCTGCGCGACGCCGTTGGCATCGTTGGTGTTGGTGAGAATGCGGCTCGTGTCGAGGTACCACCACGGCCCGGCCGAGCCGAACTTCGCCAGCGGCACCGGGTGACGCGTCTCGGGGTCGCTCTCGGTGATCCAGAACCAGCTCTGCACCTGTTCTCCAGCGTGAACCCCAACAGCTTCTGCTCGACGGCGTGCGGGTCTTTGCACGGCAGGTTCGCTGAGACATCGACCGTGCCGTGGGTGAGCTGCCTGGTGACACCGTTGCGATACATGAAGAACTGCCGCACGCCCGTCGCGTCGACGCCCGTCCACACGATGGCTTCACCACGCGCGCTGACTCCGAACTCGGGGCCGTTCGCGGAGCGGAAATAGGGGCCGTTCGTGCCGAGTCGGGTGCCACGCCCATCGGAGGGCTGCAGGCGGCCGTTCGAGTCGACGCCACCGAGCCAGATGGTGTTGTCCCGATCGAGGAAGGTGACGAGCCCTCCGTCGGGCGTGATTCGGTACTCGGGGTCCTTGTAGTCGACCAACAGGTCGCCGATTCGCTGCTCGAGCTCGATGATCGACAGGCCCTGACGACTTCGTGAGACCTCGATCGCTTCGGGTGATGAATCGCCACAAGCGGCCAACAGCAGAACGACGAAGGGCGCGGCAGTGCGCATGCAAAGACCTCGGGTGACTTCGGGAACGCGCTCACAACCCGGCTCGCCTGGAATAGTTGCGGAGGGAATTTCGACCGGCGCTACGGTTCGGCGGTCGTGCGACTGACCGTTCGATTGACGCTGACGGCGTTCGGGCTCGTGGCCCTCTTCGCGACGGCCGCGCTCTGGGCGCAACTGCCAGGGCTCTACGGGCACGACGGCCTCACCCCCATCGCCGAGACCATGGAAGGCCTCTCGCGCGGCCACGCCTCGTTCTTCGACGTGCCCACGCTGCTGTGGCTCGGCTGGTCAGACGGCGCGCTCCATCTGCTGCTCGGCGTCTGCGTGCTCGCGTCGCTGCTCATCACCGCTGGCATCGCGCCGCGCTGGGCGAGTCTGACGCTCTACGTCTGCTGGCTCTCGGTCGTGCAGGTCGGCTCGCCGTTCCTCAACTTCCAGTGGGACATTCTGCTGCTCGAGACCGCGGTGGTCTTCGCTTTTCTCGCGCCGAACGGCGTGCGGCCGTTTCTCGAGACGTCCTGGAAGGAGCCGGGCAGGGCGGTTCGTTTCGCCGTGGCAGTGCTCGCCTGCAAGGTGACGCTCGGCTCGGGCCTCGTGAAGCTCGCGAGCGGCGACAAGAGCTGGAGCGACCTCACCGCGCTCACCTTCCACTGGTGGACGCAGCCGCTCCCGACGTGGACGAGCGTGCTCGCGCATCAGTGGCCGATGGGAATTCAGAAGCTGCTCTGCGCGGTGATGTTCGTGCTCGAGCTGCCGATTCCGCTGCTGGCGCTCGGGCCACGGCGCGCGCGGCTCATCGCAGCGGCGGGCCTCATGACGATGCAGCTCGGGCTCATCGTCGCGGGCAACTACAGCTACTACAACCTGCTCACGTTCGTGCTCGCGCTGCCGTTGCTCGACGACGAAGCGCTGCGCGCAGGCACCACGTGGGCCCCGACGAAGTCTCCGCTGTGGAGCTGGGGCCTCGCCGTCGTCTTCGCCGTGCTCTCGGTGACCTCGTTCTCCCGGCGCTTCGTGGCCGATCCTCCGCTGCGCAGTGTGATGGACCGAATCAACCCGCTCCACCTGGTGAACGCGTACGGCGCCTTCGCGGTGATGACGAAGACGCGGCCCGAGATCATCGTCGAAGGCAGCGACGACGGCGTCACGTGGAAGGCGTACGAGTTTCCGTGGAAGCCGGGGCGCCTCGATCGCCGACCCGACTTCGTGGCTCCGTGGCAGCCGCGCCTCGACTGGCAACTCTGGTTCGCGTCACTTGGAACCTGTCAGCAGAACCCGTGGTTCCTCTCGTTTCAGTGGCACCTGCTCAAAGGCACGAAGAGCGTTGCTGCGCTGGTCGAGACCAACCCGTTTCCGACGCCGCCGAAGTACGTGCGCTCGACGACCTGGGAGTACCGCTTCGCACCACTCTCGCAACCCGGCATCTGGTGGACGCGCACCGAGACGGGCCCGTATTGCCCGCCGCTCGCGCTCGGTTCGAACGGCTTGTTGCGACGAGCAGACGAGCTGTGATGTTCAGCGTTCGACCTGTTCACCCATCCACAGCACTTCGAGCCCTGGTGGTGCTCGGCGAATGGCCGACAGCACCGGATCCGACGGGAGCTGAGGTTGACCGGGCACTTCTTGAGGCGGCCGAAGGTCCATTCGTTTGAGTCGCTGAAGCATCGGGTGAGAAACCAGCGCGTCGAAGTCGGCGTCGAAGCCGTACCACGGCCGAATCGTTACCGACTCGAAGAACCCTGCGAGGTGCTCGCCTTCGAACACAGCGCGAACCATCGGGCCGCCGGTCAGCGCGAAAGGTTGCCAGAGCCCGTGCAAGCCTGACTTCTCTCCGCGGAGCGCTGCTTGAATCAATGGCGCTGCCGCATCGCCCGACTGCTCGAGATCGTCGGCAAACACTTCGAGCGCCGTTCGTGAG
>JBEOKA010000077.1:0-10612 GCA_040275325.1 Myxococcaceae bacterium | reverse complement strand
GCATCGGCGTCGCCGATACCGTCGTAGCGCTGCAGCAACATCACCATCGCCAGCATTGCGGGCGGACATGGGGCCTGTCCGCGCGGCGCGTAACAGTCGATGAGAAGCACCTCGAAGGCCTCGTCGAACAGCTCTTCTCGGATTTCCCAGAGAAACCGGTAGAACTTGCTCGAGGCACGAAGCCGCTTTGCAACGGCTTCTTCATCACGACGGTCTGCAGAAGGACGCCAGTGCATCCCCGCTTCAGATCATTCAACCCACTACCTGTCGATCCGCTCGTTGCCGTAAGCGGATCGGCTCTCTAGCAGGCCTCGCAATCGGGTGGAGCCACGGCCGTTCTGTCTGCCATGACCGACACGCTCACCAAGACCTGCCCTGCCTGCTTCACCGCCATCGACGCGAACGCGACGCGCTGCCCGAAGTGCACCCAGCGACAGAGCGACGTGGTGCTGTCACGTGACGTGCACGGGAAGGTCATCGGCGGCGTCTGCGCTGCGCTCGCGCACCACTTCAACTGGGACGTGACGCTGATGCGCATTCTCTTCGTCGCGAGCCTCGCGGTGACGGGCGGCCTGGCGTTCTGGGTGTACGTGGCGACGTGGCTGATGACGCCGTTTGGCCGACACGAGCGCGCGCCGGCGGCGAAGTTCTTCGACGCGGTGGCCAACGTCTTCGCGACGCCGAAGAGCCAGCCCGTGCCGACCGAGCCGCGCTGACGCAACGCTTGCTCACGGCTGGCCACAGGAACAACGTCGCGACGTCGAGCGTCTGTCTCCACGTCGCGTCACCTTCCCGAGGCATTCCATGAGCCGCCTGCTGCTGCCGCTGCTGTGCCTGACGTCACTCCACGCGCTGGCCGCCGAAGACGCGCCGGTGTCACTCACCGCGTCTGACGGCACGGGCCTCAAGCTGGTGAAGCTGCAGGCGCGCGCCGTGGTGACCGACCCGCTCGCCTTCACCGAGCTCACCCTCACCTTCCAGAACCCGCTCGACCGCGTGCTCGAGGGCCAGTTCAAGGTGACGCTGCCGCAGGGCGCGACCGTGAGCCGCTTCGCCATGAAGCTCGACGAGCGCTGGCAGGAAGGTGAGGTCGTCGAGAAGCAGGCCGCGCGGCGCGCGTACGAAGACTTCCTGCACCGGCGACAAGACCCGGCCCTGCTCGAGCAGAGCGGCGGCAACGAGTTCACCGCGCGCGTCTTCCCGATTCCGGCGAAGGGCGTGAAGGAGCTCGTGCTCTCGTACTCGCACGAGCTGGTGCAGCAGACCGCGAGTTATGTATTGCCATTGAAGGGCCTGCCACAGATTGGCGAGCTCGACGTCGAGGCCTCGGGCGTCACGGGCGAAGGCGTGTTGAAGCAGAAGAGCGTCGTGCCGACGGCCGACTTCGTGGCGACGCCGAAGCGCAATCAGCTGGGTGCGCGGTCTGGAGACCTCGTCGTCGCGCGCGTGGTGCCGGTCGAGGCGAGCGCGGCCGACCCCGTCACGCAGCTCACGGTGCTCGTCGATTCGTCGGGCAGTCGCGCGCTCGGGTGGTCGCAGCAGACGGCGCTGGTGAAGGAGCTGCTCGCGGCGATGCCCTCGGCCACCGTGAACGTCGTCGCCTTCGACCAGGAGGTCGCGCCGCTCTACAGCGGGCCGGCCTCGGGGTTTGGTGACGCGCAGGTGAAGGCGCTGCGCGCGCGACGAGCCCTGGGTGCCTCGAACATCGAGCTCGCGCTGGAGTCGCTGCAGAGCAAGCCGACCGCGCGCGTGGTGCTCATCGGAGATGGCGTCTTCACCGCCGGCGTCATCGAAGGGCCGAACCTCATCGCGAAGCTGCTGAAGCTGAAGGCAGCGGGCGTGAAGCGGCTCGACGCGATCGCGCTGGGTGGGCTGCGTGACGTCGGAGCCCTGACACGGCTCACCACCGGGTCGCTCGAGCGTGACGGCGCGGTGCTCGATGGCGCGCTGGGCGCTGCCGAGGTCGCGCGAAGGCTCGGCCTCGCCACGAAGTCGAAGCTCGAGGTGAAGGTGGACGGCGCGGTGGCCGTGTGGCCGAAGACGCTCTCGGGCGTGCAAGCAGGTGACGCGGTGCTGGTCTACGCGCAGCTGCCGCAGGGCACGCCGTTCAAGGGTGCCATCGGTGGCAAGGCTATGTCGGTGACCGATGCGCAGCTCACCAGCATCGAGCGGCCGCTGCTCGAGCGCGCGTGGGCGAAGGCGAAGCTCGAGCTGCTTCAGGCGCAGCTCGACGCCGCCGATGGAGCGCCGCAGCGCGAGGCCGTGAAGAAGCAGATTGTCGAGCTGTCGACGAAGAGCCGCGTGCTGTGTTCGCTCACCGCGCTGCTCGTGCTCGAGACCGAGGCTGACTACGCGCGCTTCAACATCGACCGCCGCGCGCTCGCCGACATCCTCACCGTGCAGAAAGGCCAGGTGACGCGACTCAAGCGCACCGAGGTCGTGACCGTCGCGACCGTGAAGACGCCTCCGCCGCCAGAGGCCAACAAGAAGCTCGAGGTGAAGGAGAAGTCGAAGGCCGAAGACGCGAAGCCGACGGCAGGGAAGCGTGACGAGGGCACCGTCGAAGAGATGGAGGCTCCGAAGCCGGCAGACGCGCAGCCCGGCCCCGGAGCCCCGCCACCACCGCCGCCCCCTTCACCGGCATCGGCGCCACGGGCTGCTGCCGAATCCGTCGCGCGGCCACGGCCCCCGTCAGCCGAGCCCACGATGGACGTTGCAGAGCGTCGCGTCGCTCCAGCGAAGGTGCAGCAGGTCGACCCGTACACAGGCACCTTCAAGCGGGTGATGGAGGCGCTGAAGACCGACAAGGCAAAGGCCGTCTCGCTCGCCAGCGGCTGGCACGAGGAGCAGCCGGGCGATTTGCTCGCGCTCGTCGCGATGGGTGAAGCGCTCGAAGCCGCGGGAGACCTCGGCACGGCGGCGCGCTGCTACGGCAGCATCATCGACCTCTTCCCCGCGCGCGCAGACCTGCGCCGCTTCGCCGGCATTCGGCTCGAGCGCATCGCCACGGCGCAGGAGCTCGCCGTCGACACCTTCGCGAAGGCGGCCGAGCAGCGCGCCGACCACCCCGCGAGTCACCGCTTGCTCGCGTTCTCGCTGCTGCGCTCGGGCAAACCCGAGAAGGCGTTCGCGGCCATCGAGACCGGCCTCGCGCAGAAGTACCCCTCGGGGCGCTTCGCGGGCGTCGACCAGATTCTTCGCGAAGACGCAGGCCTCATCGCCGCTGCGTGGATGAAGGCCGAGCCGAACCGTCGTGGTGAAATCGAGGCGCGCCTCAAGAAGTGCGGCGGCATCGCCGAGAACGCTCCGTCGCTGCGCTTCGTCCTCAACTGGGAGACCGACGCCAACGACGTCGACTTCCACATCACCGACGCGAAGGGCGGCCACGCGTTTTATTCACAGAAGTCGCTGCCGTCGGGCGGCGAACTCTACGCTGACGTGACGACTGGGTACGGGCCCGAGTGCTTCACGATTCGGCTGGCCAAAGGCAAACGCGCCGCGCCGTATCATTTGCAGGCGCACTACTATTCCATCGGGCCGATGGGCGCCGGCATGGGCAAGCTGGAGATCGTCGAGCACGATGGCAAGGGTGGGCTGCGCTTCGAGCAGCGGCCGTACGTGGTAATGGTCAATCAGGCGTACGTCGAGCTCGGTGAAGTGAAGGATTGATGCGAAAGCTGATTCAGGGTGGCACCGTCGCCGTGCTGGCGGTGGCGGGTGCGCAGGTCGCGATGATGGCGTTGCTCGGTGAGCAGCAGGTGCGCCTGTTCGGGCTCGCGCTGAGCGTGGGCGTGCCCTCGTTCCTTGCGGCGGTGTTGCTCTTCCCGGTGCCGACGGCCGTCGTGGTCAGTCGATGGCGGCTGGCGCTGCACGTCTTCCTTGCGACGCTCGCGGTGTGCGTCGTGAACCGGCTGCTCCTCTTCCGGGAGCGCCTGGACCAGCTGATTCCGGACCCGGCCGCGCTCGATGGCAACGCGAAGCTGCTGGTCGCGGCGCTGGTGACGTCGGCGGTGATGGCGGTCGTCGCGCAACCCGTGATGGTCTGGGCAAGCCGACCGACGGGGTTGTTGGCCCTACCCGATGGATGTCAGAGTGACGGTGTAGAGACTCCGCATGGAACCAGAAAACCACACGATTCGGCTGCTGCAGGAGATTCGAGACGAAGTGCGTCGGTCGTCCGATAGGTCTGACGCGCGCTTCGAGAAGATGGACCAACGCTTCGAGAAGATGGACCAGCGCTTCGAGAAGATGGACCAGCGCTTCGAGGTCATTGAGACGACGTTGCGGGACCTCGCGGAGCAGATGGTGATGCTTGCTCGCGGAATTCGCTCTGCGCTCGAACACCGAGGCGCATCCGAGAGCCGACTCGACTCGGTCGAGCGACGACTCGACGCACTCGAGAAGGCGAACGGCCACTGATCGGGAGGACAAACGTCCTCGTGAGCCGTTCGCGCCGCCCTCACACCATCGAAATCGAAGGGTTGGCGAGCTGAGCGACTGGCACATCGAGTGCCATGCGGCGGGGCGGAGGCCTCATGTCCCGTCGCTTGCCGCTTGCCCTCTTCGCGCTCGTCTTCGCCTGCGGAGACACCACCACTCGCCCGTCACTCACCTCGCCACGCACGTTCACGCCCGAGTGCGTGCACGAAGGTGCAGGCGGCGGAACGGGCACGGGAGCCGGAACTGGTGCAGGCACTGGCGCGGGAACCGGAGCTGGAACCGGCGCGGGCACGGGAGCGGGAACGGGCGCAGGCACCGGAGCCGGCAACGTGTTTGGCGGAGGCACGGCCTCGACCGGTGGCGGAACGGTCGCGACGGGGGGCGGCACCTCGAGCGCTGGAGGCACGGCGCTGCCGACGTGTGCCGACGCGCTCAAGCGCTGCGCTGTCGAGTTCACCTTCGCGGCCGGCAACGAGACGAGCGTCGAGGTGCGCGGAGACTTCGCCGATGACGGCTGGTCGCGTGGCGTCGCGCTGACGAAGTCTGGCGCGCAGTGGCGCGGCACCGTGCAGGCGCAGTGGGGCCAGGCCATTCAATACAAGTTCCTCGCCGACGGAAATTGGCTGCTCGACCCCGCCAATCCTTCCACCGGGCAGACGAACGGCACCACCAACAGCCTGCGCGCCGCCACCACGTGCCCGACGACGTACACCTGCGCGACGACGACCCCTCCCACTGGCGTGTTCGACTGGCGCGACTCGGTCATCTACTCCGTGTTCGTCGACCGGTTCTTCGACGGTGACGCCACCAACAACTGCAACGTGGCTGGCGTACCGACGCTCGCGAACTACTCGGGCGGAGACTGGAAGGGCGTCACCCAGAAGCTGCGCGCAGGCTACTTCCGCGACCTCGGCGTCAACACGCTGCTGCTCACCGACGTCGTCGAGAACTTCGATGGCGTGGGCGCAGGCTCCGACGGCCGAAACTACAGCGCGTACCACGGCTACTGGCCCTCTGACGTCACGCGCGCCGAGCGCTGCTTCGGCACCGAGCAGGACCTGAAGGACCTCGTCACCGAGGCGCACTCGCAGAACATCAAGGTGCTGCTCGACTACGCGATGGTGCACGTTCACAACACGGCCACCGTCTTTCAGCAGAACCCGGGCTGGTTCTGGCCGCTGCAGTTCAACGGCGGCAACTGCATCTGTGACGACTCCGGCGTCTGCCCGTGGAACACCCAGGGCCACCGCTGCTGGTTCACCAACTACCTGCCGCACTGGAACTTCACCGTGCCGGCCGCGCGCGCGTACTCGGTGGGCAACGTCATCGACTGGGTGAAGCGCGTGGGCTTCGACGGCATTCGCGCCGACGCCATCAAACACGTCGACGGCTCGTGGCTGACCGAGCTGCGCACCCGCCTCGACTCCGAGGTGCACGCGACGCAGTCACCACGCCAGCGCTTCTACATGGTCGGAGAGACGTACGACTTCGGCAACCAGGGCTACCTGCGCTCGTTCATCGACCCGCGCACCAAGCTCGATGGGCAGTTCGACTTCCCGCTGCGCCGGGTCCTGCTGCAGACCACCGTGCGCGGCGCCGAGCCCATGTCGAATTTGAAGGGCTTCATGGATGGAAATGATTCGTTCTACGGCGCCGACGCCATCATGAGCACGTGGATTGGCAATCACGACCTCGGGCGAATCATTCATCAGGCCGAGCGGCCGCCGCGCTGGGGCGAATACGACAACGGTGGCAACTGCGCCTGGAGCGGGCCCGCGACGGTCGGCTCACGTGAGGCCTACGAGCGCGTCGCCGTGGCGTTCGGCGTGCTGTACACGAGCCGCGGCGCGCCTCTGCTCTACTACGGCGACGAGGTCGGCCTGCCCGGCTGCGGAGACCCCGACAACCGCCGCGTGATGCAGTGGGCGGGACTCGACGCGAACCAGCAGTGGCTGCAGACGCGGCTCAAGCGGCTGGGGAAGATTCGCGAGGTCCACCCGGCGCTCCGTCGCGGCACGCGCACCACTCTCAATGTCGGCAACGACACCTGGCTGTACTCGATGCGCTCGACGGAAGAGACCGTCTACGTCGCCATCAACCGTGGTGACGCGAGCGCGACGCTGACCGGCCTTCCGACCCAGGCGATGGATGAGCTGGTCGAGCAGACGATGACGACGGGTGGCTCCATCACCGTACCGGCGCGGCAGGTGCGCATTCTCGTGGTGCGGTGACCCATGCGCACGCTCCTCCTCGTTCTGTTCAGCAGCGTCGCCCTGGCTGAAGAGCCCGTCGTCGACTTTTCGAAGGGCCGCTTCGAGTTCGGCACCTACGGCCGCGTCGGCATCGGCACCGACCTCACCGGCCAGACCGGCCGCAGCGCGAACCTCGTCAGCCACGGGCCTCGCCTCATCGAAGACCCGTACGCCGAGTTGGAGCTTCGTCGCGAAGACGAGTTCGGCCCCGTGAAGAGCCGCGTCGTCTCGACGATTGCCTTCTTCCCGCCATTCTTTCACTTCAACGGCCAATCACTGCAGAGCATTGGCTTGCGAAATCTGTACGCCGAGGCGTCGGTCGGCGACGGCTTCTCAGCCTGGGCCGGCTCCCGCATGTACCGCGGCGACGACGTGTACCTGCTGAACTTCTGGCCGCTCGACGACCTCAACACCATCGGCGGCGGCGTGCGGTTCGGTTTTGGAAAGACGCAGCTCAAGCTCCATGCGGGGCTCGCGCGGCTCGACCTGCCGTCGACGTACCAGCTCGTGGTGAACAACGACCCCGTCGACTTCGGCACCGTGAGCGTTCCGCGCCTTGACCGGCCGCGGCTCATCGAGAGCGCAAAGCTGACGCACGAACTCGAGGGCGTGGTGGGCGTGCGCCTCTCGCTCTACGCCGAGGCGCACCAGCTGCCTGCGGGCGTTCGGCGCTCCACCGTGACGGGCGATGAGACCGTGCTGCCGGGCGACTGGGGCGTGATGTTCGGCGGGCAGGCGACGGTGTGGCACGAGAAGCAGTTCGCGCACCTGTGGGTTCGGCAGACGCTGGGGCTCGCGACGACCGATGAGCTGACGATGCCGACGCGCTTCAACAACCAGCTCACAACGCGGGGCGCCCGCTCCACCCGGCTGGCCCTCGCCGGTGGTTGGGACGCGACGCACGTGGGTCTCATGCTCGGCGGCTACCTCGACTTCGTGCGTGACGCTGGCATCTCGGAGACGTCGTCAGGCAAGTACGACGAGGGCGCGTTGTCGGCACGGCTGCAGTGGTACGCGGCGAAGTACTTCGGCGTCGCGGTCGAGGCGAACGTGCAGCGCCGCGTGTACGCGCTCGTCGACGCGCAAGGCTCGCTCCGTGGCGGCACCGTGGGGCAGCTCGGCGTGATGCCGTACTTCTCGCCGTTCGGGCACGGCCTGTTCCAGCGCCCGCAGCTGCGCCTCGTCTACGCGGTGTCGTTGCGTGACGCCGGAGCGCGCTCCTTTTACGGCGTCGACGACCCGTTCTCGCGGCGCGGCGTCGAGCACTACGCCGGCATCAGCGTCGAGTGGTGGTTCAACGCCACGACGTACCCCGCGCGATGAGGACCTCGACCATGCGCTTCCTTCTGCTCGCTCTCTTCTCCACCGCGTGTCTGACGCCCCCGCCCGACGCGAAGCCCGTTCCACTCACGACGCACGTCGACGACTGGCGTGACGAGGTCATCTACCAGGTGCTCGTCGACCGCTTCGCGAACGGAGACGTGAACAACGACTTCGGGGTGCAGCCCGGCCACCTCGCGCGCTTTCAAGGCGGAGATTGGCGCGGTCTCGAGAACCACCTCGACTACTTCGAGCGGCTCGGCGTGACGACGCTGTGGATCTCTCCCGTCGTGCGCAACGTCGAGACCGACGCCGACTTCGACGCGTACCACGGCTACTGGGCGCAGGATTTGACCGAGACGAACCCGCACTTTGGTGACCTGACCGCGCTGCGCAGCCTCGTCAAAGCGGCACACGAGAAGAAGCTCAAGGTGGTGCTCGACATCGTCACCAATCACATGGGCCAGGTGTTCTTCTACGACCAGAACCTGAATGGAAAACCAGACGTGTACATCGGCGGCTCGGGTGGCACCTCTCCCGTCACGCGCTCGACCGAGTACGACCCCGATTGGGATTCGCGCGGCGTGCAGGTCTTCACCTCGCTCGGTGTCGCGGGCCGCGCGCCCATCACGTTCTTCGATCTGCCCGAGACATACCGCCAGCGGCCGAAGCCCGACGTGCTCGGCACCGCAGACGCGTACCACGGGCTCGGCCGCACGCTGGACTACGAGCGCCCCGACCAGCTGTTGATGGGCGACTTCCCCGGCGGTCTCAAGGACGTCGCGACCGAATTGCCGGAAGTGCGCGAGGCGATGGTGGAGTCGTACGCGCGGTGGGCCGAGCTCGCCGACCTCGACGGCTTCCGCATCGACACGGTGAAGCACGTGGAGCATGGGTTCTGGCAGCACTTCGCGCCGGCCGTGCGCAAACGCCTCGCGAACCAGGGCAAGCAGAAGTTCCTGATGTTCGGTGAGGCGTTCGACGGCCGCGACGACTTGCTCGGCAGCTTCACGAAGCCCGGCGAGATGGACTCGGTCTTCTACTTTTCGCAGAAGTACGTCGTGTACGCAGACGTGTTCGAGAAGGCCCACGACGCGAACGCGCAGCGAGGGACGTCACAGATTGCGTGGCTGTGGAGTCAGCGCGCGACCAACTGGAGCAACACGCCGCAGCCCGGCGGCATTGGGCTGGCTCCCTCGAAGGTGCCGGTGAACTTCATCGACAACCATGACACCGCGCGGTTTCTCAACAATGCACGTGGCGATGTGAAGGCATTGCGGAATGCGCTGACGTTGTTGCTGACCGAAGAGGGTCTGCCGTGTGTGTATTACGGCACCGAGCTCGACTTCACGGGCGGCAACGACCCGGCAAATCGCGAGGTGTTGTGGACGACGGGCTTCGACGCGAGCGGAGAGACGTGGCAGCACCTGGCGCGGTTGAACGCACTCCGCAAACAGCACGTCGCGCTGCGGCGCGGAGACACGAAGGTGTTGTTCTCGACGACGAACACGCAGGCCGAAGACGACGCGGGTCTGTTCGCTTTCGAGCGCAGCGGCGGAGATGCTGGTGAGGCGTACGCATTGGTGGTGCTCAACACGAATGGCCGACACACCTCGAAGACGCGCCTGATGACGTCGAAGCCCGCGGGCACGCTGCTAGCCGACGCGCTGACGCCAGGGCCTGCGTACACGGTCGGCGCGGGTGGAGCGCTCGACGTCGAGTTGCCTGCGCAGACGGCGCTCGTGCTCGTCCCGCGGTGAGGACCTCTCAGCTCAATCCGTTGAAGCCCCAAAAATTGAGCAGCCGGGAGAGCGGGACCCAGTCATAGATGACCATCCACGCCAGTGCGGGCAGACGATTTGCCCACGCTCCCCCTCGAGCGAAGCCAAGGAGCAGCCCATACGGGATGGAGAAGATGAGAAGCGGAACGGCAAGCAGCGGAATCGAGCTACGGCCAATCACAACGCAACCCAGCCACCAGAGGAAGACGAGCGACGGCGCCCAGGAGGATCGGCGCCGCGTTGGCCGTCCGATTCTCGCGACAAGTGAGTCGACCACATCCTGGTAGCCATCAAGCCTGTTCGAGATCTGGAACCATCTTCCGAGCGCCTGGAACTCGAGCCCTTCCGGAGTCGTGGTTATGTCCGTGACCTCACTGAAGCGCACGCTCGTCGCTTGCCCGCCACGCTCGAATGAGAGCGCATCCGGATGAAGGGCGAGTGACAACGTCCCACGCGACCGAGCATTCAGAACGGCCATGCCGACGAGGAAGGCGGCACTCACGACGAGAGCAAACAGCCACACAGTCACGTGGTCGGGTGGTCGCATCGCGTACCAGGCGACAGAGGTTCCAAGCACAATCGCGCTCAGTCCTTCTCTCTGAAGAAGTGGGACCAAGTCTTTCACCGACCACGGCGCCATCTGAAAGCGTTTCACGATGCCGTCCGAACTCACCACCGACGACTCACCGGTGTCACCCGCTTCAGCGCCGCGACGAGAGCCTTCGCTGCAGGCGAGCGCTGCGCATCGGCACGATAGACGAGACACACCGAGTCCACGACCGAGGGCTGCTCGCCTCCGGGAATTCTCAGGGCCGGGCG
>JBEOKA010000076.1:0-5056 GCA_040275325.1 Myxococcaceae bacterium | reverse complement strand
GCGCTGTAGATCTCTTCGTCTGTCATGGTCGTTTGAGCCTGGGTAGCAAGGCACTATGCCTTGGAGGGCGACTTCGGCGCGACCGGGATGTTGATGTGGCGGTAGACGACCTCGTTCTCCCGAATGTCGGTCGGCATCGGCAGGTCCGCTTCAGTGACGAAGACGAGGTAGCGGTAGGAGCGCAGTTCGATGCCACCGAGAATCCCCGAGGCGTACTTGGCTGCCTGCGAACGCGCCTTCGTCAGGTGGTCAGGCAGGTCCTTTGCATTCGTGACCCTCTTCCATTCGGTGAGGACCAGCGCCTCGGCGCTTGCCTCGACACGATCGAGGTCGAGCGGTGACCCGAGAAGCAGATCGGTCGCAGCGCCAGCCTCGTTCGCCTTGAACGCCCAGAGGCCGTGAGAAAGCAGGTGGACCGCCCCGAGTCGCTCGCAGTGCGTCTCGTGCGTCTCGAACGCCTTCTTCCACCGCGTGGCGAGTTGGTCATCAACGACGAGGCTGCGTCGGAGGTGCTCGAAGCCAAGTTCGACCCTTCGCCGTTGACCAGCTGCGAGGTCGGAGAGGTGATGGGTGACCTCGGTCCGAACCGATTGAAGCAGCGCGACCATGCCCTGCAATGCTGGGAATCCTGTCGGCTTCTTGTCGCGGAAGAACGCGCCTTGAAGGTCGATGAACCGCTTAAGGGCAGTCGCCGCCGCAGGGGGCATCGACTTCTCGTGGTTCGCATGGAAGCGCTCAAGGAGGAGGTATGTCTCTGTAGCGTTCGGCAGCACGACCGCGTTGAGCACGCCGTAGTAGTCCGAGCCGACCGCAGGCGCGCTCTGTAGAACAAAGGTCCCAGTCTCGACGAGCCCATCGATCCTCGTGGCAAGCGCGTCCCAGTCTTGGCGGAACATCCCCATGTCGATCGTCCTTCCTGTTTGGCGTGGTGCGTACGGCGCAGCGGACATTGTAGGGTGGGGTTGTGTCGGGCTCATCGCCGGTCGAACCAGACAGTGTGCGTGAGCCGCGTGCAGTCTCGACGACAGGTGCGGCGGAGCTGCCAAGAAACTGGACCGCGCGAATCGCTTTGATTGTTGCGGTCTTCGCGCTGCTCGTGTCGGCGTGGGCGGCGACGAGCGCCTCCAAGACGGCACGAGCGAGCGAGAACGGCGACCGTCGAGACGACGAGCGGATACTCGCCGACACGACGGCAATCGCCGCGAAGCTCGACGCCTCCGCGCTCGATCGGGCGATCCGCAAGTTTGTCTCCAACCACTCTGACGCATTGGCGCAGGTGGCCGCCGCCGACGAGAAGAGCGAGGCAGCTCGACGAAGTGCGCATCGCCTTGGCGTCGAGTTGTCGGCGGAAATCCAGCCCCGCTTCGCGGACGTGGTGGTGAGGTGTCGCGAGCTGCTTCAGCGCATGAATCAAGCCGGACGTGCGAGCGAAGGTGTCGCCCTCGCCTCGTCGCGCGCACAGGTTCGGCAGGTCGTCACCAACTTTGTAGGTCAGTCGCTCATCTCCTGCCTTGTTGCCACCGAGACGAACACGACTCGGCTCGGTTGGTTCCTTGGGCGCTACTTCTTCGGTGCGCCCGACGAGAACGCCCTCGTGGTGTTGCACTTCTTGGACGACTACGCTGGCTTCTCGACCTTGGCTCAGCGCATCGGCGTCATGGTTCCGGCGCGGTACAGTCCACCGACACCGAGCGGCGAGCTTCGTCTGACGCGAGCCGAAATGTCGGGGTGCGACGGCCTCATCTCGCAGATCGCTGCGTACGGCTCCGGGAACCTCGTGAGCGGACGCATCACCTATCACATCGATCCGAGCTGGCGTCCGACGGAGGGCGCGGTGACCCGAATCCCCTGCCTGAATTTCAGATCTTCCGACGGACTCGACCAGCTTCAGATGGGAGCCACGACCGATGGCTCGGCGTTCGCGCTGATTCGTACTCGATTCGCCGAACCGTTCGAGGTCGAGATCGCGCGCGATGCAATCGACTGGTCCCGTGGCCTCACATTCGAGCTGAGCTGGGACTTCCAGCGAATCGACCTCGACGAAGCGGTGAGGCTCACAGTGAACGGAGCATCGGCCTTCGCAAGCCCCACGACGCAGCCGCCGGAGTTGTAGGCCTGGCTTGTCCCATCACCCCTTTTGCCGGTCGCCTTTCTACGCTCGACGCCCGCCACCTACGTTCCGACGATGGCCGAGAACTCAGCCCTGTGCTCGAACATCATCTGCGCTTCGTCTTTGCGGAGCGCCTGTACCGGTGAGTCCGGTGACCCGAGTTCCGGGTCGTTGAGCAGAGGTTTGGAGAAGCTCAGAATTCAAGCGGGCCACGTGTCCCAGGCCAGAAGGACATCGCGTGCAAACTGCTGGGCAGGTCCACGAAACCTGACCGCTCACGGTTTGACGAACGGCTCGTCCCGCAGGGGAAACTTCTTCGCGTCGGGCAAATCGTAGTGCCACCACTCCATCGGGTTGATCGTGAACCCGGCGTTCGTCATCGCCGCCTTCAGCGTCGCGCGGTTCTTGAGCGCTTCTGCCGTCCCGCCATCGAACGAGTGATGTGCAGCTTTGCCAAAGAAGTCATACGGCGATGGCATCTCGACCACGCCACCGTCCAATTGCACCAATGACAAATCAATCGCTCCACCGCGATTGTGATTCGACCCCGTCTTCGGGTCCGCCACGTAACCGGGCTTCGGCAACACCTTCCACAGCTCCCACTGCACGTGGTGCGGCCGGTAGCAGTCGTACAGCCGCAACCGGAACCCCTGCTCCCGCAGCACGTTCGCGGCCGCCTCGAGCTGCTTCGCCGACTTCTCGAGCAACAGGCACCGCGCCTCGGGCGGGTACACCGCCTTGCCCATGAAGTTGTCCTTCGTCGCGTAGCGCAGGTCGACCACCGCGTCGGGAATGCGCGTCACCACCTCGACGAGCGGCTGCACTCCTGCATCAGGAGCCGCGCTCAACACCACAGCCAGCAGAACGGCGTTCACCCACGCCAAGTTAGCCGGAAAAGCCGGAGCGCCGGAGTTATGACGCGCTCGTGCCGACGGCTCCCCCGGTGCTCGACCTGTTCCACCCGGCCGTGAAGGCCTGGTTCGAGCAGTCATTCCCCTCGCCCACCCGCCCGCAGCAGCTCGGCTGGCCGTCGCTCGTGAAGAACGACTCGACGCTCATTCTCGCGCCCACCGGCAGCGGCAAGACGTTGACCGCGTTTCTGCACTGCATCGACCGGCTCATGTTCTCGCCGAAGCCCACCGGCAAGGGCCGCTGCAAGGTGCTGTACCTCTCGCCCATCAAGGCGCTCGCGGTCGACGTCGAGCGAAACCTGCGCGCGCCCATCGCCGGCATCGCCCGCGTCGCCGAGCAGCGCGGTGACGGCTTTCGCATTCCCGACCTGCTCATTCGCACCGGCGACACGCCGCAGAAGGAGCGCGCCCGCTTCACCCGCGAAGCCTGCGACCTGCTCATCACCACGCCCGAGTCGCTGTACCTGATGCTCACCTCGAACGCGCGCGAGGCCCTGCGCGGCATCGAGACCGTCATCATCGACGAGATTCACGCGCTCGTGCCCACCAAGCGCGGCTCGCACCTCGCGCTCTCGCTCGAGCGCCTGGAGTGGATGGTCGGCCGCCCCCTGCAACGCATCGGGCTGTCGGCTACGCAGCGCCCGCTCGACGAGGTCGCCAGGTTTCTCGGAGGCACCAACCGCTCCGTCACCATCGTCGACGCCTCGACCCCCAAGACGCTCGAGCTCACCGTCGAGGTGCCCGTCGAAGACATGGCGCGCCTCGGTGAAGTCATCGACGGCGCCGAAGCCCGCCCCGGCAAACCGCCTCCCCGCACCAGCATCTGGACGGCGATTCACCCTCGCCTGCTCGAGCTCATTCAGGCGCATCGATCGACGCTGCTCTTCGTCAACAACCGCCGCACCGCCGAGAAGCTCGCCGCCTCGCTGAACGATCTCGCCGGAGAAGTCCTCGTTCACGCACACCACGGCTCGCTCGCGAAAGACCAACGCGCGCTCATCGAAGATCGCCTCAAGGCCGGCCGGCTGAAGGGCCTCGTCGCGACCAGCTCGCTCGAGCTCGGCATCGACATGGGCGCGATCGATCTCGTCGTGCAGATCGAAGCGCCGCCGTCGGTCGCCTCAGGCATGCAGCGTGTCGGCCGGGCCGGTCACCAGGTCGGCGCGTCGAGTGAAGGCATCGTCTTCCCCAAGTTCCGCGGAGACCTCGTCGCCTGCGCCGCCCTCTCACGCGCGATGCAGGACGGAGCGGTCGAAAGCACGCGCTACCCACGCAACCCGCTCGACCTGCTCGCCCAGCAGGTCGTCGCGATGGTGGCGGTCGACACGTGGAAGGTCGACGAGCTGTTCGAGCTGATTCGCGGCGCCGCGCCGTTCTCAGAGCTGTCACGCCCGCTCTTCGAAGGTGTGCTCGACCTGCTCTCGGGCCGCTACCCGAGCGACGAGTTCGCCGAGCTGAAACCGCGCATCACGTGGGACCGGCTCTCGAACACCGTCACCGGCCGCGACGGCGCCAAACGCGTCGCCATCGTCAACGGCGGCACCATTCCCGACCGCGGGCTCTACGGCGTGTTCCTCGCCGGCGTGACGTCGCGCGGCTACAACGACAACCAGTACTACTGCTCCGAGGGCGGCGTGTACGTCCGCCCCGACGCGCTGATCGAGTGGATCGAGGAGGAGACCGGCCTCGACCTGCCGGACGCGCCCGGCGCGAGCGCCGAGCCGCTGGTCGCCGAGACCGGCGCCCCGGGGACCGCGGCGGTCGATCCGGCGGACCCGCACGAGGGGACCTCCCACACGTTCGCGATCGTCACGCCGCCGCTGCACGGCACCGCGACCGTCGACGCCGACGGCGTCGTGACCTACACGAGCGAGGTCGGTTACCTCGGCGCCGACGAGGTCGAGATCGAGGTCGCCGACGCGGCGCAGCCGTCGCGCTCGGTCCGCACGGTCATGGCGATCGAGGTCCTCGAGGAGCTGCCCGACGAGGACGGCGGCGGGTGTTGCCAGGCCGGCAGAGGCCGCGGCACCGCCGG
>JBEOKA010000075.1:0-4688 GCA_040275325.1 Myxococcaceae bacterium | reverse complement strand
GCCCTGACACCGCGCGTGCAGCAACGCCGAGTACACCGCGCGCACGGGCACCGGCAGGTCGGCTGGCGTCACGAACGCGCCGCCGAACTGGGAGTCCCAGCCGAGGCTCAGGTTCAACACGAGCCGTCGCTGCACCTGGGCCGCGGCCGCGAGGTCTTCACGCCAGTCGGCCACCGCGCCGTGCACGGCCGCCGCAATCTGTGACTGGTAGCCGAAGTAGCCGCCTTCGACGAAGTCTCGTTGCCCGCGGCTCACCAGCGGCAGCGCGAGCGAGGTGACGACCCTGGCCTGACAGACACCACCATCGGCGGGGCAGCCGAGCTCATTGACGAGCTGGCCGACGGCTTCGCCATGGCCCGAGCGGTCGGCTGGCGTTGCGCCTGGAACACGGTTGGTGGGCGCCGCATCGATGATGGCGACGCGCACGGGCTCGGGGTTTCCCGGCAGGGCCACCTGACCCGCCTGCGCGAGGAAGGAGGAACGGAGCGAGCTGAAGGCCGTCTCGGTGGCCAGGCTCTCGGCGGCGGTGGCGACGGCGGCGCAGTCGGCGTCTTTGTCGATGAACTGCGGGTCGAGCGCGTCGAGCAGGGTGACATCAGGCGCTGCCGCGGTGGCCGACTGCCACTCGTACAGACAGTACCCCTTGAGCGCGGGAGGCACCGTCCACGCGGCGGCGCGGGTGAAGAGCTTCGAGGTGTTCCACCGGCCGCTCGTCGTCACGGCCGGCAGCGGGCACGGGTGCTCGGCGTTCTGCTGCAGCGCCACCCAGCGCTCGGTGCCGCACGCCTCGCCGGGCGCCACTGGCGGGGTGATGGGCACGCAGCCCGCGTCACTCAGACACCCGACGGGCCCCAACAATGCGCGCTGCTGGGTCGTCTCGACGCCGCGCGTACACCCGCCCAGCATCACCACGCCCAACACGACGAGACTCGAAGACTGCTTCATGAAGGCCTCCCTCCCCACATGCGTCATGGCCGGTAGACGCGGTAACCCTGCACGGCCGAATTGGTTTCGGAGTCGGTGGAAAAAAGTGAGCGGAGCGCCTCGGCAGCGTCGTGCTCCCGGTGCATCGCATGCAGGCGCGTCATCACGAGCGCGGCCTTGCGGTCGTCGAGGGGCTTGACGGTGGCGACGACTTCGCTGGCTCCGGCGAGCACGAAGGCCTGCGCGAGCCCGAGGGCTTCGAGGCCCGTCGTCGAACCGAGGCCGGTCTCGCAGCCCGACAACACGACGAAGGGCGGCACCGAGGGCAGCACCACGATGTCGGCCGCGGTGAGCCGCCCGTCACTCAGCGACAGCTCGCTCTCGAAGCCGGCGACGCCAGCCTGACGGGCGTGCCCCGCGTAGTGAAACACCGCGGCCTTCGGGAGCGCCGCACGGACCCGCGCCGTCGTCGCGGCGTCGCCGTCGAGCGTCGTCACGGGGCCCGGCAGCAGCGTCGTCAGCGCCGCGCCCTCCGACCGCGCGCCCGGCAGCGACGTCGACGGGTCGGCCACCAGCAACGCGCCAGCGCCGCCCGCCGCTTCGCGCGTCGGCACGTCGAGCCGCCACACCACCGGCTTCGAAGCCCCCAGCGGCCCCTTCTTGAAGGGCAGCGTGCGCAGGTCGAGCGCGCTCCACGACCCCCATGGCAGGAAGGAGATGGAGGATGCGCCCAGCAGCTCCTTCTCGAAGGGGCCCAGGAGTGCGTCGGCCAACGTCATCGGCGACGCGGTGGGCTCCAGCGCGCCCAGGGAGCGAGCGACGACCGACTGTGGGGTGGCCGCGAAGACGAGCCAGCCCGAGCGGCCCGGCGCGACCACCAGCATCACCTCTCCTTCGGCGACCGCGCGCAGCGTGGCCGGTGCCGGTTCGACCTGGGCCAACGCGTCGTCGAGCGCCGCCAGCATCACCTGGTGCTCCGACGCGCGCGCGAGCCTGGCAGCCACCAGCTTCTGCTGCGCGAGCTGCCAGTCGAGGGCGGCTGCACGGTCGAGGGCTTCGCGGCTGGCGGCGTAGCTGGCGACCGCTCGCTCCCAGCGCTCTCGCGGGCCGGCCTCGAGGGCGCGCACCCGCTCCGTCAGCGCGAGGTGGCGTACCACTCTCGTTCGTGCGTGCCGGGCCACGGCCAGCGCCTCGGCGTGCCGGTTCTGTTTCACCAGCAGCTCGATGGCCGAGCCCGTCGCCGACTCGCGCTCAGCCAGCAGCGTGTGCAGGCCTTCGCCGAAAGGCAGCCGACGGTACTCGTCGTCGAGCATCGCCTCGGCGCGCGCGTACGCACGAAGGGCCACCTCTGGCTGCCCCAGCGCTTCGGCAGCACGCGCCGCGCCCACGGCTCCGCGCCACGCCGCTTCGGGTGACGCCGAGGCCTGGGCGAGGCTCTCGAGGCGCTCGTTCACCGCAGCGGCCACGCCGGGTTTGCCGCGCGCCATCGCGAGCCGTGCGTCGAGGTCGAGGCGCCACAGCTCGAGGCGCCCATCGTCACGGCTCACCTCGCGGCTCTTCGACAGCGCCGTCGCCGCGCCTTCGAGGTCGCTCGCCAGCAGCCGGGCGAGCGCGAGGTTCGTCAGGGCGTTCGCCTCGTCGGCGGGCCGCGGGCAGCGCGTCGTGAAGCGCTCGATGGCCGCTTCGAAGGCCGAGGCGGCCTCGGTCGCTGGCCTTCCCGCATGGAGCGCGGCCCAGCCCCGATTGGTGAGCAGCGTCGCGGCCTGGCAGGCGTCGTCGGGCAGCGCGAGCCGTGCCAGGCGCGCCAGGGCCTCGTCATGCCGCCCCAGCGCGTCGAGCTGCAGGGTGAGCAACTGGTCGACGGCCGCGCGTTGAGCCGTCATCGAGAGCCGGGTGGCGCGCGCCTCGGCCACCCGCAGCGACGCGAGCGCGCTGCGAACGTCTCCCGTCTCACTGGAGACGATGGCCTCGTAGTACGGCAACTGCGCGGCGCCCTCGGGCACCAGGAGCGCTGCCGGCTGCAGCCCCCGCAACACCTGTCGCGCTTCGGTGAACCGCCGCCCGTGATGCACCAGCGCCCAGCTGAGCGCGAAGCCGTCGTTCAGCTCGTCTGACGGCCGCCCGAGCTGACGGTGGAGCGCCATCGACGCGGCCAGCGCGCGAATCGCCCCTTCAGCGTCGCCCTCGCCGAGCGCGAGTCGAGCGAGCAACGAAGCGCGTCGGGCCATGGCCACCGGCGTCAGCCCCGTCACCGAGTCGAGCTGCCGGCGCGCCTCGGCGAGCTGGCCCTTCTGTTTGAGGGTGGTGGCGAGGGTGACGGCGTCGGCGGGCTCGGCGTCGCGAAGCTGCAGTCGAAACGGCTTCGTGTTGCGGGCCTTGAGCGTCACCTCGCGCGCGCCTTCGGGCACCAGCAGCTCGAACGAGAGCCCGTCGCCCACCGGCTCGCGACGCACGATGGTGGCCGAGGAGTCGAGGTCGGCCGACGTGGTGCCCACCCACAGCAGCACGGTGCGGTCGACGCCGAGCTCGCAGACCGGCCCACGCAGCACGGCGGCGCAGCGCGCGAACGAGACCTCGAAGGGAAACGGCGCGTCACCGCCAACAGGGCAGGACAGCAGCAACAGCACCGCCACGCCGACGACACGCTTCACGGCGCCCACTCGACCCACGTCTCGAGCCGGGTCGCGCCCACCTCGAGGCCGACGAGTGACCGCCCTGGAGGCAGTTGCAACTGCTCCGCAGCGAGCTCGACGCGCACCGCTCCATCGGCAGAGACGGCGATGGGGGCTTCGACGAAGCGCAGGTCGGGTGACTTGACGAAGAGCCGCGCGGCGACGCCGGGGTTGGGGCTGGCCGGCCTGGCCAACAGCCGCAGCTTCGAGCCCGGGCCGAGGTGCACGGCGCCTGCGGTGTCGGAGCCCCGAACCGCTGCTTCTCCGGTGGCCTCGAGCGTGTAGGTGACGGCCGCGGGGCGCGTGAAGACGAAGAGGGTGACGCTCGCGGCGATGGCGATGAGGCCGGCCGCAGCGACGAGCGCGCCGCGGCGAACGGGCGCTGGCGTGACGAGGCGGTCGACGATGGCGTCGCGGCGGGCCGCGTCGAGGGGCCGGTGGAGCGCGATGGCTTCGCGCAACGCCGGGTCGTTCGCGGCGCGGCGCTCGAGGTCGAGGCGCTCGGCAGGTGAGAGTTCACCGGCCGCCAGCCGCTCGAGCAGCACGTCGTCGGCCGAGACTTCTCGCGCGAGCTCGGCCAGCTGCTCGGTCAACGAAGGCGGGGTCTCGTTCATGGGTCGACTCCTCGCGGTGGCTCGGCGTCGAGCTCGGCGCGCAGCGTTCGCAGCAGGCGGCTGAGCCGGCTCTGCCACGCATAGACGGCGTCTTTGCTCATCTTCGTGCGCTCGCAGACCTCGGCGGCTGGCCGTTGCTCGACGAGCAGCTGCTGAAACAGAGAGCGCCCCAACGGCGAGAGCACTGCCGTCATTCGTTCGAGCAGCGCCGTCAGCACCTGGCGTGACTCGACGCGCCCCTCGAGCGCCGCGCCGTCGGGAAGCTCGAGGCCCGCGTCGAGCGTGGGGTCCTCCGTCCACGGGTTGCGGCGGGCCGTGCGCAGCACCGAGACGCAGTGTCGCTCGGTGACGAAGCCGACGAAGCCCTTGAGCGTGAGTCCGCGCGAGGGCTCCCAGCTCGAGAGCAGCTTTCCGCCGTCGGCGAAGAGCGCGACGAAGACGTCTTGCGTGAGGTCGGCGACTTCCTGTCGGGGGTCTC
>JBEOKA010000074.1:0-6493 GCA_040275325.1 Myxococcaceae bacterium | reverse complement strand
GGCCAGTCGACCAGCAGCTTTCCATCGAGGCGCGCGAAGGCGAGCAGCCCGCCGTCACCCGACTGAAGCCACCGAACCAGGCCGTACACGGCGCCCAGCGCGAGACCCGCGGCGATGAGGCCCTGGAGCAGGCCTTCGAGCAGGAACGGCACGCGCACGAAGCGATCGGTCGCGCCGACGAGCTTCTGAATCTCGATCTCCTCGCGCCTCGCGAAGATGGCGAGCTGCAGCGTGGCGGACACGACGATGACGGCCGTGAGGAAGACGAGCGAGAAGACGATGAGGCTCGCGATCTCGAGGGCGCGGGCGATCAACGTGAGCCGCTCCAGCGCCTCTTCGCCGTAGTCGACGCCGGTCACGAAGGGCAGCGCGCGCGTGCGCTTCGAGAGCTCGGCCAGGGCCTGCGCGTCACGCGCCGCTTTGGGCAGCCGCACCTCGAGGCTCCACGGCAGCGGGTTGTCGGAGAGCTCGGTCAGGCCTTTGCCGTCTTCTCCCAGCTGCGTCACGAGCCGGCCCAGGGCCTCGGCCGGAGAAACTCGATGCACCTGCCCACCTGTGCGCTGCGTGAGCGCCTGCTCGAGCTCGGTGACCCGCTCTGGCGCGGCGTCTTCCGACAGGTACACCGTCAGCTCGACCTCTCCGCCGAGCGAGTCGACCAGCGCGTCGAGCTGCGTGCGGGCGATGCGGGCGACCCCGAAGCCCACGAGCGACAACATGAGGCTCGCGACGGCGATGACGTGCACGAAGGGCGAGCGAACGATGCTCCCCACGGCCGTACGCACGAAGTACGCGAGCTTCGCCGGAGCGCTCATGCGGACTGGGACATCAACCGCGCGGCCTTGGCGCCCCGCTCGTCGGCGACCATGGTGCCCTTCTCGAGCCGCAGCGTGCGCTTCTGGTAGCGCTCGATCAGCGTCGCGTCGTGCGTGGCCACCACCACCGTCGTGCCGCGCGCGTTCACGTCGGTGAGCAGATCCATGATCTCGACGGTGAGTGCCGGGTCGAGGTTGCCGGTGGGCTCGTCGGCCAGCAGCAGCGCCGGGTCGTTCACGAGCGCGCGGGCGAGGGAGACACGCTGTTGTTCTCCGCCCGACAGCTTCAGCGGCGAGACGTCGGCTTTGTGCTCGAGGCCCACGCGCCGCAGCATCTTGAGGCTGCGATCGCGCACCTCGTCTCGTGGCGTGCCCAGCACGTCGAGCGTGAAGCCCACGTTCTCGGCCACGGTTCGGGTCGGCAGCAGCTTGAAGTCCTGGAACACGACGCCGATGTTCCGCCGCAGAAACGGAATGCCCGACTCACGCAGGCGCGCGACATTGCGGCCGGCCAGCAGCACCTGACCGCGGCTCGCCCGCTCGGCGAGGAACATGAGCTTGAGCAGCGTCGACTTGCCCGCACCCGACGGGCCCGTGAGAAAGACGAACTCGCCCTTCTCGATGTCGAGGTTGATGTCCACCAGCACCGGCGGGTCGCCTGGGTACGCCTTGGTGACGTGGAACATCTGAATCATCGCGGGCGAGATCGTACCCGAGAGCGGTGGACACTGCGAAAACACGTCGGGCGGGGCACTCCGGAAGTGGAGCGACCCGCCCGCGTGAGAAACAAGAGGTGAGGACCGTTACTTCGCGGCCTTCACGGCAGCGCGCAGCTCAGGCAGCGCCTTGAAGAGGTCGGCGACCAGGCCGTAGTCGGCGACCTGGAAGATGGGAGCCTCGGCGTCCTTGTTGATGGCGACGATGGTCTTCGAGCCCTTCATGCCGGCGATGTGCTGAATCGCGCCCGAGATGCCGGCCGCGACGTACAGCTGCGGCGCGACGACCTTGCCCGTCTGACCGATCTGCAGATCGTTCGGCTGCCAGCCGGCGTCGCAGACCGCGCGAGAGGCACCGACCGCAGCGCCGAGCTCGTCGGCCAGCGCGTCGATCTCCTTGAAGTCACCCTTGGTGCCGCGGCCACCCGAGATGACGACCTTCGCCTCGGTGAGCGCCGGGCGAGCCGACTTCACTTCCTTGAACGCGACGACCTTCTGCAGCGCCTTCGCCGGAGCCGCCGGAGCGAACGCCTTCACCTCGCCCGCGCCGGCCTTCTCGGCCATGGGGAACTCGGTGGTGCGCGCGGTGAAGCACTTGATGGCGGTGCCGAGCTTCACCGTCGCGATGACGGCGCCGGCCCACATCGGGCGGGTGAACTGCAGGTCTGCGCCCGAGCTGCCGACGACCCCGAGGATCTCGGAGGCCATGGCGGCCTTGAGGCGCGCGGCGATGCGCGGCATCACGTCACGACCGGCCTGCGTCGCGGCGGCGCCGACGAACTCGGCCTTGATGGCAGTGGCGATCTCGGCCACGGCCGGAGCGACGACGTCAGCGGTGAAGTGCGTCAGGTGCGCAGCGCTGCCCGCGTGCACGACCTTCACGCCGTACTCCTTCACGGTGTTGGCGAGTGCGCCCGCGTCTTTCGCGAGCACGACGGCGTGCAGCTCGCCGCCGGTCTTGGCGACGATCTGCTTGCCGGCGGTGATGGCGTTCAGGGTGGCCTTGCGGAGCGAACCGTCAGGCTGGGCTTCGACGACGATGAGAACGTTCGACATGGTGTGAGTTCCTTTTCTCTTTCAGTGTCGAAGGGTCAGATGACCTTGGCTTCGGTCTTCAGCTTGTCCACGAGGGCCGCGATGTCGGGCACCTTGATGCCGGCCTTGCGGGCGGGCGGGTGCTCCATCTTCGTGATGGTGATGTTCGAGGTGGCGCCGACGCCGAGCGACGCCGGCGTGTGCTCCTCGATGGGCTTCGACTTCGCCTTCATGATGCCCGGCAGCGACGCGTAGCGCGGCTCGTTGAGGCGCAGGTCGGTGGTGACGAGGCACGGCATGGAGCACTCGATGGTCTCGAGGCCGCCGTCGACTTCACGAATCGCGGTGAGCGTCTTCAAGTCGGCCGACAGCTTGAGCGCTGGAGTCTTCGACTTCTCGGCCTCTGACTCGAGCGACTCTTCCTTCGAAGCGAACGTCGCCTGCGACCAGCCGAGCCACTCGGCGAGGTACTGGCCGACCTGGTTCTGGTCGTCGTCGATGGCCTGGCGACCGAGGATCGCGAGGTCCGGCTTTTCCTTCTCGATGATCTTCTGGAGGCACGCGGCGACGCCGAGCTGGTCCATGGGACCGGCGTGGTTCACCCAGATGGCCTTGTGCGCGCCCATGGCGAGCGCGTGGCGGAGCTGCTCGTGCACGTCCTTGCTGCCGACCGACACGACGACCACTTCACCGCCGTGCTTGGCCGCGAGGCGCAGACCTTCTTCCACGCCGATCTCGTCGTACGGGTTGATCTTGTACTTGAGGCCGTCGGGCACGATGCCCGTGCCGGCAGGGTTCACCTTGATCTTCGACTCGGCGTCTTCGACCCGCTTGGCGGTGACGAGAATCTTCAGCGGCATGCGTAGCGCTCCTGATGGAGTGAATCAGCGCGCGTGACGCGCTGTGTTGTGGGGTTTTCGATTTATGAATCAACGGCCTGCGCCGCAACCCGAAACGGTTGCGGCTGCAAGCACACCTTCAGATGCCCTTGAGCAGCTCGCGCGCGATCACGAGGCGCTGCACCTGGCTGGTGCCCTCGTAGATCTGAATGAGCTTGGCGTCGCGCATGAGCTTCTCGACAGGGTACTCACGCGAGTAGCCGTAGCCGCCGAAGATCTGCACGGCGTCGGTGGTGGCCTTCATCGCCATGTCGGCGGCGAAGCGCTTGGCGTAGCTCGAGACGAGCGTGTTGCGCTCACCAGCGTCGAGCTTCCACGCGCTCTCGTAGGTGAGCAGCCGGGCCGCGTGAATCTCGCTGGCCATGTCGGCGAGCATGAACTGAATGCCCTGGAAGTCGGCGATGGGCTTGCCGAACTGCTGGCGCTGCTTCGCGTAGTCGATCGCGTGCTCCATGGCGGCGCGGGCGTTGCCGACGGCGAACATGGCCGTGAGCGGGCGCGAGTTGTCGAGGGTGTTCATGGCGATGAGAAAGCCCTCGCCCTCCTGGCCGATGCGGTTCTCGACCGGCACCTTCACGTCTTCGAACGTGAGCGTGACGGTGTTCGAGGCGCGCTGGCCCATCTTGTTCTCGTGCTTGCCGATGGTGAGGCCCTTCGGCCGGCCCTGCACCACGAGGCACATGATGCCCTTGTGCTTCTTCGACGGGTCGGTCGTGCAGAAGAGCGAGAACTGATCGGCGAACTCGCCGTTGGTGATCCACTGCTTCTGGCCGTTCACCACGTAGAAGTCGCCTTCACGGCGCGCGGTGCAGCGCATGCCGGCCACGTCGCTGCCGGCGCCGGGCTCGGTGAGGCCGAAGCTCGCGAGCAGGAACTTCTCGGTGAAGGGCTTGAGGAACTTCTCCTTCTGCTCCTTCGTGCCCGCGAGCACGATCGGCAGCAGCGCGAGGTCGTTGGCGATCATCGACGTCGCCATGCCCGAGCAGCCCCACGCCAGCTCTTCGGCGATGACGGCCTGCGCGAGGTGCGAGAGCTCGATGCCGCCGAACTCCTGCGGAATCGTCATGTTCATCAGGCCGAGCTCCCAGGCCTGTTGGATGATCTCTTTCGGGAACTGCGAGGTCTCGTCGTAGTGCGCCGCCTTCGGGCGCATCACCTCACGACCGAACTTGCGAGCGGTTTCCTGCAGGGCCTTGACGTCGTCGCTGAGCGAGAAGTTCATGGGCGCACCTCGTAACACACGAGTCCCAGAGGCGCCGTGACGGTTTGGGCGGTGGTGGCCTAGACTGGCGAAGTCGTTGACTCGGCGTCGTGCCGGGCGAGACTCGCGGCCGCGTCGGTCTCGTCCTTCGGCGAACAAGGGGAGCAGTTCATGAATTGGAAGCTGTGGCTGGTGTCGGCCTGCGTGGCAGTGGTCGGGTGGTCGTGTGGGCCCCAGATGGTGGACCCCATTCTCGAGGTGACTGCGACGCCGCGGTCGATCCGCTCCGACGGGCAGAAGTCGGTCATCTCGGTCTCGGCGACCGATGGCCTGGGCAAGATCGGCACCGGCTCGGTCCGCATTCAGAGCACCATCGGCAGCCTGAAAGACAAGGCCACCGTCGAGCTCGCCAACGGCAAGGCCGAGATCGACTTCACCTGCAACGTCGCGATGGAGCCCGAGTGCCGCGGCACCGCCCGCATCACCGCGGAGTGGACGACCAACTCGAAGCTCATCGAGGCGACGACCTCGGTGAGCATCACCACCGTCGTGAGCAGCGACGGCGGCGCTGATGGCGGCGCCGATGGTGGCGCTGATGCAGGTGTCGACGCGGGCATGATGGTCGACGACGGCGGCTTCACGTTCCCTGACGCCGGCCTGACCGACGGCGGGCGCGTCGTCTCGGTCGCCATCACGCCCAGCGTCATCTCGCTCGTGCGGGCCTCAGCAGACGCCGGCTTCGACTCCGTGATCGTCACGGCGACGGTGAAGCGCAACGACACCATGATGACGCTGCCCAGCGTGCCGGTCGAGTGGCGCATCACCGGCGGTACGCTCGACGGCTCGGTGCCACTCCCCCAGAAGGTCCAGGATGCGGTGACCCTCACCAACAACATCGGGCAGGCGACGGTCGAGCTGTCGGTCGCCGACGAAACGGCCGGCTTCAACATCACCGCGCGTGCCTTCGATGGCACTGACACCAAGACGGTCAACGTGGTGCGTGTGGAACAGATCGAACAGTCCGACGTGATGCTGACCCGCACCGCGATCAACACGCAGCAGGCGGGCATGCAGACCAGCACCTCGGTCATCTTCCGCGTCTTGAACGAGCTCGGGCAGCCGGTGCCCGGCGTTCAGGTGGCCTTCTCGATTCTGCCCGGTGCGGCAGGCGGCGCGACCATCGACCCACCCCTCGATCGCACCGACGCGATGGGCAAGGTGTCGACCCTGCTGCGCGGCGGCAACGAGGCGGGCTCGGTCACCGTTCGCGCGACCGTTCGTGCGCGGCCCGCCGTCTTCGCCAACGCCCAGGGCATCGGCGTGCGCTGGGGTGTCGTGAACGACGGCCGCATGAACGTGAGCTGCACGAGGAAGTCGCTGGGCGCGATGCAGAACGCGCAGCCGCCGCGCTCCGACGCGCAGACCACCTGCGCGGTGAACGCCACTGATCGCTCGGGCACGCCCGTCGGCTTCAACATTCCTGTCGTCTGGAGCGCCGAATCGGGAACGATCAACGCGCCGAACCTGCTGACGAACGGCACGGTGACGATGACCTTCAGCGCGTCTCCCGGTCTGCCGGTCGAGACGACCCCGCTCTCGAACGAGCCCTCCGCAGGCAACCGCAACCCGCGAGACCGCTTCACGACGATCATCGCGTCGCTGCCTGGTGAAGAGCAGTTCTTCGACAGCCCGTCGGGGTCGCCGAACAACAACGGCCGCTGGGATCCTGGTGAGTGGTGGGTCGATCTCTCGGAGCCCTTCGTCGACGCCAACGACAACGGGGTCTACGACCCGAATGAGCCCTTCGACAACTTCCCGCAATACAACTGC
>JBEOKA010000073.1:0-14341 GCA_040275325.1 Myxococcaceae bacterium | reverse complement strand
GAAGAGCACGAAGCCACCGACGCCAATCAACAGCACCGACACGAGGCCGATGATGATGGGCAGCTTGCTCTTCGGCGGCTCGTCGATGACGGCTTCGAGCTCGGCCTCGGTGTTGCCTGCGCGCTCGGGCTGCTCGCGAGGAGCCGCCACCCGCTCGGGGTCGGTCTTCACGAGGTGCGACGGCATCGGCTGATCGACGCGGGTCTGATTCGAGAGGCCCGGCAGCGCGTCGTTGGTGAGCGGTGACATGCGCGTCTCCTGGCCGGAAGGCACGGGAGGCGGCGTGGGCGGGCGCGTGGCGCGGGTGCGGCCGGTGAGCGGCTTCTGCTGCCCGCTGCGGGGAGGCGGTGTTCCCGCGAGCGGAATCTGGCGACCAGAGGGCGTGGCGACGGCAGGCGTGCGGCCGGTGATGGGCGCTGGCGTCGTGCTGCCGGCTCCGGGGAGCAGGGAGGCGCGCACGGCGTCGAGGTGCGCCCGCATCTCTTCGGCGCTCGCCGGGCGGTTGGCCGGGTCTTTCTCGAGCGCCCACAGAATCAGCTCGTCGAGCGCGGGGGGAATGTCGGCGCGCACCGTCGAAGGCGCTGGCGGTGGATCTTCCACGTGCATCCACATCGTCTGCAGCGAGTTCTCTCCGCGGAACGGCCGGAAGCCCGTCACCATCTCGAACAACACGACGCCGAGCGCGTAGAGGTCGGTGGCCGCGCTGATGGGCTTGCCGCGCGCCTGCTCGGGCGAGATGTAGTCGGGCGTGCCGAGAATCATCGACGCGCGCGTCTGAGGTGCCGAGTCGCTGCCGTTGGCCAGCGCTCCCAGCTTCGCGATGCCGAAGTCGAGCAGCTTCACGTACGGCTTTCCGCGCCCCGTGTTCACCAGGAAGATGTTCGACGGCTTGATGTCGCGGTGAACGATGCCCGCCGCGTGCGCCGACTCGAGCGCGTCGAGCACCTCTTCGATGTACGAGAGCGCCTCGCCCACCGGCAACGGCCCGCGCTGCTTCAAGAGGCGGTCGAAGGCCTGGCCCTCGAGGAACTCCATCACGAAGTAGTGCGAGCCCTCGGGCAGCTGGCCGAACGAGAAGATGTCGACGATGCCGCGGTGGCGAATCTCGTTCACCGCGCGGGCTTCGGCGAGGAAGCGCTCGACCAGCTCCTTCTCGTTCGAGAGCGACGGCAGCAGCACCTTCACGGCGACCCGCTTGCCGATGAGGGGTTGGCGCCCTTCGTACACCTCGCCCATGCCACCGACGCCGATGCGGGCGGTGATGTCGTATTCGCCGATCTTCCGGCCGCTCAGGTCGGTGCGAGGTGCGTCTGACACGGGAACGACACTCTACAGCCTTCGGGGGCGCTCCGCCCGTTGTGCAGGCCGGGTGGATCAGCCGGCTGCAGGGAGCAACAGCAGGCCCCTCAGGCCCAGGTGTTCGATGTGCTGGCTCAAGCTGGGAGACACGGTGCTCCAGCGGGTCACCAGCCCCCGATGGGCCCGGCTCAGACAGAACGCCACCAGCGCCTCGAACGCAGGTGTGTCGATGTTCTGCACCTCGCCGCCGTCGAGCGTCATCAGCTGAATCTCGAGGCAGGGAAGGAGCTGGTCGTGCCACCGCGACGCGCGCTCGAGCGCCATGTGCATTGGCAGGGTCACGCGCTGCGAGATGAGGTCGACCTTCAGCATCGGATGATCAGACCTACCCGACGCGTGTTGAGAGCAGGTTGACGCACATCGGTTGGTGCGTTGGACCGCAGGGTAGGCGAGCATGCTTCAGGGGGACGCATGGAGCCGCAGCCACGCATTCTGGTCGTTGAAGACGACACCGCGGTGGCGGCCGGGCTGGTGCAGGGCCTCAAGCGGGCGGGCTTCGCCATCGAGCTCGCCACCAGCGGGCCCCAGGCCCTCGCGGTGTTGAAGGTCGTCACCATCGACCTCGTGCTCCTCGATCTCTCGCTCCCCGAGCAAGACGGGCTCGACGTGCTCGAGCACCTTCGCGCGCGGGTGTCGGTGCCCGTCATCGTGCTCACGGCGCGTACGGCATTGTCCGAGCGGCTCAGGAGCTTCGAGCTCGGCGCGAACGACTTCGTCGCGAAGCCCTTCTGGTTCGAAGAGCTGCTCGCCCGCATCAAGGCCCACTTGCGCATCTCGGCCACGCGCGAACATCACCTGGTGAAGTGGGCCGACTGCGAGGTCGACCTCGATGCCCGCCGCGTGAAGGCCGCCGGTGCCGACGTCGAGCTCACGCCGACCGAGTTCTCGGTGCTGGCCGCGCTCGTCGCCCACCCCGGTACGGCCATCAGTCGCGATCGCCTCGCGAAGCTGGCCTCGAACACCGGTGAGATTCTCGGCCGCACCATCGACTCGCACGTCGCGCGCATTCGCAAGAAGCTGGGCAACGGCGCGAGCGCGCTGCAGACGGTGAAGGCCGTCGGCTACCGCTTCGACACGGGCACCTGATGGAGGCCCTCTGGCTCGGGGTCGGGGTCGTGCTGGGTGCCCTGCTCTGGGCCCTCTCGTGCGGCGTGGCGGCGCGGCTGTCGGCGAAGCGCGCGCACGCGGTCGATCGCCGGCTCCTCTCCACCCTCATGCACGACCTGCGCACGCCGCTCACCTCGCTGCAGCTCACCATGGGCGAGCTCGCGCACCACGAGGGCTACGACGACGACGAGCGCGTCACCCTCGCGCGCGCCATCGAAGAGGTGGTGGCGCTGCGCTCGTTGCTCGAGAACCTTCGCCTCGTCGAGGCCGCGGCCACCACGCCCGAGCCGGTCGAGCGCACCGAGGTGCTGCTCCACGAGCAGGTCGAGCGCCTCACCTATCGGTACGCGTTGATGGCGAAGGCCCGCAAGGTGGTGCTCGAGATCTCGGCGCAGCCGCTCGCGGTGCAGGTCGACCCGCGCCTCGCCGAGCTGTTGCTGGGCAACCTCGTCGAGCTGGCCCTGCGCTCCGACGCGTCTGCGGTGACGATCGCCCTCACCGTCGAGCAGGAGGACTTCACGCTGGCCTGTCGGGTGACGGGAGGCGTGCTGCCCGAGCCCCAGTCGGTGGAGGACTTCCTCACCCGAAGAGACAGCGTCGACCGCAAGCAGACGGGCAGGGCGCTCGCGGTCGTGGCCGTCGGGGTCGTGTGTCGGGCGTTTGGGTGGCGGTTCTCCCGGCCGACGGCCACCGAGCTTCGCGTCGAGGGGCGCTTCGACTAACCCAGGCCCAGCGCCGCCAGCAGCGCCTCGGTCTCGAACGGCTTCGAGAGCAGCACGAACTCGGCGGGAACCTGGGCGTCGGCGCGCGTCGCTCCGCTCATCAGCACCACGCGCATCGAGGGGAAGCGTGAGCGCGTCTCGGTCGCCAGCTCCACACCGTCACTCGGGTTGGCGAGGCGGGCGTCGGTGAGCAGGTGGGTGAAGGGCCCGCGCTGCTCGAGGGCTTCGCGCGCCGTCGCCAGGCTGAGACAGTGCTCGGCCTCGTGTCGCCGGCGCTTGAGCACCCGACAGACCAGCGCTCCGATGAAGGGGTCGTCGTCGACGACCATCACCCGCGTCATGAAGGCGAGTGCAGCCGACAACGAGGAGAAGGAAAAGTGCCCACGGCCGGAATCGAACCAGCGACACGGGGATTTTCAGTCCCCTGCTCTACCAACTGAGCTACATGGGCGAACAACGAAGAAAAGCGCTCGCACTTCTGCCTGTGTGCGCCGGTGACGTCAAGCACTTCGTCGACGCGGCGTTCGTGGCGACCTGACGGCGGCGCTGATCAACCCCTGAACTTCGCCGGATCAACCCCGTGCTGCTCGAGCATCTTGTACAGATAGCTGCGGGCGATGCCGGCCTCACGGGCTGCCGCCGCGGCCGAGCCCTGATGGCGGGTGAGCAGGGCCTCGAGGTAGCTGCGCTCGAAGGCGGCCAGCGCGCGCTCCCGTGAGGCGTGAAAGTCGGCGCCGGTCGCCTCAGGCGGCTTCGGCAGCACGGCGTCTTCACCCAGCGCGAGGATTCGCTCGACCACGTTCTTGAGCTCACGCACGTTGCCCGGCCACTGCCACGCAGAGAGGGCCGCGAGCGCGCTGGGCGAGAGCACCGCGTCGCTTCGTTGGGCGCGCGCGAACGACTGCGCCAGCATCGCCACGTCTTCGAGGCGATCTCTGAGCGAGGGCACCTCGAGCACGATGGCCGACAGGCGGTAGTAGAGGTCGGCCCGAAACGCGCCCGCCTTCACCCGTTTGGGAAGGTCGTGCTGGGTCGTGGCCAGCAGGCGGAAGTCCGAGGTGCGCACCTTGGTGTCACCCACGCGCTGGTACGAGCCGCTCTCGAGCACGCGCAGCAACAGGGGCTGCAGCTCGAGCGGCAGCGCGGCGACCTCGTCGAGCATGAGCGTGCCACCGTCGGCGGCCTCGACCACGCCTGCCGAGTCCTTCACGGCGCCGGTAAAGGCGCCCTTCACGTGACCGAACAGCGTCGCTTGCACGAGGTCGCCCGTCGCGGCGCCACAGTCGAAGGTGACGAACGGCCCTTCTTTTCGCGGTGAGAGCGCGTGGAGCACCCGTGCGCTCGCCTCTTTCCCCGAGCCAGTCTCACCGTGCAGCAGCACCGACGCGTCGGTGGGCCCGACCTGCTCGAGCTGCGAGAACAACCCCCGCATCACCGGGGAGCGGCCGAGCAGCCCGTTCAGGGACTCCTTCGCGGCCGTCGTCGAGCTCACCTTTGGGAGCACGGCGAGCTGGGTGCTGCCGAGCTCGATGACGGAGCCCAGCGGCAGGTCGAGCACCGTCAGCTTCGCGCCCTGAAAGCGGGTGCCGTTCTTCGAGCCGAGGTCGCGCACGCGCGCGCGAAGGCCGAGCAGCTCGACCGAGAGGTGTCTGCGAGAGACCGCGTCATCGGCGAGCTTGAGCTGACAGTCGGCGTGCGTTCCGACGAGGGCGGTGCCCTGTTCGACGATGAGCTCGGCGCCGCGATCGGGCCCTGCGAGCACCACCAGGCGCATGGGCATCGGCCGAAACGGTGCCGCCGTTTGATCGAGCGTTCGGGTCGAGTCGTTCACGGCGCTAGCGTACGCGCTTGAGCAGCTTGTCGAGCTCGGCTTTCAACGCGGGGTCGCCCGTGCGGGGGTCGCCGGGTTGGGTGATGGCGAGCTGCGCCTTCTTGACCTCGGCGAACATCGCAGGCGCGGATTGTCGGGCCGACTCCACCGCGAGCTTCACGTACTTCGCGAGCTCCGACGAGGTGAGCAGTTGCTTTCCCCGCGGCGTGAGGTCTTGCGGCGTGTCATCGGGGAAGAGTGAGAGGTGGACGATCATCGAGACCAGCCCACCAGCGGTCACTCCCAGCGCTTTGGCCAGCTTCTCGAACTCGGGCTCACCACGCAGCCGCGCTTCGAGCGTTTGTTGAAGCAGCGCCGCCGCGTTCATCAGTACTGGGGAATGATCTTGTTGTTCTTCAGCTGCTCGATCAGCCGGTCCATGATCATCTTGCCGAGCGCGAGGCTGCCGGCGACGCACGACTCGTACATGACGGCCTGCTCGATGGCTCCGCGGTCCTTCTCGGGAATGCTGCCGGCGATCTTGTTGAACTCTTCGACGGCCTCGCCCGCTTCGTCGCGCGTCATGTAGGGCTCGCTGAGCAGCTTCCTCAGCTTCTCCGAGCCGGGCACGTCTTTGAGCAGGTCGATGGCCTTCTTCGTGTCGGTGCTGGTGTTGGTCGAGGTACCCGTCGAGGCCGAGTAGCTGCTGGTCGCGGCGTAGCCAGTCGACTGAGGGGCAGCAGCGGGCGCCTGGGCCGCGGCAGCAGGCGCCGTTTCGGTGGCACGAACGACGGCGGGAGCGCTGCGGTTGACGGAGTTGATGGTCATGACTCAGACATTCTCGCAGGAAGTGCGAAAAGGTGTCGTCGGTTCGTAACCAGTCGTCACTTCGAGGAAAAATCGACCCTGAGTGACGTGACCGTGCCCTCGGCGATGGTGATCGTCTTGACCTGCGAGCGCCCATCGGGAGCCGTGAAGAGCACCTCGTGCTTGCCGGTGGGGAGCGGGTATTTCGAGAAGGGCGTGCGATCGACGCGCGCTCCGTCGACCACCACGTCGGCCCACGGCACGGCGTCGGCGGCCAGGTAGCCAATCTGCAACTCGCCAGCAGGTGGTGGCGTCGCTTTGGGGCGCGAAGGCGTCGGCCGGGGCTCTGGCCTACGAGGCGTGGGCGCGGTGGGTGGGTCGATGACGGAATCGACTGGAGGCCGCTCGACGATGACGACGGGCCGAGGGGGCACTGGCGCGAGCGGCTCCACGACCGGCTCGACCGTTGGGGTATGGAGCGGCTGGCGGAGCGCTCCAAACGCCAGCCCCGCGGCGACGACGATGCCCAGGCCTGCGGCGAGCCACACCGGCCACAACGCCCGCTGTGGAATCGGGGTGACGTCGACCGAGACGCTGTGGGTCACCCGAAGCACCTGTGACCTGGTGCCGACCGGGTTCGAGGGATCTTCGGTGGCTCCCGCCGCGGGAATCGTCAGCAGCCGCAGGTGCTCGGCGAGGTCGGGCGCGCTGGCCACCGGGCCGTCGATGAGCGCCTTTCGAAAGCTCGTCGCGTCGGGAAAGCGCTGGTCGGCCTTGCGCGACATGCCCCGTTGCAGCGCCGCCTCCATCTGGGGAGAGACATCGGGGCGGTGCTGGCGAACGGGCGTCGGCTTCCCGAGCAGAATCGCCGCGAACGTCTCGTCCTGCGACTTGCGACGAAACGGGTTCTCGAAGCTGAGCAGCTCATAGAGGGTGACGGCGGTGGAGTAGAGATCGACGCGGGCGTCGAGCTGGACCTCTTGCGTGAGCTGCTCGGGCGCGACGTAGGCCGCCTTGCCTTGAACCGAGCCCGTTCTGGTGCCCGCTTCGCCGACGCGCGCGATGCCGAAGTCGGTGAGCTGAATGGCTCCGTTGAACGAGAGCAGCACGTTCGACGGCGTGACGTCGCGGTGCACGAGCTTCAGCGGCCGCCCCTGAGGGTCCTTCAGGTCGTGCGCGTAGGCGAGCGCTTCACAGATGGCCATGGCGATGGCGCGCGCGATGGGCAGCGGCATCGTCAGGCGCTGCTCCTTCGCGAGCTGAAGGTACTGCGCGAGGCTGACCCCTTCGACGAGCTGCATGGCGATGAAGGGCCGGCCTTCGGCTTCGCCGACGTCGAAGATCTCGACGATGTTCGGGTGGTGCATGCGCGCCGCGAGCCGGGCCTCGGCGTAGAAGCGCTTCACCGAGTCGCTCGAGGCCGTCAGGTGCGGCAGCAGCAGCTTGAGCGCGACCCGTTTCTCGAAGTCGCCCGTGCCCGACTTGCGCGCGACGAACACCTCGCCCATACCACCTGACGCCAGGCGCTTGAGCAGCTCGTAGCCGTTGCGGTGCTGGTCGCCGGACTTCGCCACGGCGCGAGGTTATCGATCACGGCGGGTAGATGCACTGGGTGCTGCAGCTGCGGAAGAGGAGCACGTCGTCGATCAGCACCGAGGCGTCGGGCTCGAAGCGCGCGGTCGAGAACCTCACATCGATGCCCGTTCCATCACCAGCCGCGCGGTAGCTCTCCATCGTTGGCTGCCAGCTGCCTTTGGTGATGGGCGTACCGCTGCCGTTGCTCAGGTCGATGAAGCCGCCGTCGGGCGCGCGCTCGCGAATGATGAGGGAGACGGTGAGGCCAGCATCGTGTTCGTGGCGGGCCCAGGCGCGTGCACAGAAGACCACGCCGAAGGTGGTGGGGCCGCTCACGATGTCGCTCTGCATCGAGGGGTTCGCGTTGTTGCCGATCCACATTCTGGCTGCGGCGGGGTCAGTGCGCGCGGGGACTCCATGAGTGACGGTGCCGGCGATGGCGCGCCAGTTCCGAACCGCTCCGGTCGCGGTTTGAAGCTCGAAGCCGGGGTTGGCGATGAGGTTCACGTCACAGGGGAACGCGCCTGCGTCGAAGCCGGCGTCTGGTACCGAGGCGTCGGTGCCTCCGTCCAGGCCAGCGTCGGCGCCCGCATCGACGCCCGCATCGGCTCCGGCATCACGAGGCCCTGCATCGAACCCCGCGTCTGCCCGCGGCTGGCCAGCGTCGGTGAGAGAGCCTGCGTCGAAGAACTCGTCCTGGCACCGCGAAGCCACACAGACAAACCCGTTGCCGCACGGGCGATCGACCGAGCACTGCTTGCCCGTCTCGTCGAGCGGGCTGGGCACGCAGGTCAGGCCCAGCAACGCCAGCACCGCCAGTGAGCGCTTCACCATGCGAACAACACCACAGCCGAGATGGCCGCGACGCCTCCAGTGGCGAACAGGCCAATCGACCAGTTCGCCTGCGTCACGGCGTTCGTGTGAGCGGCGCGCGCCGTGTCGGCCCAGTCGCCCGGTGGCTTGCTGGGGTCGCGCGAGACGCGATCGAGCGCCTGCGAGTTGAGCTGAAGGGCGGTTCCGACGCCTGCCGCGACGACCGCGACGACGCCCGTGACGATGCCTGCGACCTTCGTGGGCGCGAGCCCCGGCTGCTCTTCTTCGGGCGCCGGCGGAAGCTCGACGGCCTTGCGGCGTTCACTCACGCGCGGCGCCTCTTCAGTGCCGAAGCTCGCGACGGTGGTCTCATCGGCCTTGATGCGCACGAACCAGAAGACGGTGTCGGCCGTGGCGGTCGGGGTCAGCACATCGACGACCTTCTGCTCGATGGTGAGGGCGCGCGACTCCCACGGACCATCGCCGCGGCGCAGCACCAGCTCGGCGCCAGTGGTTCGATGAAACGGGTCGACGACGCGCAGCCGCAGCCGGCCAGGTGGCGCCATCTCTTCGACGAGGCTCACCTGCCGGTCGGGGAAGAGGCGCTCCTTCACGGCGTCGAACACGGTGAGAATCTTGGGCGACGTCGAGCCCCGATCGAGTTCGTGCTCGGGCTCGAGGGCGAGCAGCTCGCTGAACGCGGTCTCGGCCTCGGCGCGATTCCCCTCGGCGATGTGGCACTTCGCGAGCAGCTCGAAGACCTCGAGGCGCTGGGCCTGCTCGAGATCGGGCACCTGCTTCGCCACCTGCAGCTGGGTGATGGCCTCGGCGAACTTGAGCTCACGCGCCTTCGCCCGCGCGAGGTCGAGGTAGGGGTTGGCCGTCTGGGCCAGCGCGAGGGTGAAGACGACGGAGAGCACGGGGAGTCGAGGTTCAGCACATCGGCGCGTGACTCCCAAGCGAGACCGAGCGGGCTCCCATTCAACGCGCGTCGAGCAGAATCGCCTTCAGCGTCGCGAAGTTCGCGGCCACGGCGAGGTCGTTCGCGGTGAGGTTGAACACGTCGCGCCGTCGCCCCTGAGCGTCGAGCACGACCACGTCGCGATAGGTCACTTGCCACAGGCCCCACGCGTTCACGGCCTGCGTGTCCTGCAAGAGCGGTGTCGTCTTCCCCATCACGAAGTCGGCGTTGCCCGCCTCGAAGCCGACGGCGTTCACCGAGAGCAGCGCGATGGCGCCCGGTGCTTCCCGGTCGAGCTCGGTCTGCATCGTCTGAAGGAGGCCAGCCTGGCCCCGGCAGTAGCCTCAATTCGAATGGGTGAAGTACCAGCCTGTCACTTTCCCGCGCAGCGCGAGCGGGCCGACTGACTGGCCACTCGTCGCCGAGGCGGGGTTCACGTCGGCGAGCTCGAAGGAGGGCAGGGGCTCGACGGTCGGCGCCGGCTTCTGGGTCATCATCGGGCTGCAGGAGAAGAGGACGACAGCCGCGAGGAGCCCGAAGCGCATGGGCGAACTGTACCGCTCGTGCTGCTCCTCGTCGCGTGTGCCGCGGCTCCGAAGGTCTCACGCGAGGGTCGAGGCGTGCGCTGCGCAGCGTCGATCGTTCCGACCGGGAACGGTTGCGAGGTCGCGTTCGGGTATCAGCGATGGCTCGTGTCTCTGCGGAGAGTCGCGCTGCGCTGACACCGGCAGGTGACGTCGCCGTGGTTTGCAGCGATTCTCTTCAAGGGAGGAGTCGCCGCTGAACGCTTCGCTCGCCAATGACGCGCTGGAGGCCGCGGTGCTCGAGCGCCGTGACGATGCGACGCGCTGGGCGGTGTACGCCGACTGGCTCGAGGTGAACGGCAGCCCTCGTGGCGCATTGATGTCGCTGATGCTCGAACGGGAGCTGCGGCCGTCACGAGCGCTGCAGGACGCGGTCGCGGCGACCGATCGGCTCCGCTTCGAGCTGACGCCACCGCCGCTGCGTACGTTGCAGGCGCGGGGCGTTCGTGAGGCGCCCGTGTTCCGCCGGGGCGTGCTGTCGATGACGTCGGCGCTCGAGTTCTCCGAGTTCGAGGCGCTGCTCGCGCACCCGTCGGCGACCTTGCTCGACCGGGCGCGGCTCGTTCCCGGCTCGGCAGCAGAGCTCGACCGTTGGACCCGCGCCGTCTCGCGTCCGCTCCCGTGGCGTCGGCTGGAGCTGGTGCTCGACCCGAGAGCCGAGGCGGTGCGTCTGGACCTCTCGGCGCTGATGCGCTGGTTGCCGCGGCTCGAGGCGTTGCGGCTCGAACGCACCGGAGCCCTGGAGCACTTCGCGGTCGGCGATGCTCCATCGCTGCGGACCATCGAAGTGGTGCACGCATGTGAAGCGATCGTCGAGGGCGTGCGAAAGCTCCCGTCGCTCGAGCGGCTCGAGCTGCTGCTCGACGTCGCGAACCAGTATCAGCCCGAGGGTCGTCAGCCGGCCGAGACCTTCGCGCCGAGCCTTCATCTGCTCGGCAACGTCGGCCAGTTGGTGGTCGAGGGAAACGTTCAGGCACGGCTCTCGGCCGTGATTGGTGCGCGCAAGCCGGGCACGACGGTGGTGCGGGCGATCAACACCGTCGAAGGCGATGGCCTGGTGCCGTGGTTGTCGCAGGTCGAACAGTCACTGCTGATCATTCGAGGCGCGCTGCCGGCCGAGCTGCGTGCAGCGATCATGGCCTGCGCGACCACGAGCGGAGCGGAGCGCGTCGCCGTGCAGCACGCGACGGTTCGCCTCGACGGCGCCGAGGTGACGGTGGCTCGGCTGTTGGGAACTGGCGAGGTGCAGGTGGTGCCGGGCTCCGTGGCGCGTCAGCTCGCGAAGCTCGACCGCGGCCTCGACGTCGCGTCGGTGTGCCTGTCCGATTCGAACCGCTCCATCTCGAGTGAGAGCCTCGGCCCGCACGTGAGCGTGCCCGGGGTGCGCAAGCGGCCCATCGCGCGGCGTGACGAGAGCGCATCGTTTCGAGACCGCGTGGTGCGCGACGTCATCGAAGGGTTGCTCGGCTTCGATCCTGGCTGGGGCGTGCTGGATCAATTGGTCACCGCCCTCGACTTCGCGTCGCCCGAGCTGGTGGTGGGGACTCCGTTGGGCGCGGGTGAGCGGCTGGTGATGTTCACCGAGCGTGCGCTGCGACCGCCGAGAGACGAGGAGGCCGAAGACGAGGGCGAAGAAGAAGAAGAGGAAGAGGGCGGGTACGAGGACTGGATCGACGACCCTGTGAACGAGTGGGGTGAGGCTCCGCCCGACGCGCGCAACAGCCCCGAGGGCTTCGTGTACGTGCCCGAGCCCGAGCAGCCGCGCGTGTTGCCTGGTGGCTTCGCCGACGACGACGTCGAAGACGATGAGCCGTTCATCGATGCCGTCGACGCCGATGAAGGGGTCATCTGGAACGAGGGCCCCGTCGAGTTTCCCGAACATCACCTCGGTTCGACCGGAGATCCCGATGAGACGATCGTCGAGCCCGAACCGCAGCCGCTCGATGACGAAGCGCGGCCGTGCACACGGTGTCAGCTGACGGCGGTGCTGGCGCGGTGTGCCTCGTGTGAGCGCGAGGTGTGCCTCTCGTGTGTGCCCGTCGGAGAGCGTGCGGCGTGGGACGAGGCTCGCGCGTTAACCTGCCTCGACTGCGAAGGAGAGGGCCTTCGCGTGAGGCCTCTCACTTCATCGTGAACACACACCGCGTCGCGGGGAAGCCAATGTCCTGCATCACGCTCAGGTAGTACTCCTTGCCGCTGACGAGCGCCGCGGGTGAGCCCGTCGCGGGGAACTTCTGCGTCGTTCCCTCCGGCACCACGCCGTACTTCACGGTGCCCGACTCGAGCCCCTGCTTCGCCGTCGGAGGCACGTCGAAGCGCCAGATGACGCCGTTGGGCAGGTCGAGGTTCGGCGGAGCGCCCGGGCTCGTGGTGCCCTTCTCCATCACGTACAGGTAGCGCGCCTTGCCACCCACCCAGGTGATGGTGCCGCTCGCGTCGACGCCTTCGCCGTTCTCACACGCCTTCGGCATGAAGAAGCGCTGATCATCGAGCGGGCCCGCGCCGTAGATGCCCATGTACTCGGCGCGATTGCGACCACGCGCGGCCAGCTCGCCCTCGAAGAAGCGCTTCATGCGGGCGGGATCGGTCGTGACGAACGCCGAGTCTTCGGGCCGGTCGGGCGTCGCGCGCGAGAAGCCGTTGTTCTGCTCGGGAGGGTACGCGCCGAAGCCGACACTGTTGATCCACCCCGCGCCCATCGCCAGGCCGCGGTCGTAGAAGCCGTTGATGAAGTTGCCCGGCTGATCGACGTACCAGTTCGACGGGCCCTTCGGCGCGCTCGACTTGTGGCAGCACACGCACGCGGTCGCTTCGATCTCCTTGCGCACCCACTCCACCTCGGCGCGGTAGGTCGGGTCGTTCATGCGCGGGTCGTCGCGGGTCGCGTCCTTGTTCGTCGGCGCGGGGTTGTAGGGTCGCTGCGTGCGCACGCGGTCGCAGCTGCCGTAGTTCTCGAAGTGGCGGTTCGGCTCGGTCGCGCCGCTGATCATCTCCCACGTGCAGACCTGCCCGTTGGCGCTCTTGCCCGCAGGCTCTCCCGGCATCGGGTCTTTGCAGGTCAGCACTGGAGGCTCGAAGGTCGGCAGGCCCGTGCCTCCGCCTTCGGTCACCTTGCCGCCGCAGATGGGCGCGGGGTCGAACAGACCGCCGCCGAACACCTCACAGCCGCGCTCCGACGACGCGCACGCCGAGTCTTTGTCGCCCGGCAGGTGAATGCGCGTGAACGTCGAGCCGCTGCCGAGAATGCAGTAGCCGAGGATCGCCGGGTACGAGCACTTCGTGCCCACCTCGAACTCGGCCCGCTCGCCGTTGAGCAGCTGCCCCGCGCAGTCGTCTTTCGCCTGCTTCTCGGTCCACTCGCCGAGGTAGTCGCGGCACTCTTCGAGCTTGGCGAACTGGTTCGTGTACCGGCAGTGCGCGACGACCTTCTCGGGCAACGTCGGCACCGGGTCATTGCGTAGACAGCCTGCGGCTCCAACGACCAACACTGCGGACAGAACGACGCGCACCATGTCGACGACTCCCGGGGAAATTCCAGCTCGTGCTGACATCCGAACGGGAGCTCCCAGCCAGAGTTTCGCGGGTCGAAAACACCAGGCAAGACGGCCGGTTAACTTCTCGACAAATAGCCCTTCTCGGTGAGCAGCTCGTTCAGGGCGCGAATGATGGTCGAGGCCTTCTCTTGATTGAGTCGGCAGGCGTCGAGTCGCACCAGCTCGGCCTCCGTAAAGCCCTCCTGCGTGGCGGAGGCGTCATCACCGAGGATCTCGTCGAGCAGGGTGTTGGCGCTGGGGGGCCGGTTCCCGACGCCCCCGACCGCAGCTCTCGCCCCCGGCTTCGGAGGCTCCTTCAGGTCGAGCTGAAACACCGACTCGGGCAGGTTGCCGCCATCGGCTGCGGGCAGCTCGTGCGTCACGCGCTTTCGCATCGAGTACGACTTCGGCTCGACGTGCTGCCCTTTGTAGTGACGGGCGATGGCGGTCGAGATCTCGGTCTCTGATGCGAGCTGGGGCACCACCCGCACGCCCGCCTTCGCCGAGATGGCATCGAGCACGCCCAGCTCGGTCGGGTCGCACATCGCCAGGTGCAGCGTTCGGTCCTTCAGGAGCACGGGGAAGACGGCGTGCTGCTCACAGGTGGCGACGTCGACGCGCGCGAGGGCGGCGGGGTCTTTCACCACCGTGCCCAGGTGCGTCACCGGCATCTTGAGCGACCTGCCGATGGCCTCGACCAGCTGCTCCTCGTCGACGAAGCCCATCTCGACGAGCACCGCAGGCAGCCGCCCGCCCCACTGCTCCATTCGCGCGAGCGCCGAGCGCATCTGCAGCTCGTCGACCAACCCCGCCTTCAGCACGATGTCGCGAACCCTCGAGACCGACCGCGTTTGAGCCATGGGAGGAGTCTAGCCTCTCGGTGCGTCACCGCCTCTTTGGGGCAGGGCTTTCGCGCCGGGGCCAACTTGGCTAGGTCGCCTCGCCATGTTCCGAGTTCTCCCCGTGCTCACCCTCGTCGTCCTCTTCTCCACGGCTGGCTGTAGCTGCAGCAACTTCGCGCCCGTCGACGATTGTAACGGGCAGGCCTGTGATGGCGGCGCAGGCGGCTC